>CAIMCT010000473.1 GCA_903839535.1 uncultured Desulfobacteraceae bacterium
CCCATGAATGAAAATCACGAGAAGGCGGTGTGGGCGCCCGGCCGGTCGCCCCGACTGGGTTCGTGTATTTCGTGGTTTAAAAGTATTTTCACGGTAAAAATCTGTGTTGATGCTGTGAGCCATCTGCATTCTGATTTTCTATGCTTCCCTGAGCGCTGCAATGATGTTCATTCTGGATGCGCGAAAGGCCGGAAGCACACCTCCGGCAAAGCCCATGATAAGTGAAAACAACAGGGATTTGATCACGATGCCGGGAGTCAGGGCGAAGCTGAAGGCAAGCTCGGAAAAGGTTTGAAAATTGGTAGTGGATACGGTGAAAAACTGTAAAAAAGAGGCGAAAAAGAGTCCGGTGCATCCGCCGATGGTGCCAAGAAGCAGGGATTCCAGCAGGAATGCTGTTAAAATGGCGCTTTGTCGAAACCCCAGAGCCCTAAGGGTTCCAATTTCTCCGGTACGCATGGCAACCGCCGCATACATGGTAATCATGGCCCCAACCACGGCACCGATGGAAAAAACAATGGTGAGCGACATGCCCAGAATCCTTAAAAATGTGGCCATGGCTTCAGACTGTTCTTTGTAGTACACGGTTTCGCGTTTGGCTTCCAGGGTCAGTCGCGGATCACCCTGAATCCGGGATTGTACTGCTTCGAATTCGTTCGTGTTTCTCAAATTAAACAAAATGGAAGAATACACGGGCCGTCGAAATGCAGGCATCAATTGATCAACATCTCCCCATATTTCAGAGCTGTAGCCAGTTGACCCGGCATCAAATAAGCCGACAACCCGCCAGGATCGCATGGCGAAAGCCAGGGATTCTCCCAGACCTGCGCCCCTGAATCTTTTTGCAATGCTTTTACCAACCATGATTTCAGAAGAGCCTGGCTGAGGCAATCTGCCTGAGAGGATGTGAATCTGGGGCCTTAAAGACAGTGAGGCTTCCGAAACCCCTCGAATCACCACATTGGATCGGCTGAAGGATTCCTGTTTTTCCAGGGTGATCAACACAACCATTTCTTTGGCGATCAGTTGCTTGCCGTCCTGCCCCATACCGATTTCCGGCTGGGTTTCGACAACGGAAGCCTGAAGCCGGTCAATGCCGCTCTGAACTTCAGAACCCGATGATTTTCGAATGACCACGACATTGTTGTAAGAGCCGGTATCGACCAGGGTTTTCTGAAGACCTTCGGCCAACATGATGATGGCGGCAAACACAAACACAACAAGGGCCATGCCAAGCGCCGTCAGGGCTGTGGTCAGTCTTCGGGTAAGGAGATTTCTCAGGCTGTAGAAAAACAGCAAGTTCATTTACCCGATCCTTCCAAGGCCATCTGCGATGCGAACCTGCACAACCCGCCAGATCGGGATAACGGCGGCCACAACTCCGACTATGACCGCCGCCGCCACATCCATCAGAATGGTTTCCGTGGAAACATGAAATACCGGAAAAAACTGGCCAACCGCCCGGGCAAAGGCGCTGGCTATTGGGAAGGTGACGCCAATACCCAGTAGTCCGCCAAGGGATGTCAGGGTAAAGGATTCTCCCAGAATGAGGCCGGCGAGATACCCCCTGCCAAATCCCAATGTCTTGAAAACAGCATATTCGCCCATGCGCTCGCGCACCGACATGGCCATGGTATTGGCCACAACCGCCATGATAATGACAATGATCACATAAGAGACAAGCTGAATGACCGTGATAATGGCCTCACTCATGGAAACAAAGCTCAGTTGAAAGGCTTTTTCCGTTTCGGTAAGAGTTTCCGCGTAGGAATTCTTGAACAGTCCGTCCACGGCTTCAGAAGTAGCGGCGGCCTGATCCGGTCGTTTCAAGCCAATCATATAAAATCCCACCTGATCCGCCCTGCGGGGGAGATTTTTTTTCAAGGTTTCGTTGAGATAATCCCAGTGGAAAAAAAACTGGTTATCATCAATTGTTTTGTCTTTTCCCTGGTAAATGCCGCGAAGAACAAAGTCCCAATTGCCGGGAAATATGGTTCCCCTCAAGGTTATGGTGTCTCCGACGTTCCAACCGAAGCGTTTGGCCAGTTTTTGACCCGCCACGCAGGCTTTTCTCTCCCGAAAGAATGCGGCGGTTTCATCGTCTGACAAAAGATATTCCGAATAAAGGTTAAAATAGGTTCTGGGTTCAATGGCAAAGTTGGCGAAGAAGTTTTTTTCATCAATATAAACGCCCCCAAACCAGTTTCCGTAGGAAACAACGCCGACACCTTCCACACTGCGGATTTTTTCCTTGTAGGAAATGGGCAATGGAAAGATCAGGGAAATGGCGTTTCGCGTGACTAAGCGGCTGGCGGACGAGGCTTCCACGCCGGCATACCAGGCGCTGATGACGGTTCGCAGCAGACCAAAGGCCAGAATAGCCACTGCAATGCCTCCAATGGTCAACAGGGTCCGCAGGCGGTGTCTAAAGGCATTCCGGAACAGCAATTTGAGGAGCATCGGTTAAAACGCCTTTTTCCAGATATTTCAGGGTGTGGGCTTTTCGGGCAGCTCGTGGGTCGTGGGTAACCATGACAATGGTTTTTCCCAGTTCGCTGCAGAGCTGGTCCATAAGTCGCAGGACATCTTCGGCGGAATGCCTGTCCAGGTCTCCCGTGGGTTCATCCGCCACAAGAATGGTGGGATCAGTTACCACTGCGCGCGCAATTGCCACCCGCTGCTGCTGTCCGCCGGACAGTTGACGGGGATAGTGATCCATTCGGTCCTGCAGACTTACCAGGGAAAGAGCCGTGGCCACATGCGCTTTTCGCGCTTTTTTTGAAAGGCCCGTCAGCATCAGGGGAAGTTCGACGTTTTCAAATGCGGTCAGCACGGGAATCAGGTTGTAAAATTGAAAAATAAATCCCACATGACCGGCGCGCCAGGTTGCCAGCTCGATTTCCGAAAGGCCCGTAATCTCTTCGCCCCCAACCCTGATGCTTCCGGAATCCACCTGATCCAGGCCGGCAATGAGATTAAGCAGAGTGCTTTTCCCTGAACCCGATGGACCCATTAACGCCAGAAATTCCCCTTCTTCGATTTTAAGAAAAAGATGTTCCAGCACCGGGATGGACTGGCTGCCCCGTCGATAGGATTTGACAAGATCGGTTATTTCAATAACAGCAATATGATTACTGAGCAAATTTGACCCTTGTTCCTTCGATTATATTTTCGGTCGGCGAGGTTACGACCTTATCGCCGATGTTAAGGCCGGACAGAATTTCACTCATGTCGTTCATCCGCCTGCCTGGAACCACCTGGACGCCAACTGCTCTGTCTCCGGCAATTCTGAAGACGACCGCCCGATTGTTTCGATGAACAATGACAGAAGTGGGAACTGCCGTCATTGGCTGCATTTCTGCTTCTGTGATCTCCCGGAGTAAAAACGCCACCTTCGCGCTCATTTCCGGAAGGACTTTGGGACTTAATACATCGAAGGCAACTTTTACCATGACCGATGCTTTGGTGCGGTCCGCTGTGGGAACAATCATGTGAACTTTTCCGGAAAAGCGTTCGGAGGGAAGGGCATCCAGATGAATTTCACAGGGCTGATGCTTAAAGACTTTTTCGATATTGGATTCGGAGACATCCACTTCAACTTTGAGAGAATCCATATCCGCTACGTCCACAACCGATGCCTTGGCGTTGGCTGCTGCTCCCAGCGGGGTGACAATATCGCCGATGTCGGCATTTTTGGTCAGTACAACGGCATCAAAAGGCGCCCGCAGATTGCTGTAATCCAGGGTGACCTCAGCGCCCTTGAGGGCGGCCCGGCTGTTTGATACTGCAGCTTGATTCGCACGAGCCCCGGCTTTGGCCCGCTTAAACCGGGCATCCGCCGAATCAAATTCGGACTTGGCGATATAACCGGCAGCAACGAGTTCCTTGCTGCGGTTATAGGATAATGTTGCATCGGTTAGTTCCGCAAGGGACTGCTCCAGTTGAAATTGAGCGGTTTTCAAGCCTGCCAATGCCTGATCTTTTACTGCAAGGGTATCTTCATTTTCAAGCCGGGCGATGATATCACCTTTTTTGACCCGGCTTCCTTCCTCTACCGCCAGATATACCAGTCTGCCGGTGATTTTGGTTGATACAGCGGCTTTTCGCTGAGCCACCACATACCCGCTGGCATTCAGAACCGTAAACGTTTGTGAAGGGTAAATCTTCTGTACGCTGACGGTCTGAACTTGAGCAGCAGGGGTCAGGATGCCTTTTTTATAAAGAAATCCAGTAGCTATCATAAGCCCCACCAGTAAAACGGGGAGGACATAGCGCTTTCGTTTGGAAGACCTGTTCGGGATTCCGGACTTGTTTATGCGAAGCTGTGAGAGATCGTTCTCAGTCATGGCTGGTTCCGTACCGGATCATCGGATCCGGCATTATTTTTTGTCTTTGTGGCAATGTGGCTGATTAAGAAACGATTATAACATGGTTGAATAAGGTTGGAACATAAATAATTGATCTCCATTTTTTTCTTGTCATGCCGCCGAATTATTTATATGAGATAAAACAGAGTTCAGAATTCAGTTTTTTTTTGGAACTCTGAATATCGTAAATCTTCGTGAATAAAAATAAAACCAGGAGTATCTTTCTTAAATTCGATTACCCCACATATGAAAATGGTACTTCCCCCTTTGGAAAAGGGGGATCGAGGGGGATTTTTCAGGTTGATAGCCTACTAAATCCCCCCTGGCCCCCCTTTTTCAAAGGGGGGGAATCCTTTCGATTTTAGTTGTGATTAGCGGGCGCAAGATCGTTCGATGAAATTTAAGAATGATACAACCAGTATGTATTTTCACGGTAAAAAGTCAGGCAAGGATTTGATATATGGACAAGCCAAATCACTCATTTGATAAATTTATTCAGGAAATTGTGGAAAAGTGGGAGAATACGCCGAATGCAGGCAGAAACGGCGATGCCTCCCGCATAACGGTGGTAACAGTTTCTTCGGAGCCTGGCAGTGGCGGTCAGGTGATCGCCAAAGGCATTGCCGACCGAATGGGATACGATTTGTTTCAGCGGGACATTATCCGGGAGATAGCAGATCGGGCGGATATCGGTGCATCTGTGATTGAATCCATTGAAAAAGAGCATCTTTCAGGGATCGAGGATTTTATTGCAACCCTTGTCAGCAGGCGTTATCTGTGGCCGGAAATTTATCTGAAACAGCTCATGAAGGTCGTCAGCGTAATCGGCAAGCACGGCATGGCGGTGATTATCGGGCGAGGTGCCAATTTTATACTTCCTCCTAATGAAAGACTCAGCATCCGGATTGTGGCGCCCGTGGACCTTCGCGTACTGAACTTTTCCAGACTGTTTAACATTTCTGAAGAAGAGGCCAGAAAACGGGTGACCGTGAAAGAAGCCAAGCGCAGAGCCTTTGTTCGTAAATCTTTTAATGCGGATATTGCGGACCCCATCAACTATGATCTGACGTTTAATACCGAATTCATTCGCTACGAGGCATCAATGGTGGCTATTCAGCAAATACTGGAAGGCGGCGGGAAGTCAGGGTGATGTCGCATATCAGACATCTGTCTCAAAGTGGTGGAATTCGCCGTTAAAATCATTGCAAGATGAGCATATTTTGTTTAGAATAAGGAGTTTTAAAAGGCGGATACGCAGGTTTTGAGAAACACTCTCACCTTGCCCGTTGTGGTTCAACAATCAATTGGAAACCATTATGAAACCCGTTGTAGCGCTTGTTGGCCGACCCAATGTCGGAAAATCAACCTTGTTCAACCGCATCACCCGGACCAAAAACGCCCTGGTGGACAATATGCCAGGCATCACCCGGGACCGCCAT
Organism: uncultured Desulfobacteraceae bacterium; assembly: GCA_903839535.1. Lineage (GTDB taxonomy): Bacteria > Desulfobacterota > Desulfobacteria > Desulfobacterales > Desulfatirhabdiaceae > RAAP-1. Next base: position 5,807 of record CAIMCT010000473.1, read on the forward strand.
TATGGAGAGGCTACCTGGGAAGAAGTGGCGTTTTCGGTTGTGGATACCGGCGGTTTTTTAACCAGCGACGGAGATGAATTTTCGCCTCTGGTTCGCAGCCAGGTCATGCAGGCCATTCAGGATGCTACAGTCATCGTCATGGTTCTGGATGGAAAGACCGGTGTTTCTCCCTATGACCGGGATGTTATAGAACTCCTGCGCGATGTTTCCCAACCCGTTTTTTATGTGGTTAATAAAATCGACGGTTTAGAGCGCGAGGTGAATCTATTTGAATTTTATTCCCTTGGAATCGAGCAATTGTATCCGGTTTCAGCCGAACACAATTATGGGGTTCCGGATTTCCTGGATGAGCTGATTCGGGCTTTTCCCGCAGACCTTGAGGATCGTTCCAGCCAACTGGCCGATGAAGTCATTAAAATAGCGGTAGTCGGAAGGCCGAATGTGGGGAAATCTTCCCTGATCAACCGTCTTCTCGGAGAAGATCGGCTGGTCGTGAGCGAAATTCCTGGAACTACGCGCGATGCCATCGACACCTTATGCCATCGCGGCGATAAATCCTATCTTTTGATTGATACTGCCGGGATACGCCGTAAATCCAAAGTCGAAGTAAAAATTGAAAAATTTTCCATCATCAAATCCCTGAAAAGCATGGACAGATGTGATGTCGCCCTGATCGTTCTGGATGTTGAAGAAGGCATCACCGAGCAGGACATCCATGTGGCGGGATATGCCTTCGAAAGAGGCTGCGGCTGCATCTTTCTTCTCAACAAATGGGACCGGGTTGAAAAAGGCAAGCAAACCGTTAAACGCTATGTTGATGATCTGCGGTATAAAGCCAAATTCCTGAATTTTGCGCCGGCCATTACCATTTCAGCACTTACAGGTCTGAGGGTGGCTTCAATTTTTGATCAGGTGGACGATGTATATGGTCAGTACGCCACCCGGATAGGAACAGGTCAGCTAAACAATCTCTTTGAGCAGGCGACAGGAGATAAGGAGCCTTCAATCTACAAGGGAAAACGCCTGAAGTTTTATTATGCAACTCAGGTTTCCGTAAAACCCCCGACGTTTGTGGCCTTTGTCAATGTTCCTGAGGGGATTCACTTTTCCTACGAACGCTACCTGATAAATCAGATCCGCGGAGCGTTCGGGCTGAAAAATACTCCGATCCGCATGATGTTCAGGGAACGCAGCAGCAGAAATCCATAGCCAATGAAGCCTGATATTTTCGATCATCATGCGCAAAAAGCGGCCGATGCCTCTCGTCCCCTGGCCGAACGCATGCGCCCCAGAACCCTGGATGAATTCTTTGGGCAGCAGGATGTGGTGGGGGAGGGGACCCTTCTGCGCCATGCCATTTCCGGCGACAAGATATTTTCCATGATCCTGTGGGGGCCTCCAGGATGCGGCAAAACCACTCTGGCCCGAATCGTGACGCGGGAAACCCGCTGCCATTTTGTCCATTTTTCAGCAGTCCTTTCCGGGGTCAAGGATATTCGGGCCGTGATCGAGATTGCAACCGATCAGCAGCGCTTGTACCGGAAAAAAACAATTCTGTTCGTGGATGAAATCCACCGGTTCAACAAATCTCAGCAGGATGCCTTTTTGCCCCATGTCGAAAGCGGCCTGATAACCCTGATCGGGGCGACAACGGAAAATCCATCTTTCGAGGTGATACCGGCCTTGATGTCCCGCTGCCAGGTCGTTGTTTTAAAAATGCTGTCCTGCGAAGCAATTGAAGCCATTATTCAAAACGCACTTAACGATACCGAACGGGGCCTTGGCAAAACCGGGCTGAAGATATCGCCGGATGCTATTTCCTGTCTGGTTCGCATGGCGGACGGCGATGCCCGAAACGTTCTGAACAGTCTCGAAGTTGTAGCATCCCTGGTGGCGTCTGAATTGGTGGCATCCAAACTGGTGGTGCCTGAAACGGATCCGTCAGGCACTGCGATCCAAAGAGAAATTACAGTTCGCGATATTGAAACCGCTGTCCAGAAAAAAGCCCTTCTCTACGATAAATCCGGCGAAGAACACTATAATCTTATTTCAGCTTTCCATAAAAGCCTGCGTGGAAGCGACCCGGATGCGGCCCTTTACTGGCTGGAACGGATGATAGCCTCCGGAGAAGATCCGATTTATGTGGCTCGGCGCATGGTCCGGTTTGCCTCTGAAGACATCGGAAACGCCGATCCTTATGCGCTGGATATCACGCTGCGGGCCACGGAGGCGTTTCGCATGCTGGGGCATCCCGAAGGGGAACTGGCTCTGGCCCAGGCAGCGGTTTATCTGGCGACGGCGCCAAAGAGCAACAGCGTTTATGCGGCGATGGGAAAGGTAAAGAAAGCGATAGGGGATACCGGTGCGATTCCGGTTCCGTTTCATATCCGAAATGCGCCGACCCGGCTCATGAAGGACCTGGGATATGGTGACGGATACCAGTATGCCCATGATTTTCAGGATGCGTTCGTTGCTCAGGATTACTTGCCGGAGCCTCTTCAAAACAAGCGGTTTTATCTGCCTTCGAACAGGGGATATGAAAAAACCATTCAGCAGCGTATGGAATACTGGAGGAAGCAGAGGTCAGAGAGCAGGAAGCGTGGGGCAGGGGACAGGAGTCAGAAGTCTGAAAACAGGAATCAGGAATATAAGAAATGATAAGAAAAGCCAAGTTAAAGGATATCAAGGCCATACACGGTCTGCTGCAGTACTATGGCACTAAAGGAGATCTGCTTCCAAGGCCGCTCAGCGAACTGTATGATCATTTGAGGGATTTTTCGGTTTTTGTGTCGCAGGAGGATGAGGTCATTGGCTGCTGCGCGCTACAATTCTGCTGGGAAGATTTAGCTGAAATACGGTCTTTGGCCGTTATGCCGGAGTATCTGAACAAGGGGGCCGGCTCCGAGCTGGCCGAGTTTGCCATATCTGAAGCTCGCAACTACAACATAATCCATGTCTTTACCCTGACGTACCGGCCTAATTTTTTCGAGCGATTAGGGTTTGTTCGCATCGATCGTTCCAGGCTTCCGCTCAAGATCTGGGGAGGGTGTCTGAACTGCGTCAAGTTTCCGGACTGCGATGAAATAGCATTGATGAAAGAACTATCCTATTGACTCGCAACCTATCAATAGCAATCAATATTTTGACATGTTTTAAAAAGCTGTCCCCGAAAGTTACCCGAAAAAATCAAAGTGCCTCTGTTTATCCGCATATGTCCACAAGTGTTGGCATTTTATCGTAACCTATTGAATTTGAGGCTTTTATTTGAAAACAAGAGAAAATTAAAATCATCTCTTGTTTTCAAATGGTTTGACATATCCGAAGGGAATGTTCATGAATAAAATTTCCAAGTCCTTCCATAAATTAGTATGTTTGTCATTGGCCGGTTCTATTTTGATTGGTTTTCTGACCTTTTATATTCCGATGAATGCAGCATTCACGCGGGAAGCGAGGATATCCTTTCAGAATGCTGTAAACATGAAGGCATTAGAGGTTGATTTTGTCCTTTCAACCTTTGACTCCACGGCGAAGTCACTTGGCAGCCGGAGTGCTATTCGCCAAAAGCTTATTGAGTATCACAGTGGGGCAATCGGTTTCCCTGAATTATGCGACTTTAGCGCTCCCAAATATGCCGATGGTGCAGCAGCGATCAGCTATTTACGAGGCGCAAGCCGTTATTTGCCTAATGGTTCCCTGATTGTGGCCTGGGGGGATAATCGCCTTTTGTCGAGCTACCAGCAAGAGCGACCGGGATTTTACCGTATTCAGGAAGGTAATTTGTCTGTTTTTCTGGTCATATCGCAGATTGTGGAGGGAAAAAAATATTTAGGTTACGATGCCTGTGTATTTGATGCTAAGGCAATTCTAAATGGTGTTTCGCATGAAGTAAAAAGTTTCGAAATTGAGGACGGCCTGTCATCCAAAGACATCACAGACGAGCTGACCAGCATTGTAGCTCTGGCGGAAAAACCTTTTGTACTGGTAGGCAAAGCAAACCGGGATCTATTTTTTTCTGCAAGCAAAAATGCAATTGCTGGTGTCACTGCTTATACCCTCTGCCTTTTTCTTTTTATTGTGATTCTATCGTACTTTACTTTTTTCCGGTTTGTCAAAAATCTGATTGCTGAACATATAGAAAGCGAGCAGTCATACCGTAACCAGTTCGCCGGAAATTCAGCTGCGATGCTGCTGATTGATCCTGCAGATGGAGAGATCATTGATGCCAATGTCGCCGCTTTGAGTTTCTACGGTTATACGCTGGAGCAGTTGCTGACCATGCGTATCACCGACATCAACACCCTGCCTGCTTCCGAAGTCTGGCAGGCCATGGCCTCAATATTGCCGAAAGATGGCAAGCGGTTCGTGTTCCAACACCGTCTATCTGATGGTTCGCTGCGAGATGTTGAAGTGTTTGCAAGCATGATTCAGTTTGGCGGGCGCACAGTTCTGCACTCAATTGTACACGACATCACCAAGCGCAAGCAGGCGGAAGAAGAATTGCGTCGGTCTGAAGAATTTGTCAAAACCACGCTGGATACCCTGCCGGAAAATATATGCGTGCTTGACTTCACCGGAACGATTGTAATAGTCAACCGGAAATGGCGTGAATTCGCCGATGCCAACCCACCTGCGCCGGAGAACTATAGTGTTGGCGCAAACTATCTGGCGGTCTGTACCGCCGCCATTGATGACAACTGCGAAGATGCCCGTCTCTTTATCGAGGGAATTAGGGCGGTCCTTTCCGGTGAGCGTATCAGCTATGAGCAGGAGTACCCATGTCACTCCCCGACCGAACAACGGTGGTTCTGTGCCCGGGTCACCCGCTTTGTCGGGAGTGGTCCGGCCCTGGTCGTGATCACCCATGAAAATATTACCGAGCGCAAACAGACCACACAGAAACTCTGGGATACCTTGACTCGTTTAAAGCTGGCAACCGATGCCGGCGATATCGGCATCTGGAGCTGGAACTTCATTCGCGGCGGACTAGAATGTGATAATCGTACCCTTAACTGTTTCGACATACCTGAAACTGTCCGTACATCAGGGATATCCTATGATTTCTGGCGCTCCCATGTGCATCCGGATGACATCGTGCGAGTTGAAACCGTCATAGCCGAAGTTCTCGACACCGCCACTCCCCTGAACGTCGAGTACCGTATTCTACTGCCGGACGGCACCCCGCGCCACCTTGCTGTCTCAGCTCTCGTCGAACGGGATTCAAATGGTATTCCGTTGCGGATTGTCGGCATCATCCGCAACATCACCGACAGTAAGCTGGCTGAGGAGAATCTTCTGATAGCCAATGCACAGGCAGATGCCGCCAACCGCGCCAAGAGCGAGTTTCTGGCCAACATGAGCCATGAAATCCGAACCCCCATGAACGGCATCATCGGTATGACAGGGCTGCTTCTGGATACTAACCTGAACGATGAGCAGCGGCACTATGCCGGAATCGTGCGCAGCAGCGGTGAATCACTGCTTGCCCTGATAAACGATATTCTCGACTTTTCCAAGATTGAAGCAAGGAAGTTAGACCTGGAGACACTGGACTTTGATTTATTGAATCTACTGGATGATTTAGTCGTTACTTTGGCGGTACGCGTTCACAAGAAGGGGTTGGAGCTTCTCTGCGCGGCTGAACTTGACATACCCGCGCTGCTGCAGGGTGATCCAGGCCGGTTGCGCCAGATACTCACCAATCTGGCGGGCAATGCCATCAAGTTCACCCATCATGGCGAAATAGTTGTCCGTGTTAAACTGATTGAAAATAATGAAGACAATGTTCTTCTGCGTTTTGCGGTGCAAGATACCGGCATTGGGATTCCGAAAGAAAATCTCGGCTTGATTTTTTCTGATTTCACCCAGGCGGATGCTTCGATCACACGCCAGTACGGCGGCACCGGTTTAGGCTTGGCTATATCAAAACAACTATCTGAACTGATGGGCGGTGAAGTCGGCGTTGAGAGTGAAGTTGGCAAAGGTTCGGAGTTCTGGTTTACCGCACGGCTAAGAAAACAGCCGGATGGTGGACAAGTGAAAACGATCCTCCCTCCTGACTTGAGCAATAACTTGAGCAATATAAAGGCCCTGATCGTGGATGATAACGCCACGAACCGTGAAATACTCCTCGCACAACTGACATCATGGGGGATGCTGCCCGCTGTGGCACCGAACGGACCGGCTGCGCTCGAAACTTTTCTTAAAGCTCAAGATGAGGGAAGCCCTTTCCAGATAGCCATAATCGACATGCAGATGCCTGGCATGAACGGTGAAACACTTGGTTTGACTGTCAAGTCAGATGCGCGTCTATCAGACATCCACTTGGTGATGCTGACTTCAATGGGAATCAAGACCGACTTTAGCCGCCTTAAGGAGATCGGATTTGATGCCTACCTGAACAAGCCAGCACTACATAAGGAATTGAAGACCGCATTATCTCGAATTCTGGCAAAAGGGGGCGTTGCTCAGTCCCAAACCGTAGAATCGCATGATTCAACCCATGACATAGTAGGTTTGTTTGCCGGAAGCAAGGCACGCATACTGCTGGCGGAAGACAATATTGTCAACCAACAGGTGGCCCTGGGTATCCTGAAAAAACTGGGCCTAAGGGTTGATGTTGTAGCCAATGGCGCCGAGGTCATCAAATCAATGGAAATTCTCCCCTATGATCTGATCCTGATGGATGTGCAAATGCCGGTGATGAACGGGTTGGAGGCCACCAGACGAATCAGGGAAATAGAAGAAAAAAGAGTGGTGCTGTCCGCAGACGGAAATATGTCTCAATCTGTGAAATCAAACGTTCCTATCATCGCCATGACCGCCTATGCTATTCAGGGTGACCGGGAGCAATTTCTTGCAGCAGGTATGAACGATTATGTATCCAAACCAGTATCGCCACAGGAACTGGCGGACCGGCTGAGGAAATGGCTGCCGAAAAATAAGGATGAAGGTGAATGTATCCAGAATGAACAAAACACGGAAAAATCTGTTGAATCAAATACCACTGATCCACCTATTTGGGACAAGCATAAAATGATGGAACGTCTGCTGGATGACGAAGACCTGGCAAAAATGATTCAGGATCGTTTTCTGGCGGATATCCCTCAACGGATTCAGGCGCTGAAAGCATTTTTTGAATCAGGCGATGTTTCTGGCGTTGAGTTTCAGGCCCACACCATCAAGGGCGTATCCGCCAATGTCAGCGGAGAACGGTTGCGTGCTGTGGCATCCGAGATGGAGACTGCTGCTATAGCTCATGATCTGACTGCAGCCAGTTTGTTTATGAATGAACTGGAAAGGCAGTTTGACCGTTTGAAGGAAGAGATGCAATAGAGCGATATAGATGCCAGGATTAATGGGACATACTGCGAACAGGCATAATCTGAACTTTCCATAAACTCCCTCCTCAGTGGGGGAGGGTTGGGGTGATGGTTCAAAAACGCAAGATTATGCCCGTTCGCGGTATGAATACCAATTTGCGAGCATCTGATCTGGTAAATAACCATGGCTCATGTATTGATATCCTGCTCTTGAGTGTTGAAAGCTCCAATTTTATCAACAATACCTGAAGTATGACAACTAATGATATACTGCGAACTGGCATAATTTTACGTTTTTGATCCCCCACCCCAACCCTCCCCCGCTGGGAGAGGGAGTCTATGAAAAGCGCAGATTATGCCAGTTCGCAGTATATTAAAGGATTTGCTCTACCGGTCAAAGCCGTGTTTGAGGTTTGTGATGACTCAGTCACCGTGA
>CAIMCT010000474.1 GCA_903839535.1 uncultured Desulfobacteraceae bacterium
CAACCGCAAGTATTTCATTTAACACGGTTTCATCGGTCATGGGGTTGTTCAGCTCTACTGATTGCTGAATGACTGCCGTGATATAAAACGGGTTTCCTCCGCATCGTTCCGCCACTACCGGAGCCATGGTTTCGGTCTTTCCCATACGCCGCCGCCCTAAACAACACCACGGACATACTGCGGCGTTCTATGGCGTTTAACGCTGTCTGATACAGATAATTCAGAGGCTCATTCCGGTTGGTATAGACAGTCTCCGGCACTATGGGTCGAATGGCGTATTTGGGCTGGGAATGTTGATTCATGGAACAGGACTCCTTAGCAGTTCTCTAATTTCCTTTTGCCTCCATGCCCGGCGGAATATCGGGGGGAGCGCCTCATTCACATATCAATGGGAATACAAATGGAAAAAACCGTTCCGCCGGATTCGGGACAATGAACAGCCAATGCCCCTTTGTGTTTTTCTACGATAATATCATAGCAGATGCTCAACCCCAGACCGGTGCCACGTCCGGGTGGTTTGGTGGTAAAAAAAGGCTCAAATATCCGGTTTTGGATATTGGCCGGAATTCCGGGTCCATCGTCTGCAATCTCAAAGTGTACACTCGTTTCATCCCGCCAGGTTCGAATGGTGATCCGTCCCTTGTCCGGTCGGTTCAGTGTTTCGATGGCCTGGGCGCTATTGACAATCAGGTTCAGGAACACCTGATTGAGTTGCTCGGGCAGGCAATGTATCTCCGGCAATTCCCCCAGATATGTTGTAACTTCGGCAATATATTTGTATTCGTTTCTGGCGATTACCAGGGTGTCTTCAATGCCGGCGTTGATGTCGAAAGTCGTTAATTCACCGGTACGGTCAACATGAGAGAAATCAAGCATGCTCTGAATAATCCGGGCGATCCGCTCAAAACCACGGCGGGATTCCTTGAAAATGGCCGGAGTATCGTTTAGAATGAAATCAATCTGCAGGTCAGCTTCCTGGGTGCGAACAGCTTCTGACTCAGGCAGAGACGGATTCAGGTTTTGAATAGTGGCCACTAATTTTCGATATGCCTGAAACATATTGACGATATCCTCAAAATATTCGGCCAGGGTGACAAAATTCAGAGAAACGAAATTGAGGGGATTGTTTAGCTCATGAGCAATGCCCGCGGCTAATTGCCCAATAGAGGCCATCTTTTCCTGAACTACCATCTGTGCATGGATTTTCTCCAGTTCACGGCTTCGCTTCTGAACCCGCTGCTCGAGCGTCTCATTGGCCTGACGCAAACTATCTTCGGCCTGCATCTGGGCGGTGACATCCCAATTGGTGCCGACTATATGCAAGGGTTGACCGGAGGTGTCACGCTGCACAAGTGCAAGGGCGCGGATGTTGCGTACTGTTCCGTCTGGCCAGACCACGCGGAACCCGGTATCAAAATCCTTTTCGCCCTGTAATGCAATGCGGATTTCTTCGTCGCCTCTTAGCCTGTCTTCCGGGTGGAGCCCCGCCTGCCATGCCTCATAAGCACCTCCGAACTGATCCTGAGTGATTCCATAGAGGCGAAACATCTGGTCGTCCCAGACTAACCTGTTGTTGATAACGTCGTAGTCCCAGATGCCCACGCCACCTGCCCGCGCGGCCAGTTTCAAGCGGTCGGTGGCCTGCCGTAAAGATTCCATGTTTTCTCTAAGCTCCGCTGTTCGTACAGTCACTTTCTCTTCGAGTGTTCTGGCCATGTTCTGTATCTCTTCGTTCTTGCGCAGAATCACGGCGGTTCGCCCGGTCATGCCGAGCATCAGGATTTGTAACAGTGCGGCGAACATAAGCCCCACCACACCCACAACCCAAGCCATCCAGGGGCGGTGCATCTGTCGGTAACTTGCGGTGCTGTAGATCGATAACGTCCAGTCGCGGTCGCCCATACGCAGCCCGGTTTTCCACTGGGCAGTCTGCGCCAACGTGGTGTTGGCAGCGCCCTGGGCATCAGAGCGGTAGAGCAGGCCTTGACCATCGGGCGCCTGTTGGTCAGTCAATTGAAACACAAGCCCGGCCGGCACATGGCCCTGGGTTGCAATGTCGATTGTCTCATCGATCTTGACTACCGCCACGGCAAAGCCGAGCAGTCGGGCCGTCTGATCTTTGGTGTCCTCTGCCGCGGTACTGGCGACGGGCAGAAGCTCCAATAGGCCAACCCGCTTTTTCTGCTCCTGCACCAACAGGATGGGCGCAGTCACAGCCATTCTACTCGATGCACGCGCCCGCTCGATGGCGGATTGACGAATCGGTTCGGAATTGATGTCGTAGCCAACGGCCTGCTGGTTGTTAAGCAACGGCACGATGTAGCGCACCGCCACATACTCGGACCTTGCGGCGGCGCTGACCAGATTCCGCTGACTGTCGCGTTCGGTGATCTGATACGGACCCAGTGGCGATATGCCGCTCATCATCTGTTCAAAGGCGGGGCGCTGGTCATAGGTGATCAGGTCGTTGAAGCTCAGGGCGAAAATGTCCTGGTTATCTTGCAGGGTAACCAGGGTGAATTGCTCAAACTGCCTGAAGCTGAAGTCTGGAGTGGCCTCTATGAAATGGGACAGCGACGAGAGTACTTCACGATGCGTGATCAGGCGGTCGTTGATCCGATTAGCGATGGTTTCACCATCTGTCTGAAGCTGGCTGTCCAGCGCCTGTTTTTCCCAGTGGGCGGTGCCGTAAAAAGCCAGCCACACCAGCCATATCGTCAACAGCATGGGTGCGACGATGCGACGGCGCCGCTCGCCCCACAGAACACTCGACCTGTTGAGCATACACAAGGTGAGCGGTGCGAAAACGAGTATGCCCAAAGCATCGCCTACATACCAGTTCCACCAGGTAAAGAGAAATTCGGCGCTCTCGATGATGCCGGCGGCATACAGGACTGTAGCACCGAGCGAGGTCGATAGCAGCGCAGCCAGTATTCCCCCCAGCAGCAAAAAGCCGAACGCATCCTGCTCCCGCTCCAGATCACGCCAGGCTGGCCCCTGTAATCTGTTCACTAACCAGCCCCCGGTCCAGGCCTGCACTGTGGAACCAGTGGCGATCGCAGCAGCAACGGCCGCAGTGGCCGGGTTCAGTGCTCCCACCTGCCAGGTGTGAAACAGATTCAGCAGAACCGAGCCCAGCCAGATGCCGAACAGCGCCCGGCGGTCAAACAAGAGAACGCAAGCTAACGCCAAACCGGCGGCTGGAAACACCGGGCTGGCGTAACCCGGTGGGATCGCCAGTTTGAGGCCAATCGCACCCAACAGGGCGTAAGCCAGGGCGATAAGCGCAACTAATCGTGCAGTTGATGTGGAGTTTGGCATGAATTTAGTTATTTGCTCCTTTTTTTCCATGATTGCACAAATTCTTTATTATGCTCATCCCCGTGATCCTATCTGATATATTTCCTTCAGCACAATTCCTATAGAAAGCGATTGCAAAACAATGCTTTCTTCAAGTCCTTTTGTCACAGAATATAGCCAGGTCTTTTCATTCTGTTTGAAATATGTCTCAACGATGTACTCTTTCTGCGATACAAGCACATATTCTGCTAAAGACACCAAGGTGCGATAGTATTCAAATTTCCTGCCCCTGTCAAAAGATTCAGTTGAAGGTGATAATACCTCAACAATTAGTACGGGATTCAGGATGATGTCGTTTTGATTCTCGTAGAATTCGATTTTTCCACAGACAACCATCATATCCGGATACACAAAGGCATTGTGTTTCGGGATTGCAAGCTTTAGATTGCTGTCAAATAGTATACAATCTTTTCCATCGAGCAAATTTCCGATTCTTCGGTGCAGATTAGAGCTTATGGCGCTATGTTTATAGCTTCCTCCGGCCATGTCAAAAATATCGCCATCATGAAATTCGCTTTTGTATTCGTTATGTTCTTCCAATTTCAGATATTCTTCTTTGCTGCAAACCTGCCTTTTCAAGAGCGCCCGTCCCATGGATTTCTCCTTTACCGTGAAAATGGTGTTCTTCTTTCGTGGCTGTTCACAGTTCTTTTGTCATCGCTTGATGCAGCGCATCAAACTGCGATTCCAGCTCTGGAATATATCCCCTGACGGCGTTCAAATCTCCGGCCTTGGCCGCTTTCTCCATCTGATGAGCCACCGATTGCAGGCGATCTCCACCCACGTTGGCGGATGCGCCTTTGATGGTGTGGGCCTGATGTTCGACGCGTGAATCGTCTCCGGTTTCCAGATAACCCTTCAGCAAACCAATCTGTAGCGGAATATCTCCGAGAAAGCTTTCCACAACCATTCGGGCCAAATGATTATCATCCATCAACCGGGCCATCATGCCGGCGCGGTCAAATATGACTGGTAAGCGACGAGTGATCTGTGATGAAGAGCCGCCTACCTGTTCATTTTTCTTTTTCACCGTTTCTTTTTCATCATTTCTGCTTTTTGATTCATAATCTTCTTTTGGAAGCCATTTTTTTAGTACATCCGACAACGCCTGTGGAGAAACGGGCTTGGTGATATAGTCACTCATGCCAGCCTCCATGCAGCGTTCCCTATCGCCCTGCATTGCGTGGGCAGTCATGGCGATTATTGGAATGATGCGTGATGGGTGAACTTCGCCTTCATCAGTAAATTTTTCTTTCATCATCAGCTTCTTTTCATCATTTCTAATTCTCCTCGTCGCCTCTAATCCATCCATCACGGGCATCTGCACATCCATCAGCACGACATCGTAGGAAAGGGTAGCCAGGGCGCTGAGTACTTCAGCTCCGTTGGCGACTGCGTCCGCACGCAAGCCTATTTTTTTCAGGATGCCTAGCGCCACTTTCTGATTGGTGATGTTGTCCTCAGCCAGCAGTATGCGCAACTTGCGGCCGGTGAACAAGTTCTGTTTCTCGCGGGCAGTGTGGCGCGCGGCGTTGGGCTGCAGCATCGACTCCACCCCATCCCGATCCATCAACACCTGGGACAGCACTACCTTCAGATCCTGGTGCCGTATCGGCTTGGTCGAATATGCTGCAAACCCGATCTCCTGAAAGCGCTGAGCATCACCCCGCATCCCCAGAGATGTCAGCATCACCATCTTGGCGCCGGCCAGGCGTTTGTCCGCCTTGATGGCGCAACCTACGGCCTCACCGTCCATGCTCGGCATCTGCATATCAATCACGGCAATGCGGAAAGGATCGTTTTCATCCAGCGCCCGGTAGAGGGATTTGAGGGCGCTTGGACCATCCTGCGCCTCCGATGCGCGCATGCCCCATGAAGACAGGCGGACCATCAGGATTTCGCGGTTTGTGGCGTTATCGTCCACGATCAAAACGCGTGTGTCGCGCAGATCAGTTGGCGGAATATTTTCCGCATGTAATCCCATAGCCTGTTTGTCAAGGCGCGCAGTGAACCAGAACTCCGAGCCTTTGCCCTCTTCGCTGCTTACGCCAACCTTGCCGCCCATCAGCTCGGCCAGTTGTTTGGAGATCGCCAGGCCCAGCCCGGTGCCACCGTATTGCCGCGTGGTTGATGCATCCACCTGGCTGAACTTGTCGAAGATCATGTCAATCTTGTCTTCCGGAATACCGACACCTGTGTCGCGCACCGAGAAGCGCAAAAGAACAGTTGCGTCATCCTGTCCCCCGCCAAGAGATATATTGGCTGTTTCCTGCTCCATGTTTTCCGCCTCCTCGTCTTCCAGGGAGACGCGGATCGCCACCTCGCCAGAAGATGTGAACTTGACGGCGTTGCCCGCCAGGTTGGTGAGAATCTGGCGCAAACGGCCTGGATCACCGCGCAGCAGAGTGGGCGCATCCGGATCGGCGGCGCAGAGCAGCTCCAACCCCTTCTCGTGAGCTTGCACGGCCAGCGTGGCGGCGAAGTCATCCAGAAGGCTCGACAGATCAAAGTCCAGCATCTCCAGATCGAGCTTATTGGCCTCGATCTTGGAAAAATCAAGGATGTCGTTGATCAGGCAGAGCAGCGATTCACCGCTGGCGCGCACGATTTCAGCATAGCGCCGCTGCTCATCGTTTAGATCCGTATCCAGCAGCAGCCCTGTCATGCCAATGACCCCATTCATCGGGGTTCGGATTTCATGGCTCATGTTGGCTAAGAACTCGCTTTTGGCGATACTGGCTGTCTCGGCTTTCAGCGCCAAATCATTGGCCAGCTCCGCGCTCTCTTCAAGATAGAAGTTGAGTTTTCGGAGTTCAGCCTCCGCCTGCTTGCGCTCAGAAATGTCGCGGACCGTGGAAATAATGACCTGACGGCCTTCAAGATGCACCAAATGGTTTCCGATTTCAACTGGAATCCGGGTTCCGTTTTTGTGGACATGGATGCCTTCCCACATAACATATCCGTTTCTGTAAAGGCGTTCCATCACCTGAGGAATGTTCGGTATTATCTCTGGCGCATCAATGTCGATGGGGCTCATGGTCAGAAACTCATTTCGGGAATACCCGAGTCGCTTGCAGGCAGAGTCATTCACATCTATAAAACGGCCTGGGATTCCGTTCACTGAGCCTTCATGCACGAAAACCGCATCGTTGATGCCGTTAAAAAGAATCCGCAGCCGCTCCTCGCTATTTTGTAGCCGCACCTCGGTTCGCTTGCGCTCGGAGATGTCTTTAAAGCAAATGACCGCCCCTGTAATTTTTCCCATGTCAACGATTGGTCGGCTGGAATACGATATCGGAATGGTGCGACCATCCTTGCGATAAAAGAACTCATCACTTCCCTGATGAACTGCGCCGTCTTTGCAGGCCATATAGATTGGACATTCATGCACCGGATATGGCAGTCCGTCCGATTTCGTGTGATGCGTCAAGGCATGCAGGTTCTTGCCGATCAGCTCCCCTGTCGCATATCCCAGCATTTCATTGGCCGCTGGATTAACAAACGTCGTGATTCCATTAATACCTATACCACAAATCCCTTCCCCTGCGGACGCAAGCAGCAGCCGGTTTTGGCCAATAGCCCTAATCACTGCAAACTGCCTGCTGCGAAGAAGCAACAACACGCCCAGTAACGCAATTACCAACGCCGCGATTGCTATCAGCCACTGCCAGTAGTGCAGCCACACATCCGACAAGCTAATTTGTCCATAGTATTGATATGGCGGCAGTCGTAGCTCACGCAAGCATTCGTGGACGCTGGTGTAGTCCATGCAAATACCCCAGCCACCGCTTTGTGCGGCTGTGGCGGCGGGTGAATCGGCAGGCAGGCCAAGAAGCGCCACTGTCAACTTGCGCGAAAGTTCCTCGGATGCGCCGGACAGTTTTGCAAACGGCCATTCGGGATAGAGGCGAGTGCTATGCAAGTAAGGAAAGTTGGACCTCGGTACTGACACAACATTAGCTGGAATAGCCCGAATCTCATCCATCCGGATTTGGCCGTCTGCAGCCATACGCTCAATTGTATCGGTGCGCACAGTCCCGACATCCGCCTCGCCGGAGAGAACAGCACGAACCACCGCTGGGTGAGTGTCAAGAAAGACCAGCCTGGAACAGTCACGCTCGGGATCAATGCCTGCCGCCCTAAATTCACGCAGGGCTAAATACCATCCACCGAATGATGTCTGCCCTGTAGCTGCAAGGCGTTGACCGCGAACATCCCGCAAGTCATGCAGGTCGCTACGATCGGCGCGACAGAAGACAACACCGCCATATTCCGACACGATTTGCGACCCCACCAGATTCAGCAGAGTCATGGTTCGGGTAATGCCGTACTTCACCTCCAGATCAACATATATCGCAGGATTACAGATCAGAAAATCGACCGATTTATTCCTGACCGCCGACTCGACATCTGTGAATGGTAGCGGCATCAGATCGAAGTGATAGCCGGGCAAAGCCTCGCCAAGGTAGTCCATTGTAGGCTGCCACATCTGTTTGCAGATATCCACCCCCTTATGCGCTAAAACTCCGATTCGAATTGTCGCTGGGGTTTGTGCGGACTGGATTGGCTGAGAAGTATCGGCTGCCATCTCATCTGCCATGGCCGACTGGGCGGCAATATCCCATTTCCAGGTGAGGGCGACAATATCAGCGCCCAGCACAACAACCACAGCGGCGAAAATAGACAGGAGCAGCATCGCAGTAAATCGCGGGTTTATCACATCGTTAAATCGGGTTGTCTGTTGATCACGATCACTCATCTGGATACATCCCCTTCGAAATTACATCGTCCGCCGTGGGCCATGCTATTGTTTTTGATGATTGGTGGAATGACGGTACGAAAAACTTCGCCATCAAATATGGCTTCTATTGTCTGATTCATTTCAGTTCTCCGGCATTAATGGATTCAAAAATAAGCTTCTTCTTTTCATCAGCACATTCAGCATCAAGTCAACTTTTCCTATATCAATATACCAATACCCGTCCCCTATTTTTCCCTTTTTTTCAAAATAAGGTTATTTAATTTTAGGATGTTCTTGAATAAAAAGCAAATTCCATTTTTGCCTTTCGCACCTTTGCGGCCAGATTGTCAAGCGATTGTGGCAGCTTAAAGTATATTTACGTCACGAATATATACTGCGGACCGTATGAATTTGTGAAAATTGGAATAGGAAACCCATAAATTTACCGGTCTCAGGTATATTTCGATCCGAATCATCAGGCGCCAAAGAAATACCAGCTTGACCGGCGAACCATTTTCATATAGTATTTGTCATGATAAACGCTCATGGCATGGTCTATGCCGCTCCCATGAGCACCAAAGTAACAAAATTGGCGACTCAACGGCTTGATCCTGCAGAAGGAAACCGCTGCTGATGATACACGCAGAACTTGAACCAGCAGTGCATCCAGGCCATTGATCTTTTTATCAGGAAAGTTCAGCATACTGTCGGATATACCTCCACCAACCCGATTAGGACTTTTTGTGCGCGGTTTAAAAAACATTGGAGTTGAGGTAAGCAATGCTGCAAAGCACTAACAGACAACTATTTCAATTAGGGCTTTTTTGTTCTGAACCGGAGAAGAAAAATAAAATTGTGAATGTATCTTCGGTCAAACAACTAAGCCCATTTCGATATCCAGGTGGAAAAACCTGGCTGGTTCCTGTTGTGCGGAAATGGTTGCAAAATCGAGCTGAAAAACCCGCCGAACTAATTGAAGTTTTTACAGGCGGCGGCATCATCGGCCTAACTGCCGCTCATGAGCAGCTCGCGGCCCATGTCACTATGATAGAAATAGACCCTGATGTCGCAGCGGTTTGGCACACAATGCTAAGCAATGATGCTGAGTGGCTGGCCAGGAAAATACTGGATTTTGATTTGTCCCTTCCAAATGCGCAAAAAGCTATTGAAAAAACTGCTACAGACACCAAAGAACGAGCCTTTCAAACTATTTTAAGGAATCGTACTTTACATGGCGGAATACTTGCTGCTGGCAGCGGGTTTCTTAAACACGGTGAGAACGGTAAAGGCATCACCTCGCGATGGTACCCGGAAACACTATCTAAGCGGATCAGATATATTGCGACTTTCCGCGATAGGATTACCTTCATTGAAGGCGACGGACTTCAAATTCTGAAACAGAATGCGGAACGGCCTGATGTAGCTTATTTTATTGATCCGCCCTACACAGCCCCAGGAAAGTGCGCTGGAAAAAGGCTCTACAGGTTTTATGAACTTGATCATGATAGTCTTTTTGATATTGCCTGCTTTGTGCGCGGCGATTTCATGATGACCTATGATAACGCTGAATCTGTGCGGGTTATGGCAGAAAAACGCGGCTTTCACGTCTCCACTGTTCCCATGAAGGGAACACACCATAACGAAGTATTTGAGCTATTGATTACTCCCGCCTGATAGCATGTCTTGTAATGTTGGTGTGTCAGGCCCGTTAAGCCGGTTGTTCGATTTGTTCAATTTCGATTGGAGAAATTCAATAAAATCTTCCATGGGGCCAGCAGGCGCTTGAGTTATTCGAATCAAGGCAGGCTCAAAAGCTGTGTAAATTGTTTTGTGCCGGTTTAACACGAAGCGATTTTTTTGCTCGTTCAACTCCAGGTCATACAGGAACCAGGCTATTTCAGCTTTTTCAGGTGCAACCTCTGGTAATGCGGGCAGGGTTGCGTAAAAAGATTTATGCAACGCAACGGCTTGTTTCTTTTTCCACGTCTTGAAAATCCCGCCTTTGTAAATCAATTGCGGAGCGAGCCTTTTTCTTGATGAAGAAAGGTAGTCAGCTCTTGGATAGTTCGGTCCATCCCACTTCATTCCTGATTGGCTTTTTGTATCTTCCATGTAATTGGTGAACGGATTTCTGACGTTCCCTGATATATAGACAGCCTGAATTTCAAGAGAGCCAAAATCCAAAAGCTTTCCGCGCTCATCGTAGGAAACAAGAACAACGTCGATATTGCCGGCAGACTGATCGTTTCCGTCTTTCAATCGAACTTCTGTAAGCGAGGTCCACGAAGCGTTTTGCGGGAAGAAAAAAGTGGCCGCATCTTCCGCGATCATCCAGTTTTTCCTAAATCGTATCGGACAAGTGATTGTAGCGTTGTCGCCTTCATCAAAAATGGAACAAACCCCTAACGGGTCTAACGCCTTGTCCTTTGTGCAATTTGGGACTTTGTTGTTGAAGGGACATAGTTTTGCCCTGCGATAGCGTTTTGCCTCAACTGTCTGGTTATCTGTTGGGAAACCAAAAACCTCTGCAAGTGGATTTTTAGACACCTTGGATTCCTTATTTTTTTACTTTGGCCACAATTCCAATTTTCATAAACTTTTTGTCATCATTATTGACGCACTGGGATGCAGCGATCCCAGAGGCGCTTTGTTGTAAATCATGTTACATTATTCATCATATTTTGTCGATTGATTCCATCAATCCGTCAAGGGTTTTTGTTGCTTTATTAAAGCGGTACTTGGAAATTAACTGGTTCAGTTCTGCAATGTCCGCCACGGTTTCATCCGGCCAGCGATTGGCTTGCAATAATTTAAGGATTTCTTTGCAGGCCATTGGCTCATTGTTTGTTACGGGATTTCTTAATTGACTCAGCAACTGCCGGAGGTTATCCACCGTCCCCATGGGTTTGAGGGGTTCGGTATATGTACTGTCTTTCTGCCTGGGAACGGTGGCTACAATCGCCGCCCGCAGTGCGTTGTTCAGTTCGATAAAATGTTGTAAATAATCTTCGTATCCCTTTCCATCACGAAGGGCCTTCTCCAATTCGGCGGCAACGGACGCAAGTTCGGTTCCGCCGAGGTTGCCCGCTATTGACCGGATGGAGTGCGCCTTGCGGTGCGCCAACTCCGGATCACTCAGCACTTGTTCTATTGTTATCACATAATCATCATTTTCGGCGAATTTGTTTAACAAGCTCAGATAGAGTTCATGATTTCCATTCAGACGATGAAGTCCCGCTGTCACGTCAATTCCTGGTATCTGCAGGGACGACACTTGGTGATACGGATCAGTATCGTCTGATGTTTTCAGTGAGAGCGAGCAAGGTGTTTTCAGTGATGGCGGATAATTATTCGCCTCTACCCGGCGCATTTCCGGTGGAAGCCATTGACCAAGCACGCTGATGAGTTCATCAATGTCAATGGGCTTGGTAATGTGACCATTCATTCCCGCGTTCATGATTTTTTCCCGGTCATCTTTCATGGCGAGAGCGGTCATGGCGAGAATGGGCAGTTTATCCACGCCCGCTTTGCCCAGGCTGCGGATGGCGCGTGTGGCTTCAAGACCATCCATCACGGGCATCTGAATGTCCATGAACACCACGTCATAATCCTGTGAGCTGACCTTCTCCACGGCTTCCAGGCCGTTACGGGCGATATCGGTCTCTATGCCGATACTTTTCAACAGCTCAATGGCGATTTCACGGTTGATCTCATGATCCTCCACTGTCAGCGCGCGAATGCCTGAATAGCGAATCTCCATAAAATCACTTTTCTTTACGAGATCAGAGGTGTTGATATCCAAAGCAGACTGGATTTCATCGAGCAGAGTGGATGGGCGAATGGGCTTGGTGATGAATCCCCGGATACCGGCCGATTCCGCCTGCTCTCTCATTTCGAATCGATCTCGGGAATTAACCATGAGAAGTATCGGGGGCGCCGAGGGAAATTTTTCCCGGTTGATGTGCAACACCGTTTCGATGCCGTTCATGCGGGGCATTCGCAAGTCCAGCAGACACAACTCAAAGGGGGAATGGCTTGCATCCGCTTCGTGCAGCGCCTCCAACACATCCTGACCGGAGGCGGCGCACCGTACCTGAAAATTCCTCGCGGACAGCAGCTTCGACAGAAGATGACGGGTTGCCGGATTGTCATCTGCGAGAAGTACTTTTTTGTCTTTCCCGTCCAGTTCCGGCAATAGAGGAACGTTCGTATCTTCTGCAAGCGCAAAAGGAATGATAAAGGAAAACACACTTCCTTTCCCTGCATTGCTTTCCATCCGGATACGGCCTCCCATCAGTTCACACAACTGTTTGCAGATGGTCAAGCCCAGTCCGGTTCCTCCAAATTTGCGGGTGGTGGACATATCGGCCTGACCAAACGCAGTGAAGAGTTTTGATTGCTGTTCCGCCGTGACACCAATTCCGGTATCCTGCACAGCGATATTTATCACAACCGTCTGGAAATCCCGATATCGGATATTGACGGATAACCGGATATCGCCCTCATCGGTGAATTTGATGGCATTGCTCATCAGGTTGTTCAATATCTGCGCCAGTCGCAAGGGATCGCCCATGAGCCAGGTGGGGATTGTCGGATCAATGGCGGCATGAATTTCGATGTTTTTCTCCGCAGCCCTGTCCCAGAAGCTGTCAAGGATGCTGCCGATGACAGCATCAATGGAAAACCGGATGCGTTCAATGCCAAGTTTCCCTGCCTCGATCTTTGAAAAGTCCAGAATATCGTTGATGACACGAAGCAGGGACTCACCGCTGGATTTCGCCACTTCCGCATAATGGCGTTGTTTATCCGTCAATGTTGTTTTCAGCAGCAATCGGGTCATGCCGATGACACCGTTCAGCGGAGTTCGGATTTCATGGCTCATATTCGCCAGAAACTGGCTTTTCGCGATGTCCGCCGATTCATACCGGTGCGCCAGATCATTGGATTTGGCTGTTGTTTCTTCCAAAAACACGTTGATCCGTTGCAATTCATCTTCCGCATTTTTACGATCTGTGATATCTCGGCTGATTCCGAGAAAGCCGATCATCCGGCCTTCAGAATCCAGCAGAGGGGATTTGCTGGTATCCACCAGGACGTGTCGGCCATCCGGATAGTCGATCCATTCCTCATCGTGACGGAGTTTGTCCTGTTCCATCATTAATGGGTTATTCGTGCGAAGGCAGTCTGCAAGCTTTCTGTCAAAAAGATCATAATCCGTTCGGCCGATAATCTCGGAACGATTCTTTCCCGCAAAGCGGGCGAAGGCGGTATTGCATCCAAGGTACACACCATCAAGATTCTTGAAGAAAATGATATCTGGTATGGAATCGAGTACTTTGTACAAGATTGTACTCTGGTCCCCCATCTCGGCGGTTTCAGATGATTTATTTTCGTTTGTTGTCATAACATCATCCCAATCTGGTGCACGGGTAAACCCGTTCGGATGTATTTTCAATTCATTTTATTTATTGCTTTGCGATTTAAGTGATTTCCAATAAAAAATGTACGGCCTTGAGCATCGTTTCTGCCAGTTGGGTTTATTTCGTAGGGGCTAATCTTGTATTCGCCCTTTCGATAGGGCGAATACAAGACTCGCCCCTACTATTGCCTGATGGCGGCGATACACGGATAAATGCCTGGCCGAACGGGGGTATTCTTTGTTGGAAATCACCTTATGCGCCAACAATATTGTCTTATTCATCTGCAACTGTCAATTACAATGAACACTTTCAACGGTCATAATCTGAGATTTTGAACCACCACCCAATCAATGAAAAGCGGAAAAGCCGAGGAGCGGAAGAAAATTTGCTTTCTTCTTGATCTGCTTTCATTTTGAGAGGCAGCCATTTGTTTGCCGGTCAATTTGATTTTTTTGGATATTTGCATGATCCATGATTGAATGATTTTGCAAAAGTGGCTATACTCAACGAAGAATGGGTTGTTTTTCCGAATGCCCAGTCTTGCCAAACTTCGGTGTCACTCAAATTGATAGGCGCGCAAGCATCAAGCTCCAATTCTGAGAGAGATGCCTCTGGGACCGCCGCACCCCAGTGCGGCAATTATGGCGATAAAAGCGAAGTGGGTCG
Source organism: uncultured Desulfobacteraceae bacterium (assembly GCA_903839535.1). GTDB lineage: Bacteria > Desulfobacterota > Desulfobacteria > Desulfobacterales > Desulfatirhabdiaceae > RAAP-1. The sequence continues at coordinate 14,188 of CAIMCT010000474.1, forward strand.
ATCCAAGAATACAAGTGCCGCATGGGGTGCGGCGGTCCCGGGGGGGGCTCTCAGGTAAAAAATTATCGGTGAAATGAATGCACTTACAAACCATTATTCCTTTGACCAAGGACAAGTATGAAATCTATTGCCGACATTGTTGTTCTTTTTGTGGATGATGAACCTGATGTACTCAGTTCTCTAAGCCGGTTTTTGCGCAAGGAACCCTATCGCAAGATGTTTGCCGAAAGTGGTCTGAAAGCGCTTGAAATTTTGGCTGTCCAGCCTGTGGCGATCATTGTCAGCGATCTGCGGATGCCCGAAATGAATGGACTAGCCCTGCTTGATAAGGTGAAAGCCTCTTTTCCGGAAATCGAGCGGCTTATCCTGAGCGCCACCTCGGATATGGACCAGATCGTTGACGCCATTAACAGCGGCGATGTCTTCCGTTTCATTCAAAAGCCGCTGGAACCGGTATCATTCAAGCAGATCGTTCGGGATGCCGTGGACGTTTTTCTGTTAAAAAAAATGATATTGCAGGAGTCTGCCAGCCGTATTGACACAGGGGAAATACTTCCGCATGAGTGATCAACAGACAACCCGATCTCACGGCGCGAAAAAACCTGGCCTGACTGTGGTGCTGCTCCTCCTGGCCATTTTCGCCGCAGGAGCGCTGACCGCCTGGTGGATGGCTGTGAATGCCGACAGTCAGATGCGTGCAAACCTGCTGCAGCAGGCGCAGTTAGTGGCGCAGGCAGTGAATGTTCGGCGCATCCTTACGCTCACAGGCACGGAGGCGGATTTGGACAATTCCGACTACTGGCGGCTCAAAGAGCAGCTTTTCAATGTTCGTTTGTCCAGTACGAAATTCCGGACTCTATATCTAATATTGGGCCGCAGGGCCGACCTGTCTGTTGCGACGGGTCAGTCTGCACCTGACCTCATGCAGACATCCGACGCGGTCTTTTTTTTCGTGGACAGCGAGAATATCGGCACGAAAAACTATTCCCCGCCCGGGCAGGTCTATGAGGATATCTCGCAAGGTTATCGCCGCGTGTTCGACTCCAGGTTCGCCGCCGTCAAAGGCCCGGTAACAGATCACCTGGGCGTGTGGATCTCGGCGCTGGTTCCGCTGATCGACCCGCAAACCGGCGCCATGGTCGCAGTTTTTAGCATGAACATCGATGCCCGCGACTGGAAATGGGATGTGGCAGCCCAGGCGTGCCTGCCCGTGGGACTGGTACTTGTTCTGCTCGTCGGCGTGACTGCGACTTTTTTATCCTCATATCGTGTTGATGCCTCGCCCAAGCCGATCATGCGGCGTATGCTGCCCCCTCTGACGGTCATGGTGATACTGATGATCGCCAGTGCGGTGGCGCTCCTATGGCAACATCATCGGCAACATGTGGATAGGCAGATAGCAGACGAGATTTCCAATATTTCCAAAAATCTGATCACTGTCATAAGGCTGCAGACCGCCAGCATGGTCGCAACCTTGCAGCCTATTGTCGCAAACACCGATGTGCAAGAGGCCCTGGCGCGCGAAGGTTACGCAGATCACCTTCTGACCACCTGGCGGCCCGTGTTCGAGGTGATGCGCCGAGAGAGCCACATCACACATTTCTATTTTCTTGATACCAACCGAATCTGCATCCTCAGGGTCCATAAACCGGAGCTACGCGGGGACATCATCAATCGTTTTACGGCCCTTGAGGCGGAACGAACTCGCAAGATCGCCTCTGGTAACGAATTGGGGCCGCTGGGCACCTTCACATCCCGGGTGGTGCAGCCGGTTTTTAAAGATGACAGGCTTGTCGGTTATGTTGAACTGGGCACGGAGATAGAGGCATCTTTGGAAACTATACACAGCCGGTCAAATGTCCTGCTGGCCGTAGTCATCCGCAAGCAGCATCTGGACCGGCAGGGCTCGGAAGAGGGTATGCGTCTGTTCGGACGGGAGCAAGACTGGGACCGCTTGCCCCGAAGTATAGTAAGTTACACCTCCCAGGGCCGCCTGCCCGATGCCTTCGCATCCTGGGCTGACTCTTTTGCGGACGACCATGTACATGGCGATACAGGCCTGGAACTTGTGTGCGATGGGAAGGACTGGCGGGTATCCGCGATCCCCATGCTGGATGCTTCGGGCAAAGGGGTTGGCGACCTGCTGATCATGCGCGATGTTTCGGTCGATAAGGCAGCCTTTGCATCTATGCTGACTCTGGGTGGAACGGCTTGCGGGGTGGTGCTGTCGCTGCTGATGGGCTTCATTTATGTTTTGCTACGCCGCACCGACGCTGGCATTTATGCTCAGCAAACGGTATTGCAGGAGAGCGAAACCCGCCTGCGCACCATCACCGATTCCGCACAGGATGCCATCCTCATGATGGATACAAAGGGCCTTATCTCCTATTGGAATCCAGCGGCTGAGCGCATTCTCGGCTACAAGAACACAGAGGCCATCGGGCGGAACCTGCATGCGCTCATCGCCCCCTCACGTTATCATAAGGCGCACCAGGCAGCTTTTCCGCTATTTCAACAAACGGGACACGGACCAGGAATGGGAAAGACGTTTGATATGAAAGCTTGTCGAAAAGATGGTGCCGAGATATTTGTCCAGATATCGATTTCCGCCGTCCAGATGATTGATGGCTGGCATGCAGTGGGCATCCTTCGCGACATCACCAATCGCAGGCAGGCGGAGGCTGAACTCCATGAGACCAACCAACAGCTTGAAGCGGCTACTGTGCGAGCCGAAATGGCCAGCATCGCCAAGAGCGAGTTTCTGGCCAATATGAGCCACGAGATTAGAACTCCTATGAACGGGGTCATCGGCATGACCGGGCTGCTGCTGAATACCAATCTTGACGATGAGCAGCGGTGCTACGCCGAGATTGTGCGCACCAGCGGAGAATCACTGCTCGGTCTGATAAACGACATCCTCGACTTTACCAAGATTGAAGCAGGCAAGCTGGAACTGGAGATGCTGGACTTCGATCTGTCGAGCCTGCTGGACGACTTTGCCGACACGCTGGCCATGCGTGCTCACGAAAAGGGGTTGGAGCTGCTCTGCTCCGCTGATCTGAATGTGCCAACGTTGCTGCGGGGTGACCCGGGACGTCTCCGCCAGGCCCTCACCAATATGACGGGCAACGCCATCAAGTTCACATCTGCCGGCGAGGTGACGATCCGTGTCTCGCTGGTGGAAGGCGATGGAGTGGGGGGCGCAAAAGGAGACAGGGAGCAAGATACATGCAGGGTGCTGGATTCAGACGGATTGCTGGATTCAGGCAGGGTGCTGGATTCAGAGAACATGGGTTCAGAGGGGGAAACCGTTCTGCTGCGTTTTTCGGTGCGCGATACAGGCATTGGCATCCCGGAAGACAAAATCGGCCTGCTTTTCGAGAAGTTCAGCCAGGTGGATGCCTCAACCACGCGGCGCTACGGCGGTACAGGGCTGGGCCTGGCCATCTCCAGACAACTGGCCGAGTTGATGAATGGTGGGATCGGCGCAAGCAGCGAAGAAGGCAAAGGCTCGGAGTTCTGGTTCACCGCGCGTCTTGGCAAACAGGCCGTGGGAGGCCAAGCAGAGAGTATTCCGCCCGCCGACCTATGCGGTGTGCGCGTACTGATAGTGGAAGATAGCGCCGCCAACCGCGAAATTCTTAGCACCCGTCTGGCATCCTGGGGCATGCGCCCGACCGAGGTAAAGGACGGCCCCGAGGCGCTACAGGCTCTCTACCGGGCGCTTGACGAGAACGACCCTTTTCGCATTGCCGTTATTGACATGCAGATGCCGGGCATGGACGGTGAGACTCTGGGCCGGGCTATCCATACGAACAATCGCTTGAATGATATCCGGATGGTAATGATGACATCTCTGGGAATGCGAGGCGATGCCTGGCGCTTCCAGGAGATCGGTTTCGCGGCATACACGACCAAGCCGATACATCACCAGGCGCTGAAGGCAGTTCTGTCTTTGATGGTGATGGAGCGCAATGGAACAGAGCCGCAGCCCATCGTCACGCGTCATACCGCCCGCGAGAAAATGAACTTGTTTGCTGGCCGCAAGGCGCGCATCCTGCTGGCCGAGGACAACATCACCAACCAACAGGTGGCGCTGGGCATCCTGAAGATAATGGGCATTTATGCGGACGTGGTGGCCAATGGTGTTGAAGCACTCAAGGCAATTGAAACCCTGCCTTACGATTTGGTGCTGATGGATGTGCAGATGCCCCAAATGGACGGACTGGAAGCCACAAGGAAAATTAGGAATTACGAATTAGGAATTATGAATAAAGCGCAAACAGATGCTTCTTCCTCGAAATTCGAAATTCGTAATTCATCATTCGTAATTCCTATTATTGCCATGACCGCTCACACCATGAAGGGAGATCGGGAGCGCTGTCTGGAGGCGGGCATGAATGACTACATCGCCAAACCGGTTTCTCCCCGGGCTTTGGCGGAGGTGCTGGAAAAATGGCTGCCTAAGGAAAATGATGACCGATGCACTGGAATGATGAAAAAGAAAGAAACTGAAAAAGACGACTCCCATTCATTATTGATTTTCGACAGGGCTGGCATGATAACTCGGCTGATGGATGATGAGAAGCTTGCCCGAACGGTGGTTGAAGGCTTCATTGAGGACATCCCGCTGCAGATCGAGGCGCTGCGGGGCTATCTGGAGACCGGTGATGCTGCAAGTGCTGAACGACAGGCTCACACCATCAAGGGCGCATCGGCCAACGTGGGAGGAGAACGCCTGCGCGCAGCGGCTTTGGAGATGGAAATTGCTGGAAAGGCCGGTGACATGAATGCCATCAATGCCTGCCTGGTTGAGCTGGAAACGCAGTTCGACCTGTTGAGTCAAGCGATGAAAAAAGAGATGCGCTATGATCAAGCAATAACGAGAACAGGCATCCTTGATATTACCTCAAAAGTAGTTGACACTTTTTTTGATGAGACCAAATGATCCTTGATCATCATTTCAATCACTGCTATGGATAAGGTGATTTCCAATAAAGAATATACGGCCTTGATCATCGTTTCGGCCAGTTGGGTTTATTTCGTAGGGGCGAATCTTGTATTCGCCCTTTCGATAGGGCGAATACAAGA
>CAIMCT010000475.1 GCA_903839535.1 uncultured Desulfobacteraceae bacterium
GCACCATCCAAAAAACATATGAGCGGTCGAGATATCGGCCGTCAGGAACCGACACCTTCGTTAAATCGCCGTGCAAACATTAGCTCAATAGGAGAAATGATGCCAGCAGCGGCTTGAATAAAAAACTTGATCATCGAGTTACATACCTATTTTCAATTATCACGAATACTGACAAATGTCCAGCTTTGCTTCAACATTTTTGATTGAATCTTGTTATGTTATGCGGTGATTTCAGCAAAACGATGGTAAGCAAGACTCAGACCAAAATCAGTTTCTGTCAAAATTAGAATTGCTGTATCTCTAAGTACCCTGTTGATTTAAACCGTCATGGGTGATAAACTTGACAAGAACTCAAAGTATTACTCAGTTTGCCTTGGTGTTTAACATTCCATCAAATGATTTCAGGTGTCTTATGGACGGCCCTATCCCTTGGAGTCTGATACATGAAGAAAATTCGTTTTACAAACAACATGGCAAACTGGACCGGATTCTGGTTTCTGTTTCTAATCTTTGGTAATGCCGTTTCCGGTCTTGATGCCTGTACATTATGGGGAGGCGCAGGCACGGATGTATTGGGCGCGGGAACCTTGATCTGCAAGAATCGTGATTGGATACCTGATCAAAGGCAGATTCTTGAACTTGTCACCCCTGAAAAAGGGCATCGATATTTTGCCTTGCGCGTGGTACGCCCGAAAGGAAACGAAAACAAAGCAGCCATCAATGAAAAAGGACTGGTGGTTATAACCGCTACAGCAGGATCGATTCCAGCTTCTGAAAGAAAGAAGCTGGAAAAGAATCACAGTTTAATTTCGACAATCATGGAACAATGCGCAACGGTTGATGAAGTCATTATACATCAGATATGGTTCAAGAGGCCGGTATTTATGATGATTGCTGACCGGCAGACCCTTGCGATCATCGAAATTGGACCCAATGGCGCGTTCGCCGTGAAGAAAACCTCGGAAGGTGTGCTTTCACATACCAATCACTATCTCGATCCTGAGATGGAAAAATTCAATGTAAAAATTGGAACAAGCTCTGCGGTGCGACTTGATCGAATCCAGGAGCTGCTTGGCGAAAAGAAAGGAAACTTTACTCTGGCGGATTTTACAGTCGTTAGCAAGGACTCGGTCGCGGGTACTGATAACAGCATCTGGCGGACAGGTTCATCACCCACGACAACGCGAACTCTTGCCACCTGGATCGTTTATCAACCGTTGCAAGGCGCTTCTCGCCTATTTGTACGAATAGCCAATCCAGGTGAAGTGGAACAGAGCTTTGAAGCGGACTGTTCATCGCTTTTCAGTGGAAAAGAAGTCCAGGGAACCTCGAAGAGTGTGTCAGAATCTTCAAAACATTGCAGGTGGGGGGCGGAATGAAGTCATTGTGTTTGAAATTGTTATTATCAAGCTTTGCGTTTCTGTTAATCCTGATAACTCTTGCTATAAATCAGGCTTATAGCGTGGAAATTGGAAAAACTCAGAATACTTTTGTCATCAGCGACGAAGAACCTGGAAATTTATTATCCAGGTTGAAAAATGCTGGATATGGCAACTACAATCTTTATCAAACCCTGCTTCAAATGCAGGCTGACGCAAGTCCGTCAGTTGCAGGAATTATAACGCCTGCTTTTTTGAACACTCTTGCTAATTGCCCGACTGGTAGCCAGATTTTTACTACAATGCTAAATGATTTCCATTCCGATAGTTCTCTTGCTGTGAGCACAGACGGTACAGTTCAAACTGTTAAAGTCTACGCAAAAGACTATTTCAACAAGACTGGAGCATCCACACTATTAACCAGTCTATCAGGTGCTGCAGCAGAGGATACTAATTTTGTTCATTCAGGTTTTCAGCCATCAATAGCTGAATTCAATGCGCCTTTGATGAGTTGGACAGTAGGAAACACAAAATACAATGTATTTGCAATAACATCGGGTTTTGTACCTGCTCAGACAGTGACTCCAACACCTACCAAGATGCCATTTATGGATCAGCGGAGAAAGAAAAATGGGTAGGGCGGATGTCACCTATAACAGAACATGTGATAAGGTCTAAGTCAGCAAAAACCTAAAAGGAATTGGCAATGGAGGTTTCGGACGAAAGCTGTCACCCATTCAATAGAATTTATTCCGACCTTCTGTAAAGGAATCTGATGACAAAGTTAAGACGGAAATTTTGATCAAAATCCTTGTCAGTCTGGGAGTAATTATTGCTGCTACGGCAATCGCAAAAAAACTCCCATCTATTGCTGGTCTTATTAGCGTTATGCCGCTTACAGGTGCGATGATTCTTGTATGGGTATATTTGGAAAATAAGGATGATCTGATAGTCGTGCAGGATTTTACCAAGGGAGCCTTTTGGGGAATTTTGCCAAGCGTTCTCTTTTATCTGGTGGCTTTTATCTGTTTCAAAAAGCATCTTCCACTGTCGGTCGTCCTAATTGCAAGCTTCGGCTCATGGCTGGGTGCGGCTGTTATCCATCAGTGGATATTGAAATGATCCGGAACATTGATGGTAACGCCTCAGTATTCTCATTTGAATGACTGTTGTTCAATAGAGGAGGCGTTGTTGATAAAATTCAATATTCATCGCTCATTCTTAGCCATAGGTCGAAGTTTGAGGCAGCATACACAGAAACAGCAAAGAATATCGACACACCAGTTGGAGGGTAATCATGAAGAGCCTGAGAAGAAGATCACTTAAATATGCCATCGTTATAATCTGTCTTGCTGTATGGTTAGATGTATCTAATGCAGCAATGTCCAACACCCCTAAATCTGATGTTGCGCCAGCCATTAAGAGTCAAGTTGAAGATGTACTCAGTGTACTTGGCAAGGAAATTACCCAGAAAGCCCCTGTAGATACTAAATCTGTCATTGCACTGCTCACACGCCACTTGGCCGAAAACCCTTACATCTATGGTGCTGCTTTTGCCTTTGCTCCCTTGAAAAAAAACAATAAACTGATCAAATCTTCACCGTATGTTTACCGGAGCGGGGCGAAGCTCATTAAAAAGAATCTCATAGATGCCTACGATTACACGTTTCAAGACTGGTACGTTCTGCCTGTCAACGCGAGGAAACCCGTATGGAGTGATCCCTATTATGACGAAGGAGGTGGTGATGCGTGGATGATCACCTACTCAATCCCGATCTATTCCAGGGGGAATCACTCCTGCCTTATTGGAGTTCTTACATCGGATATACTCATACCGAATCAAAAAAAAGATGAGTGACAAGAGTTGCACCTGACTTCACAGACGAAAATTGTGTTATATGTCCTACGATGTGTAAAAGGAGGAAATTGGTATAATAATGTTGAGACCGAATATGCTATCGTTCGATGATCAGGAAGGTTCAATGGTTCCTGATGGTCTTCCTCCAGTAATTGATGCCCATGTCCATATTTTTCCACGCAGTATTTTATCAGCAATCCGGAAATGGTTCGATGAAAATGCTTGACATATCAGGTATCAAATGACCTCATCCGAGATATTTGAGTTCCTGCTGTCACACGGAATAAAACATATCATCGCACTCCAGTATGCTCATAAGCCTGGAATTGCGAGACACCTGAATAAGTATATGTCTGAGAAATGCAGAGAATATGGTAATCGGGTTACAGGCATGGCTACCGTATTTCCCGGCGAGGAAAATGCTGAAACAATTTTACAAGAAACATTTGATTCTGGACTGGGAGGACTGAAACTGCATGCTCATGTACAGTGCTTCGACATGAACAGTGAACACATGAATCGCCTTTATGAATGCTGCCGGATAAACAGAAAACCGGTTGTAATGCATATCGGCAGGGAGCCGAAAAGTACTGCATACGGTTGCGATCCTTATCAGCTTTGCAGTGCTGAAAAATTAGAACTTGTTTTAAAATATTTCCCGGATGTTAAAATATGTGTCTCGCATCTTGGATTTGATGAGACATCGGCTTACAGAAAACTGATCGAAAAATATGACAATCTCTGGCTGGACACAGCTATGGTCATAACAGATTATTTTCCGATTGAGGAAAAAGTTAATCTCGGTTATTACAGAACAGACAGAATTATGTATGGTTCTGATTTTCCGAACATACCGTATGCTTGGGACAGAGAGCTTAAAGAATTGAACGCAGCAGGCATCTCCGAATATGCTCTGGAAAAGTTATCCTACAAAAACGCTGCCGATTTCTTCAGCATTAAATTACAACCTGTATAAATGGCGGCATTACAGCTATTGTTGTTAATTTTATGTGTTTCAAATGACAAATATCTGAAATATACCCATATATCACGGTGATCAACCAGACAGGACCCTCGTCCTGCCAGTTAGATCGATGTTAGAACAGTGAAAGGAATGAGTATGTCCCTGAGCGATGAACTCAAAGCGATTAATCCACAGCATTTCGAAAAGGTCGCCAGACGCTTGACCAAAGAACATAATTATTCTGTTCATGATCTCACCACTAAATGTGCCGCCCGCAGGCAGAACTATCCCTTATATGACTTTATTTGCATGATGATCGAAAATAACGGAAAGCCATTATCTGAAGAAACCATGCTTCACGTCGTGGGGGTAGAGCACATGCTTCGCAATCTTATCGCTATCGGTGAGGAGTGAGGAAGCAACCGATGGAAACACCGATTACAATTAATGTGCTAACAAAAAGCATCCAGCAGACACGGAAAAAGCCTCGTGCTGATGCTTCTGGTTAGGACAACCCTTTACAGGAGAAGTGACACATGGCGATGACTGTTGAGATCAAAAACAATAAACTCTGCATCGAAATTGATATTGAGAAACCTACTCCATCATCATCCGGGAAGACGCTTGTCGTTGCCAGCACCAGGGGGAATACCGTAACCACAGTGGAAGTTGATGGAAAACCAGTTACGATTGGTTTAAACGCATATATCAAACCGTAATTGACATAAAAAATAAAACTGTTATTTTGAAAAGCTGGGTCCTGAATCGCTATCCAGCACAGCTTTTCGCTATTGCTGTATAAACCGTAAATATTGCCGTTTGGAACTCAAATAACTGAAACTGACCATTCCGGATAAGAACGATTACAGAACTCCGCATCAAATGCGGATCAATTTAAATATGGGGTACCACCATCAAAATATTTAGAATTATTATTTTATCAGCACTCGTTATTGTCTCCCTAAATCCTCTGGCTTTTGCTAAAGAAGATGAGAAGAAAACAAAACTTGAAAATCAAGCAAAACTTGATAAGGCAAAGAAATACGTCATAGGCACCAAATTAGGCATGGTCGCAATGAGTTATTCCAATCTTACCGATTCTGATGCCAAGGAGATCGGCTATAAAAGTTATGAATTATATGGAAAGACAGGAAAAACCGATGCCGCCATCAGAGTATGGCTGATGAATATGTCAAACAAAGTCATCTCTGTTAACCCTCTAAATTTCAAGGTTACTACGAAAAAAGGTTATACTGTTCCTTTAACTCGATGTTCAAGTTTTTTATTCAAGCCGCTGCTGGCATCATTTCTCCTATTGAGCCGATGTTTGCACGGCGATTTAACGAAGGTGTCGGTTCCTGACGGCCGATATCTCGAC
>CAIMCT010000476.1 GCA_903839535.1 uncultured Desulfobacteraceae bacterium
CAATCATCTTTTAAATGTTACAAAAATGTAATAAATCAGAAATTTGTTACAAAAATGTAATAAAAATAGGGAAAATAAGCGAGTTTCTTCATTTTCCCTGTTGTCAATCGCATTTTTTTATGCGGTATTGCATAAAGTAGCTACAATATAGCTACATAACAGCTACAATGTAGCTACATTATAGCTTTTTGGCTTGGTTTCCCATGTATTCAACAGCCATCCAACCAACCAGCCAACCATCCAGCCAGCCATCCATCCAGCCATCCATCCAGCCATCCAACCAGCCATCCATCCAACCAACCATCCAACCATCCAACCATCCAACCGGCCATCCAACCATCCAACCATCCAACCAACCATCCAACCATCCAACCATCCAACCGGCCATCCAACCATCCAACCATCCAACCGGCCATCCAACCATCCAACCGGCCATCCAACCGGCCATCCAGCCATCCAACCATCAACAGCATTTTTCAGGAACATAAATAGGCTACAAACCAATACAGTAACCATTCTATGGCATTTTTTACCCATATCTCATTTTCATTTTTGTTAAATATGAAAATGAGATTGTAATCAACAACAAATTCAATCAGTTATGGTGATACGTTCATGGTGAAAACGGATAGGCTATCCCTTGCTGGACTCTCGAATCATCCATAAGTAACCCCCTCTCCCTACGCCAAAAAATTAAAAAGTGGTTGAAATAACACGATATATTTTTGTGTTGATTTTTTCCTTGCGATAATTTTGGATAAAAAAGTTATTTATATTTATTTTGGCGTTTTTGATTATTACGTCAAAATGCAATTATGTGTAATATCGCATAGTTAGTATAAATATAACATTACATTTTTACGGTTTTTCTGATAACTTTGCATTATTTACGAATTAAAATAAATATGTTGTGTAAAGCCGCTGGTTTATCGTATTATTTTGGCATAGGGGTTTGTATGCCTCTTCCTATGATGTATGCTTACAAGCGATTTCAGAGAGTCTTAAATTCGGTTTTGCGTTTTGGTTGAAAAATTTGTAGAAATTTTTGAGATACGGGGTGATGGTATGACGGAAAAAGCGGTGTCGAGGCGCAATGATTTGTTATTGGGACTTTGGGATATAGATTACTGTGAAATATTTGAAGTTAAGCCGATGAAGTTGCGTCCGTTGAAGACGATGCACGATTTGGTTACATACAAATTGCCGAACGGTGTTACGATGTATGATGCGCGAGTGAATGATGTTTATGATGTGTTGCCTGAGACGATTGAACCGAATAGGTTGTATCCGATAGTTGGGGTTATGAGGAAACATATATTGCGTCGAATAAAAGATGGTATACGATTTATACCGTGGATAGTATTTTACGGAGGTAGTGCGAGTGGAATAAACAGGCGGGATGTGGGTTCATTGAGGTTTATATGTGGGGATGCTATGCACGTTCGTATGAGGTTGAAGGAGATGGAGTTTAGGACTTGGATGGATTATAGGTTGTACACGATGGTAATAGATGAGGAAGTGAATTGGGGAAGGGTAGGCCGGAGGATTGATATTAGTGTAGATATGTTGACGAGATTGGCGTTGTATGTACCGGATCGCAAGAAGTTGGCGATGTTGAAGAAGGGTAGGATAGCGGCGGCCAATATGGATGATACGGAGGCTGGCAAACGGGAGATGTTGAAGAAGTATGTGGATGGGAAGGTATCGGCGGTGTTATCGGGATGATGATGTTTTAAAAGCAAAAGGGTATCTGTGAAGGTAGTATCCCGTAGATTGTGGATATAACGTTAGATTTGGTTGTCCTTTGAGAAAGTGCATTTTATTCTTTGTGGATGGTGTAGAGTATGATTTCGTAAAACAATACGGTTAGAAAGCCACCACAGATAACGCTGAATAGAAATATTGCATAGGCTGGCATTGTTTTGGTTCCTTTTTTTAAGAAAAATAAGTTACATGGATACAATAGCGATTATATTCTCTGTTTTCAAGAAAAAAGAGTCATTTGCACAGTCCTGGGATGTGAGTATGGAATGGACACGTTTCTATGATATGGGTAAAAAACGAGCAAAAATAACCATATCATTCCGATATAAATGTTATTACTCATGTATCGTTACGTTTACGAAAGATTACCAGCGCCAGTGGGAATGGAAGTCCATGCTTACCATTGTTAAATTTTGGCCTTCCTCTAAGGAAACGAATTTCACCTTTCAAACATAGGTCGTGCCACCATGATGTGTTCGTTCGAGCCGGGATTAACATAACAACTGTTCCGTTTCCTATACATGCCGTATGGTATGCTTTTTTTATCCACTTTGGCATTTCCCTTCCATACGGAGGATTGCACCAACAGACTCCTTGCCACTCCTGTTTCAGTCCATCATCTGCCATTGTGAAGCAATTTACTATCTTTTTATTCTCATGAGTGGCGCATACGTCCAATGTGAAATTAAATTCTTTGTTAAGTGGATCGAATATTGTCCACGGAGTTTCATATTCTACGCTTTTCGCAGAGAACCGTTCTTCTGTTAAATCGGCCATAAACTATCCATATATCAATGTGGATTTTTCGTTAAAAGGTTATTCATTGAGATTATCCAGTGTTCATGTTGCCGAAAGTCGTATCCGCATACTGACATCCAGATGGCGAGTTCCCTGAGAGCTTCTATTTCTGAGGCGGCCTGGTTGAGTTTCTTTACAATCATGTTTGAGCTTATGAATTCGGTATCTGAGAGTATCTTTTGCGCTGATTTGCGTAGAGAGTTGGTGTCGAGCATTGTGGTTCCTTTCTTTTGCAATGTTATATTTGTTATCCGCAATGGAATGAAGACATAACGACTTCGCTTATGCCAGAAACAATCAGTTCATTGCAAGTTGAATATTTCGGGGATAGCCAGGGGTTGCATGGTTTCCACATTGATTCGTCTCCACTTTTGGCTTCTTTTGCCGCCAACATTCTTGCGATTGATTCTGATTCGGCGCGGACAACAAAGCTTACAAATTTATCTTCAGGTATGAACCACGGATCATCGTCTCTTTCCAATTTGTCATTTTGTTTAAGAATCCAAAGTTTCATTTTCGTTTCCTTTTTCTTGGTATGAACATATCACATCCTTTTCAGTTCATCGTACACGTTTTCAATCTCTTTGCCGCGTCTTTCAATATCTGACATCAGTTGACTTTGATTGCAAGGTTCGGGAGTTGAGAGTTTCCCGCAGTCGCATCTGAATGCTGACATAAGGATACCGTCTTCTGAGTAAAAGGTTTCGATTGTTCCGGTATTGTAACCGAACATGTGAGATATTTTGTGTTGGATATTTTTAAAGATTAGGTTCATGCCTTTCCTTGCACAGATATAAAGTTACGTTATTGATTCGGCGATTACGAAAACCGAGCGTTTGACGGATTTCTTTTAAGGAAGATATGGTTTTTCGCCGGTGTGATTTTTTCGTAGCCTTTTCTCGTTTTAAATCAAGGCATTAAAGTCCAGAGTGGTTAATTTGGTTACAGGTGTGTAAAAAATATTCAGTTGGGGTATTGCGGAAAAACCAAATATGTGATACTTAACAACAAAAGTAACAGCGAAACAACGCTGTATGAATAAAAGTCATTTTGATTTTTTGCTATTAAGTACACAAATGACGGTGAATCAGAATCTTTTTTCAAATAAACAAGGCGGCTGATGTTTGTGCATCGAGCCGCCTCTGGCCTTAACGAATCTTCAAAGGAGATTACGCCAATGCTTAAAATCAATATACTCAATATTTGTTCATTTTTCAAGGTTAAAAACCATATCTCCAAAAACATATTGGAGGTAAAGCCATGAAGAATGAAATTATGGTTATCGGCAAGATTAATGTGTTCGAGCGCGACGGAAAGCAGTGGACTACCAGCTTGAATATTGCTGAGGTGTTTAGGAAAGAACATTTTGTCGTTCTTAAGGCAATTGATAATCTTGATTGTTCTCAAGTGTTTGCCGCCAATAACTTTGTTGTGGGCGAATATGCCGACAAAAACAACCAAATGCGGAAGATGTACGACCTAACCCGTGACGGATTTTCCTTTCTGGTTATGGGGTTCACCGGATCAAAGGCTGCTCAGTTTAAAGAGGCATTTATTGAAGCGTTCAACATTGCAACGTCACAGATGCAGATGGTTAATTCTGATTTTGCCGAAGCCATGATCAGCATCGCTGATACAAATAGAGCTATTAAACACATGATCGAAAGACATGATTGCAAGTTAATTTCGATAGAGAATGGACAAAGTAAAACCGATATTAGAGTTGAAGATATTTCCAGAAAACAAGACATTATGGCAGATGATTTGACTTACATAAAAAGCAAGATAGATCATTCGTGTAAAGGCGGAAAGTTCTCAGCGTCGGTTGTATCACAGCATGAGGATATTATATTGAGACGGTTTATGGGAAACTGCCCATGTTGTGGAAATATCCAGATTATCGGGAAAAATGGTAAAATGGTTAAAGGTGTTGCAGAACAAGAGCATTTCATTGGCCCGACTCATAACAAAATAGATCAAACATGGATTACATGCAAACAGTGTAATAGGCATAAGGCAACAGGCAGACTGCCTATGGACTTTATCAGTAAGAAATTTCAATCGTATCAGGCAGACCTTATAATGGAATTACAACAGAGAAAACAGATGGTTTCTGAAAGAACAAGGCAGAATCACAATCTAAGGCAGTTTGGTATTTTTGATTTCAAAGAAGGATTCAACGACCGGAACGTATGCGCTGATATGTGTTGAATATCTATTTGGTTGTTGGATTTAAGCATTCTTCCCGAACCATTTCTCTCACAGTTTAATTATTGTATCCATCAATTTAGTCCAGTTGGGATCTTATAGTTAATTCAGGGTTCTCGTAAATATTACCCACTACTTCTAACCCATATCTCTGCACAGAATGTTGAGTCAAGCGATTTACATCGTTTTTGCCTATGGCTGTCAAATAAAAAGCTCCATCATCAAAAACAACTATCATATTCCCTTTCACTCCATATACAGTCGCGCTTGTTTTTTTAAGTACAATATCACTTTCATATATCTCATTGCTTTGAATATCAAAGATACCTGTCGATTGCATATAAATATAACTTTCCTTTGATAATAAAATATTGATCAAGCTAACTTCGCTCATAAAAGGCAATTTCCAATTGATATTATCAGACGTATCTTTACAATCGCCATTAGCCATTTCATTGCGTTCATTATTCCATGCTCGAAAATTAAACTCTCTCATTTGATTTACCTCTTGCATTCTTTGTTTATATAGCGTATTGTCCTGTTCAAATATAGCATTAGTTTTCTTTCGCGTTCATCGTTCGTGTTATCTTTTCTCTTGTTTTGGGTGGTGGTACTTGTATTCCGTTCGCTGGCTTTTGTTCCTTTCCCTGCGGACATGACGGCCTCTTGTGGATTCGCTCCCCACATTGAGGCCGTTTCTGTTTTGTTTACACTCGCTTTTCCGCTTTTTTTTGCATACGAAGTTCCTTCGCCTTAATCCTTTTGTCTGCATTGTTAAGATTCTTTCCCAATTGAATGCAGTGCATTTTGCCGTTAAATCTTTTGAATAGCTGGTACTGGCCGCTGTGATACTTAACAGCCCAACCGGATATATCTGCAACGTTGGTTTTGATTGGGTTCTGTTTGGCTTGGATGTGCATAATTGCTCTTAAGCACATTGCGCCTGTCTGAGCCAGTTCCATTTTCAGGAATTCTATATCTCCGTTTGAGTAGTGGCAGTTGATAGCGGATTGCATTGCTTCACCGGCTTCTTCAATCATAATGGCTACTGCATGGACAATATCGTTCGGCCAACCTTTGTGGATAGCTTCGGCGTGTTTGAGTGCTTCCATCAGGAGTTTGATTGCGTTATCTGCGTAAGTGTCGGATAGGACTCCCTGTATCATTTCGGGATACGTTAGGGATATTGGTATCGGCTTTAGCCTTGGCCTTGGTTTCGGCTTTGGTTCAGGTTCAGGTTCTACCGCCACGGTTGCCTTTCTTGGTGGACGGCCTGATTTCTTCCTTGGTTCAATCGTTTTTAACGCTGCCATGATGTTCCTTTGTATCCGTTAACGGTATCAGAATTGGCTATGTTCATTTGAATATGTTCAGTCCGCAATATTCCTTCTGAAACTGCCTCCATTTGCCAATATTTCAATTTCTGATCCTGTCAGTAGTCCTAAACATTCTGAATCGCCTACTCCATAAGCTCCGAATCTAAGCTCCGGTTTTCCTCTTAAACGGTTGGACGATGACTCTTCGACAATGATGTAATCCTGGAAGCAATCACCAGAATGCCTCACACAAAGGAAGGTATCACCTTCCCTTAATCTTCCAGCTAAAAAACAGTTTCCGACTTTAATTGTTGCCGGGTCTTTGATTTTCCAAAGTTTACCTATAAGGCCTTCTGGGTGACGTTCGCCGTTGGGTTCAGTTTTGATATCGTGAAACATTGTTGAATAACATCCTGTTGTCTCACCATCAATTCCGCCATTGTTCTTTTCTTTTTCAATCAATCCTGAATAAATCAAATTCTCTTTCAGGAGTTCATCGAGTGTTCTTGTCGGGAGCTTGCCTCTGTGTTCCCCATTTTCTTTTCGTTCGAGTTCATTGGCAAGTATCGCTTGTCTGTCCAGCATTGCGTTATAGAGTTTCAACAGTTTTACTGGTAGAATACCATCATTGCTTCCAGTTATATCCTCTATTTCTGCTATAGCGATTTCGATTCTGTTATATGCTTCTTGTAATGAAGGTGTTTTAAATTCTTCTTGTTTACCCATTGTCATGCCGAGCATTCTTGATATTGGGTATGATAACAGTCCACAATCGTATTTATGACAGATAGCTCCAAGTATGGCATTATCTAACGATGAGTAAATATATTTAGCGTCTGGTAGTTCGTATCGTATCGTATCGTAGTTAATGGCGCTTGAGTACATATTACCTTCAACGATATACGGATGGAACTCCACAATCCTATATTCACCGATGATATGAGTTTTAATGAACTCACCCAGAACGTTTGAATTATTATCGAATTGATCCATGTTGTCCTTTCTTGTTTCACATATAACTACTTGATATTATTGCTAAAAAGGAATATCATCTTGAGTATCTACAGTATTCTGTTGAGACTGCTGCCGTTGACTTCCCCCTCCATTGCCATCAGATTCGGACTTGCCGCCGAGCATCTGCATATCGTTGACTGAGATTTCAGTTGCGTAGTGTTTCTGGCCATCTTTGTCATAGGTACGAGTCTTGAAACGTCCGTTGACATAAACCTGCTTTCCCTTCGTGAGATACTGAGCGCAAATATCCGCGAGCTTACCGAATGTTACACAGTTCACCCACTCTACGCCTTCTTTCTCTTTGGTTTTCCAGCCAACTGCTATGCTGAAATTGGTTACTGCATCCCCTGATGGTAGTGTTTTGGATACGGGATCATTACCTAATCGGCCTATAAAACTGCATGAGTTCAGATCGTTCGCCATATTGTTTTTCCTTGTTGTGTATTGTATTGCCACGGTGACGGGTATCCGTTGACATGTCAGATACCCATCACTTGCAATGGTGCGCGTGTCTGGATTGACAGAGGCGTCGGTGGCGTTGTTGAAGTCAGTTAGCAGGCTTTAGTGCCGCCTTTCGTACCGCCTTTGCCTCCTGCGGGTTTGCCTTTGCCACCTTTACCTTTTGTTGGTGCTGCTTTTGCCATGTTTTCACCTCCTTCCTTTTCCTGAATCGAATCAAACGTGAATATCTCTTTGCGGAATGTCATTGTGCCGATATGGAATATGAACGTCTCTCATGAAAGATGGTACGAGTTGTCTTCTGAGAGATTCGTTCGCTATTTTCAGGTAATCGTTTTCAGCTTTGAGAGATTCGTTTTCAGCTTGTAGCATAAGAATAGTATTTTGCATACGTTCTATTTGAGTTGTCTGTTCGTTGACGGGTTGTGGATGTTCAGGCATTGCAGCCTTTTGGTTGTTGATTGTGTCTTTCATGCGTTCTATTTGTACTGTTTGCTCGTTGATAGTCTGGATGTATTCGGCAATCATCTTCATTTTCTTTGCATTGCCTTTTTCGAGTTCTCTCTTTGATTCTGTGATGTTTGCTTCGGGTTTGGGTTTTGTTTTGGTTTTGGGTTTCCGAGTGTTGGCGATAATCTTTTCAATGCCATGATAACTGATATTTGGCGTATCTTCAATGGCCTGGATTACCTCTGTTAATTTACCTGCTCCACATTCCGTCTTGATACGGTCGATGAGTCCTGCTCCCCATTTGGCTGTTGCGACGGGATGAGCAATGAAGGCGAACCTCTCTTTGTTGAACATCGAATATCGCAAGCTGAACATGTTCATGATGTACTTTTCAAACGTTGCGTTTTCATAAACCTTGTTTTCTTTGAACCGGCTTGTCCTTTCGAGATAGTACAGTCGGAGGATGAAGTCTCTCCGGTGTAGAGATGATATATCTTTTGCGTTCTTGCAGTCTTCTTCGATTGTGCCAATATTCACGCTGTCATAACGGCTCTTCAATTCTTCGAGTAAAATCATGGTAAGTCTCCTTTTTTGGGTTGGTGGTTTTGCAAAAAACGCTTAGGTTTCAGGGTTCTTTTGGTCTTGCACCTATATTGTGGGTTTCAGCCATATCATGGTCTTGCAGCCTATCTCTGGGTTTCATCGGTATCCCGGCCTTGCATTTTGAATTTGGGTTTCAATCAATTTATGGTCTTGCACTATGAGATTGGGTTTCATTTTCTTTCCGGTCTTGCATTGTGGAAGTGGGTTTCAAACGGACATTGGTTTGCATTCAATCAATGGGTTTCAAATAGGCATTGGTCTTGCATTACGTCATCGGGTTTCACCTCAAGTTCGGTCTTGCATTTGGTTCTCGGTTTTCAATTAGCCTTTTGGTCTTGCATTGATCTTTTGGGTTTCAACGTGATTCTGGTCTTGCACCGTATCTACGGGTTTCAGATCACCATTAGTCTTGCATTCTGGCGATGGGTTTCACTCAGTGTCCGGTCTTGCATTTTTATAATGGGTTTCACTCAAGGGGCGGCCTTGCATCTGAAGAATAGGTTTCAGTATTGGTGTGGTCTTGCACATGCCACATGGGTTTCAGAAATCTACTGGTCTTGCATTCAATCAATGGGTTTCAATAAAGCTGTGGTCTTGCATTCAATCAATGGGTTTCAAATCACGCATGGTCTTACATTTGGTTCTTAGTTTTCATAGCCTTTTGGGTCTTGCATACCATCTATGAGTTTCAAAGATACATTGGTCTTGCATTGGGAACATAGGTTTCAATACATCTGCGGCTTGCATTAGTGATTTGGGTTTCAAAAAAGGAGTGGCCTTGCACAGTTACATTGGGTTTCAATGTTCACCTTGTCTTGCATCTGTACAATGGGTTTCAAATCCGTACTGGATTGCATTGTTTTGATGGGTTTCAATGGGATCATGGTCTTGCATGCAGTCGTTGGGTTTCAATGGCCAATTGGTCTTGCACTTGTCTTGTGGGTTTCAAACATATTACGGTCTTGCAATTTGATTATGGGTTTCATTAAGGGGCTGGTCTTGCATTGTTTTTGTGGGTTTCAATCCATCATTAGTCTTGCACTCAGACTATGGATTTCATGTTACTTCTGGTCTTGCACATTTTTTATGGGTTTCAGCAAGAAATTGGTCTTGCAAGCTTCCAATAGGTTTCAAGTTTCCATTGGTCTTGCAATATCTAACTGGGTTTCAATAGGCCATTGGTCTTGCACTTTCACAGCGGGTTTCAGCCTCTTACATGTCTTGCATTTCATTAATGGGTTTCATTGGTTTTATGGTCTTACACTCACAAATTTTCAAAGAACAAATTGCACCGCTATCTTTAAACTTCGCTTACAGCCTTCACTTTCTTAACTGCTTTGCGCTTCGGTTTTGCTACTTCAATCAATTCTTCTTCAACTTCAATGATAGGTATATTCTTATCGTCTTTCCAGTAATAAGGCGGGATAATGCCGGTGTGTTCCAATATAACATCAGCATAAACGCCACGGGTACTTTTCCCGTCCATTTCCCGCGCAACATGCCAGAAGTGGGATAAGAACAGCTTGACGGCTCTCATCTTTGCCATTGAATGCCTATGCCCTTTTGACTTTTCGGGATAGACGGTTTCCAACTTCGATTTGACTTCAAGAAGATGGTTTTTGTATGGATGTTCCAGCGCTTGTTTGTTGAATGATTCACCGATTTGAAAAGCAACTTGCCGACCTTTTGCCGACCAGTTAGATGCTACACCGGCCTTACGTTTCGGCATTTTACCGTCAATGACATGCTCTCCAAGATAAGCCCACCATTTGGAAACGTTGCTGAAATCTTTTGATGTGTCGATACGGGTCTTGAGTATGCCGTCGCCTTTGATACTTCTGTTGCAGGTTGGACAAAAGAACGTGTTACCTTCGCCGTTTTCTTTCTTTATAACGTCTGTACCGCAGTCTGAACAGATAGCCACAAACTTATAATAATACAACAGAACAAGATTGCCAGAAACGAATGAACCTATCCCAGGAACAGCCTTAAGCCATTCTGTGTAAATAGGCCAATATTCCAATTCTTTGATAATGTCACGGCTGAGGCGGTCTTTGATTGATTCTAAATCTTTTACGATTTTGTTGTGTTTGATAGATTCTTCTTGGTTGATGTGAGCAAGTCTATTCTTTGTCGCCACCAGAGTTTTGAGAATTGCGTCATAATTCTTGCAGTAATAATTCAGGCTTCTGATAACATCGTCATTCGCTTTGATACTTTCCATTTGAGTTTTCCTTTCCCTTTGTGTTTCGCTCTACTTACTAATTAACGCATGATATTTATTCGTCAACTTTTTCGCCTTTTCCCACGAAAGCGGCTTTTCCGGCCCGCAGCCTTTCGGACACTTTAGGAGCGGGTCTTTGCCTGCACCGAATAGCCTGCACATGTATGGTTTTACCCGGTGTATGCTACATTTATTATCCTCGCTGACATACGGACACTGCATTGAATTTGCTTCTTTCTTCACAGGAATAGCGTCCCATTCTGATTTTGCAAATGGTACGAGGCTTGAGCAGCAGTCTGCACAGCCTTCTTGACATTCAAAAGACGGTATAGAAGCATATAGCTTTTTGATTTTTGGGTGAACCATGTCAGCCTCCAATTCAAAACGTCATTTTCCTAAATTGCCGCATCATGTTCAGGTCTTCTGTCAGTTTGAATTTAAAGTGTTCGATAACGCTGGTATCATACGCCTTTACTTCGCCATATTTACTATCCTCAATCTTTTTACAAACACGTCCGAGCGCCCTTGATAATTTGGATAACTGTTTGCCGATTGAGCTATAAATATATGGTATTCTCAGATCGAATACTTCGCCAAGCCACGGTATTGCAGATACAGCTTTATATCTCTTGGAATCGCCAATTTGTTCTTTGAGTTTCTCGTTCTGTTTGGATACCACGGAAGCGGTCGCCATTGCGGTAGCAGTCTTTTTGTCGCTGATATATGCTTTGGTTTTGACAGCTTCATCACGCTGTTTGAGCGCCAGTTCTTTCATTTCCAATTCGTTTGCGTAAAGTCTCAGCGCTTCGGGTAAAGATTTTGGCATAAGAGAGTAAGAGCCTGTCTTGCGGATAGAAGGCAGAACCTCTGAATGAACCCAGTATTTGAATTTCAAAGCGTTCGGTTTTCGGCTTTGAGCAATCAAATCATAAAGCCCGGCTTCTGTTAAGACTGTCATTTCTTGCATTCCACCTGCTGTTTGAAGGGGGTAGAAATTCACGACACCCTTTGTATCTATCCCAATTCTCTCATAATTCTCTTTGAGTGTTGCAATAGCATCTCTATTATTTAAAATATCCAAAGCATCACAAATATCCTTGGCGACAAAATGCGGTTCACCATCAATCATTACCGTTCTGATATTGGTGTTCGGGTCAAAGCTGAAAACTGTCATTTCATTTGTCATTTTATCTTTCCTTTTTCACTTCGAGGGTTATGTTGGAAGTTTCATTTCTTTTGAAGTAAACGTCGATTGCCCGGCGCAATATCTCAGAGAGATTTAAGCCTGTAGCTTCCTTTTCTGCAAGGAGACGTTCTATGTACAATGTTGGTATGGAGAATGTCCTTTTCATGTATTTCCTTTCGATGGAGTAACTTATCAACCTTTATTAGAAAAACTATATACTCATTCTACCAAAAAAGGAAATAAAAACGATAACAATACCTTTTTTATCGGACGTTTTACGCATAACCTTTTGAATCTGAAAGACAAAAATGACTTTCATGAGTGATTATCCCAACAGGTAGAGATTATCTACCCATTGGAATATCCTAAACATTGAAATGTAATGTGTTAAAAATAGACTCGCTGTTCACGAACGGTTTCTTTGAGACTTACCATCTGCGCTCGAAGTTGCCGGATCATGAAAATCTTATCCGTAAGTGTACATTGCTCCCTTTCTATAATATCCAATAGCAATGTCAATTCCTTCATCGTGACACAAGGCCAGCCTTCGGGATCGTGATCCATTTCGAGTAACCTGAGCCGCTTGATGATGTTCTCTTCATTCTTGCTTATCATGCCGCCTTCTTTGCTTCTTTAAACCGCATGACGGTCTTTGCTGGACACTGGATTGAAGCACCAGTCTTCGGATTGTGCCTTGTTCTGGCAGTTAATACCACCTTCTTGAACGTTCCCAATCCTGGCACAACCAGCCTATCCTCTGTATTCACGATGTTGATGAATGCTCTAATAACCTCATCCGTTTCTATCTGGCTGGTATTGGCCTTACTTGCGATTGTTTTGATATATTCTGCTTTAGTCATTGTGCGGTACTCCTTCTTTTGGTTTGTTGATGTTTTCGATAATGCCTGCGATAAATATTAATGCTGCATCCCATGCGGCCCTTGCGATTTCCCTTTCCCTGTTGGTGATTAAAATAAAATCTGTTTCATTCTCAATCCATGACTCAAATTGGTTCATTTGACTTTTCCTCCTTTTATCCTTGATTTTGGCACGAATACCTCTTTTGTAACACGATAAATACTCACTATGATTATACGGAACACCCGGAGGCCATTCTGGAGCTATCCAACACATAGCCTCCAAGTATCCTTGACGATGATAATATGAGTTACATTCAGTATCCCGATACAGAGATATGTCATTAATCATTATCTTCAAGTGTTTGATTTGGATGATAAACATTATCAGGGATGAACGCCCCGGAATACAATAACCATATCACACGGCTCCATGCTGTAAAAGCTCGTTGCCTGGGGCTGTCACAGAAATATTCCTGATACCATTCTTCAAAGACTTCATTTTCTTTCTGCATAGTATTCATCGTATTCCGCTAATAAAAACCTGTTAATCTCATTTCTGATTGCAATCATATCTGGAACCGTATATCCCATATAGTAATGGGATGATCGTGATGGTTTTATTACCGACATATTGAATACGGGTTCATTTATGTTGTTGTGAGTATAGTGGATATCCTGTTGAATATTCACTACAATATCGTTATCTTCCATGTCACTTCGCCTTTCTCTTTCTGTGTTTAGGTTTTGCAGATACAACCTTGTCTATATCATCCGGGTATTTCGTTTCCGTTTTAGGAGTTGCAACATTCAGCCGCTTAAACCGTTTGTGTTTACATGCAGGGATAGCATCTTGTACTGGAGCATAAATGCCTTGTATTGTCGGTGATAATTTCGGTTTAACCAACGTGTCACCGTCATCTTCCGGTTGTTCGACAGATACCAAAACTAACAAATGTGCCTGGTAATATTCACCTGCTGGACGATTCGTTCCGGTTAAAGTCATCGGGTTGTCATCCATTAGTTTATATCTGTCTGACAAGTCAATGTTTTCAATATAGATTCCAAGTTCTTCCATTTTAGACACCTTCTTAACCAATCCAATGAGCGGGTTTTTCATTTCAATCCTCCTTATCTTGTTTTTGTAGAACTCGAATTCTATCTGCTGCTGCAATCATCAAATCAAAACCGACTTTGTGCGCCAATGATAAAAGCAGTACAAAAACATCTCCGGCTTCATTTGCAACGTCTTTCGTGTTGATTGCAGATGGTTCATCGGCGTATATCTTTAATGCTTCGGATAATGATTCTACGCATTGACGCATACATTCCATGTGCGATGTTGTAGTTCTTTGTGGGAACGCATCCCCATGCCACAATCCTGCGTATTCCTGAAATCCAGACAGCTTTGAAACCATTTGACGTTTCCTTTTCAATCGCTGAACAACGTTATTTTTTTCCTGTTCTGAGTTTAGCCAATTCCCAAATATAATCATATAAATGAAGCCCTTTGCTGGCAGCTATAATCTCACCGTCTTCAACACCTATCTCCTGTGCCATATACTCTTTCAGTATTTGGATAGCTCCCAAGTTCGCCGGAAAACCATTCCACAAGTCCCATGACCGGAAATACACCATGAAATGGAGTTTGCCATATCTTATCCGTGTGTCTATTCCCCGAAGGCATGGAGGGTCGTTCAATAACAAAGCCTTCGGGTCGCCAACCGCCATGTATGCCTGATTTGTTCCATGTCCGTCATTTCGATACATGCGAATCACATCTGCAATTTGAGGCTCAAGGTATTCTCCGTAAGTGTAATCTTCATTTGGATGTTTTTCTGATGTCATCAGGTATGGCAAATAGCTTTCAATGTAGCCGTCTGCAACAGGGTTCGGGATACACAGAGATTCTGGAATCTCCGGTATCAACGGCCTCGCCCCAGGATGCTTGATGTGAACCGTGATATAATCAAACTCAAGCCGTTCCTGCCCCTGAAAACTTCCCCTGTCAATCTGGTAACGGTAGCCTTTGTCTATAATTTCATAGACGCACTGGAACCATGCGTCCGGTATATCTCTTGCAGTAATACTCGTTATGTTCATTTTTTCACCTTTTAAAATAGCCCCATTTGGCATACATCTTCCGGCATTGCAGTATTAGATAGCCACCAATCGAACCATTCGTTTGAGTTTTTATATATTTTTTTTGCATTGGTATCTCCCATTAAATCCCATCGTGATTTAGCAGCCCTTTGCCACCGCTTTTTCATGTACGGCCACCGCTGAAAATCAACCTGTCGATTTTGAGGGGACATCGGACAACCTACACAGCCTATACGTTTTCTTCCCTCATCATACAGGCTGCAATATGGGATATTGTTATCTCTGATATATTTCCAGATTTCTTTATCTGTCCATGCCAATACCGGATTTATAACCCATGCCTTATTCTTTCCTTTTCCCCATTCCGTTACGGCTTGCCATGCTTTTGCTCGCTTCGAAGATTCAGCCGACCTGATACCCATTACCTTGACTCTATTCTGACCGCCATTTTCTTTGTACAAACGGCAACACCACCTCGAAAACATAGATGGCAGCCCATTTTTCTCAACCATCTTCATCATTGGAACCTTCGGCCTATGCCATATTACGTCTGGATGATGATGTTTTATGAATCGGGTCAATTCTGGCGGGTCAATCGTTGTCACTGAATAATTTGACGTGAATTTAACGCCTGACTTGATAGCAATATCCTTCACGACAACACTATCCTTACCGCCTGAAAAACAGAGATAATATCCGTCTTGTGAGTATTCCAATGCAGATGATTCAAATTCTTGCAGCAGAAGTATCCCGTCTGCTATCTTTTGCTCATGGGTAATACCGACATGTTTAAGCGGTATTTGGTTCATCATTGCGGTTCTTTCTCGTCATAAATCAGTTTGATTCCAAGCTCACCATACAATGTCAGCATTGCCATTTCAACGTTTTGCCTCAACTCCTGTGTCTGATCCCGAAAGCCATCATCCACCAGGTAATCATGATCGTTGATTTTCCTGAAATGCACTTCTTTGTAAGCGGTTTTAACATACTCTTCAGCCATTGCCTTCATCGCATAAGCCAATCCATACATGCCAGCAGTAGCCGTGTAGGCGATTGTATCTATAACTGTTCTGTCTGATACGACTACCCCGTATCTGCGTACAGCGTTTAATTCCGCTTGCAGTTGAGCGCTGTATATCCACAATTGCGCTTCCCTTGTTGGAATAGCATTATTTTTACTAAATATCGGGTAAGGACACTGCCGAGCGACTTCGAGTATGACACCAACTTCAGTTCTTTGACTGATCTTAAGCTGATATGCTTTTTCGTAGCAGGACGTTGATTTCCCTGTACCGTGTGCGCCACTGAAGGCTATGATATTTGCTTCTGTCATTTTCTTCCTTTCACTCTGTAGCCGCAACTCCGGCAATATATTTTACCATCCCATCGTTTCCAACATTTGTGAGTTTTGCCATTCGGACAAAAAGAACCCATAACTGAACCACAATCAACACATTTTCCAACAGACAACATTCTAATTTTCCTAAAAACCCATATCTTACCTTTTGCATCTTTGCGTGTACCGACACAGCCACACGGAACATCCTCACAGTTATCGTGATACCAATACTCTCTGTCATTTAACACCTCAATTTCCATGCCGCATATCAAACAATACTTAACTCCTTGCGTTACAGTATTGAGGCTTCCACAAATGCCACAGCCTTTCTGACGGTTGACGGGACAATCTGTCACACGTTGATCCTTGCGCGTTTTCCTGATATTGGCAGGTTCAATCAGTTTATCGCTTCGAGTTTTCTCTTTAGCCATTGATCATAATCCTGAAACGAGTTCGCACAATTCTTTCATCGGCATATTGGCTAACCGTTCTTTGGATACCCAGTCGTAATTGATAGCGTCGTGGTAGGCATCGTCGTATGCTTTCTTTTGCATTTCCTGTCGCATATTCCTGTTATCTGCGTTATTTTTGATACTCCAATCTCGCAGCCGTCGATGTGATTCAATCAATTCTTCGACCGTAAGAGAATGAATTTTATCCTCATAAATCTCTTCACCATAAGCAGCCACCAACTTGTCCGCATGACTGATATAAACATCAGTCTGTTTAGACGCATTTAATGAACCTTCAACTTTAAAATAACAATCAGGACAAGCATCTACACTTATTCTCCCGATGTTAAATTCCGTCACTCCGTTGGATACTTCGACTGTATTTGACGATGAAAAACTCATAATTTTAGCTTCACATTCTGGGCATAACATTTTGCACCTCCGTTGGTATCATTTCTTCATCAAGTATGAAAATTACGCCATACTCTACCATGATGTAAGATGGCTCAACGTATCCATCGTATCCGCCTTCGATATAGTCGGTTACGGCGGTTCCTGTTGCGAAAAGTAACAGGCAGAGTATGGCAATAATAGTCTTCATATTAGCTCTTTATCCAATAATAGATGGGACAGCTCTCAATCGCACAGATACCAACTCCATGAATTAAACACCGAAATGTAGTGAGTTTTAACGGGCAATTCTTTGCTTTTTTAACCCAGTTTTCATACTCGATCTGTTTATAATCTTTTGATGTCTCAGTCATCCAATCTCCTTTTCAGCGTCCACTCGCCATACCCGTACAAACCTTCCGCCATCAAATGTTCTTCAACATACCCTTTTTTAACCAGTCCTCTTAATGTGTTTGCCTCGTCATAGTTGGTTTCAAACCAATTAATAACGTCAATGTTTTCCAACCTTTCAATCATGACTTCTTCCTTGTCTGTGAGCATGTTACCCCTTTTTGTTAATCTCATACAGTCCAGTCGTCTTGTCAAATTTTATTAGACCATTATCTATTAAATACTCGGTGCATTTATTGAGGAAGCCGTGGCATAGAAAATGTAGTGAATTGTTTTGAAATAAATCGTTGATACTATTGTCCCTTTTCTTACCAGACATGATTACTCCTTATTTTCTATAAATGTTCGCATTCCCCACGTCGCTATTAATAACGCGTCCGACCTTCCAATATCTTTCTTGCGAGATAATTCATTAACACATTTCGGCCATAATTCTTGAGCGCGTTGCCTTGATGAGTCTTTGTCTGGCATTCCAAAAAGTAGAGATTTCTTCCATGTTTGTGGCGCAACCTTGGTCATTGGTATGTGCAGAGCTGCGATTATTCCCAACCACAACCCATAACCTTCCCCAAACCTAAAAAGAGAAGTAACACCCTGTCTTTTTTCTTTTCCATCCTTACCAATACTCATCGCTGGCATTGCGTGTACTTTTTCTATGAAGACGTGACCATTATCTCTATACCGTTCTAATATATCTGCCATTTCGTAAGGCAGGTAGTCAGATTTCAAAGTCTTACCCTGTTTAATTTTTGTAATTGGCGTATCAAAAATAGCAACTTCACCGATTGTAGTAACCACAGCTACCGCACCGGTTAAACCTGGATCAATCCCAATGTAAATCATATTGCTTCTTCCTATCTACGGGCTAACAAGCAGATAAATCATATCCCAAAATATCATTGATACCATGACGAAACTGTCTGTTTGTTTCGCATTTATCGCACATTACTCTTGGCATTCCGTTACCAATCCAACATGGATTAAAAAATCTTGAATAAAGAACACCACACATTGGACATTTAGTATTGATATTTTCACCACGACAATACACTGTTTTTCTGGATAGTCGTTGGTGTTTTTCGGTATTTGAAAGTGAATTGTAAATATTTCGATCAAGAGCTAACTTGCATTCTGGATCATCACATACCTTTGAATTATATTGTTTTTTGATGAATTTCATTCCACATATTACGCAATTATCTTGCGGTCTTATCTGTTCGGGTTTGTTCCTCTTGTAGCTGTGTATATTTCTACATTTGTCTGTACAGTATTTCTTGTTGCCTTGTTTTGTTTCGAATGTTTTACAACACAATAAGCAGTTTTTCATTTGAGTATTTGTAGTTTTGTTTAAATCGTTTTTCAGTCTATACCGACGTTGACGATTTCTTTCACCACACTCTGTGGAACAATATATTTTAGTTGATGATTTTGTATCTTTACCGCAATAAACACAGTTTTTGTTGTTGGCATCTGTTCCGGTTCTATGTATCCGCTGCGTGCGCATTGCTCCTAAGTGTGAACATGTATCGTTACAATATTTTCTTTTAAGCGCAGTCAATGGGTTCCCGCATATCAAACAATCGCTCATTTTGCTTTCCCTTTCTTCCTGAATCTAACACGCCTAAATCCCGAATTATAGAGTTCAGCATAATATTTGGCATCTTCCCAATTATTACCCTGAATTCGGAAAACAACCGTCATTATCAAGATTTTGGCTATATGGTAATAACGTGGCATTACGGCTTACCTTTCAGCTCGCATGTAGCTGACTTCGTATTCACCACCAACCGATTATTTTCAATCACCCATGAACAATCCATTGATTTTAGTATTTGATCAATGATTTCCTGATTGTCTGATTTACGATAATGGCCGTTCATCTCCAATTTAATCTCTATAATAGCTCTCATAATATCATGTCCTTGTGTTTCTTATCCCGTATCGGTATCCATCGGCTTCCTCTTTTTTGCAAACTTCCATCAGATCCGCCGTCCATTATTTACAATGTTCCAGAGCTTCTTCAACTGTCTTTTTCGATCTCACTTGTTTCTGTAGGTCGTTCAGTGCACTCGTTATTCGTGATCTCGTCATCTGCTAACTCCTTTTTGATTTCTATTACCCAACTTCTGACTATTTCTGATGCACCCAAAAGCTGCTTGGAATGAAGTTCCCAATGTTCCTCATATTCGCCATAATATCCCATTTTATTTGAGATATCCCTCATATTTCTTGCAAGGTTCCTGAGTTTATTCGAGATTTCCAACTTGGATAACTGTGGTCGGATTATTCCTTGCATTCTCTTTCCTGTATCTCTTCATAGTATTTGGTTTTCAAATACCGCTCTCGCGCATAAATTGCGGTCAGCGTATCGTGGTACTTTTCACGGATTACCACTATTTCATCCGCCATACACCGGCGTATCCTGAACTTTTCAGACTGGATTATCCGCAGGCGTTCTGCTGTTGTCGGTTTCGTTATTTCCATTGCAACTATACTCATGTTTTTAGCCTCCATTTGAAACTTCCAAAATTAGACGTTGCCGTTGGTAATCTTTCGGCATATCCTTTCTTTACGAGTCGATTCAACGCCCGTATTTCATACGTCATAGGTTCTGTCCAGTTTATGCTTTTGATTTTCAGTTTCTCCAGCATTTTCTTTTCTATTTCGGTCAATTTCACATCCATAAGTTACCTATCGTTTTGTTTTTTACTGTCAATATATGTGTCGCTATATTTCTTTGTGCCTGCATCGAACCAAAGTTTAACTGATCCCTCTGTTCCAAACTCTCTATTTTTCTTGATCGAAAATAGAATATCTGGCGTATTTCCTCTTTGCAGACATGCCGTAGCATTTTTTATCGTTTCAGGATCGGCTCGCCATATCACAATGACATTATGTGCAAGGTTGGTGATATTACCTGATCCCGAAACGTCAGATTTCCCAGGCTTATCAGAATCAGATGCGCCTTTTCTTGGATGTGCCACAAGATGAATGTGGCATGAGAATTTTTTGGCAAATGAAACTAAACTGGATATGAATTCACGCTGTGCTATCAGTTCGTCTCTGGCTGGCAAAGATATCCGCATTAAGCTATCAATGAAAAAATGTTTCACAGAATGTCTTCTTGCTGCATATTCAAACACGTCTAATAAATCTTTTGGTTTGATCTCTTCAAACGTGTTCACGATATAAATTTTATCGTCAAAATATTCGAGAGCTGCATCAACGCGGTTTCTGTGAGGAAACGAATTTTCAAGATGTTGAATAACCGCCCATCTCAAATATCGTTTCGCTGGCATTTCCAAAGAAGCCACGCAACTTTTCTCTCCGATTGCAGCCAATCCTAAAATTACCTGATTTAAAATTGTTGACTTACCTGCTCCTGACCGTCCAGACCATACCGTCAACTCTTCGTACCGCCAGCCTTTCAAAATTTCATTCACCCCCGGCCACGGTGTTTGAACCCCGTTCAGGCTGTTTGGATTTTCAAACAATGAGTGTATTTCATCGGCAAAACTGGACGGACTCGCCAAAATTGACGGCGCATAATCTTTTGCCTCGCTGAAATGCGTTTTAAGCGTTTTTTCATCAATACCCATACAAAGACACTCATTCACATCCTTGAAAGGCAAGGTGACGATGTGAGAGCGCCACGAACCTATTTTCTGAACCAATTCTATGACGGCTTTCTGCCCGGCTTCATCCTGGTCGAAACAGATGTTGATTTTTTTAAACAGATTTATGAAGTCCCATTCTCGTTCCACCCATTCAAAGTTTCCGGCTCCCATAGGTACGGACACTGCTTCTATCCCGAATTGAACGAGAGTCATGCAATCAATTTCGCCTTCACATATCGTGAGTTCATTCCCGTAAATGTTATCCCGATTGAAAAGCGTCGGCTCTGCGCATTCCTCGCTCCACATCTTTTTCTTGCCTTTCTCGTTTCGATCTATAGCCATATACTTGACGTTTGTTACAACACCGTCCCGATAATATGGGAATGCTATTGCTCCGTCTTTCGTTCGTATTTTAAATGTTTCAATTGTTTCACTTGTCAGTTTCCTTGATTTTAAATACTCGACGGCCGGACTGCTCAATTTCTGGACTTTTGGCTGAGGCAGTTTGTATATTTTTGGTTTTTGCACGAAGTTCAGCTTTGGAGCCGAACGTTCTGGAATATCTCCAAGACGTTTTTGCAATTCGTAAAAATTACCACGTTCCCCGCAGCCGTTTAGGTGCAGGCAGTTCCATGTTCCCTCTTTCAAATTGATTGCGAATTTTCTTTCATCATCAGCACAGAATGGGCAGTTCATTACAGCCTCATCTCCGCGCTTACGATATTCAAAACCTCGTTTGCCGATATATTCAGTTACGGAAATCATAGTTTATATATCTCGAAAGAATGCAAGCTGTGTCATAAGTTCTCTTTGTGGACATCCACCCAATGCTTCAATAAATGCTGCCGGGTCTGGAAATTTGTATTTGTTCGTCGCCAAGATTAATTTATATGCCGCTTCAATATCGGCTTCTTCTGTGTATTTTGCGTCTTTGATTGTTTCGTAATAAACATCAACCAAGCTTTCACTGACTTCATCTCTTGGCCATATCTCAGCAAATACATCCATCATTTCCATAAGTCTTTTCTTTGTAATCATTCGGTACACTCCTCTATCATGCGTTTTAACGTTGCCTGTTTGTTTGACTTAAATATCCCAATTTCATCTTCCCATCGCCGTTGATTCAACCATGTGGCAGGCATTGGAATGTACTGACCGTTATCTTTTTTCCAATTCGGGCTGGATTTGAATTTTTCGATTGCCGAACAGATAGTTTCCACAAGTCCATTTTGTGGAGATATTTTAAGCCATGCTTTTTCAGCAGTGATTTTTGATTCGTGTTTTGGGTATGCCGACCAAAACAGGGAAAAGGATTCTTGAAGCTCCGCCGATAATTCAGATGTGCGTTTTTTCTTTATTGGATTATCGGCGGAAAGTTTATTTTTTGTGTTTTCCCCTTTAGGGGATAAAGGGGTAATGTCTTTTGTTAGTTGTCTTTTGTTATCTATTGGTAGGAGGATACCACGATTGACACTACCCTCAGTGTCAATCTTGCCACTACCCCCCAGTGTCATTTTTGCCACTACCCCAGTGTCATTTTCACCACT
The DNA here is from genome assembly GCA_903839535.1 of uncultured Desulfobacteraceae bacterium. Lineage (GTDB taxonomy): Bacteria > Desulfobacterota > Desulfobacteria > Desulfobacterales > Desulfatirhabdiaceae > RAAP-1. The sequence continues at coordinate 22,739 of CAIMCT010000476.1, forward strand.
ACCCCAAGTATCATAATCCTTATTAAATCGGTATGTTGATATTTTGGTGACAGGGGTAGTGTCATTTTCGCCACCCCCAGTGTCATTTTCACCACTACCCCATCTCTCGACACTGATCATATTCATTTTTTCAAGTTGATGAATCGCTCTGATAACATTTCGCTTACAGATACCAGTCGCCTTTGAAAATTGGCTTATTGAAATCGTATCCGTTAATTTATTCCAGCCGTAAGTTTTCCTAAAAATAACGTCTAATACTTGACGTGCTGCGGCTGGTATTTTTGTCCTTCCAAGCGCATCGAAAGTCTCGTTTGCAATACTGACAAACCCATTTCCAGTTTGTGGAGAAGCCATATTATATTTTCTCTTGGATTGCGATTCGGTCTATCCTTGAAAATTCGGGGACATTATTTTTCTTACATTGGTTTTCTTTGATTTTAATTTCGCTTAAATTTGCATGGGCGGAAACGAGTCTTAATTCTGCCGTTGAATTGTGAAAGGCTACAAATGATTCAGATAGATTTTTACTATCAAAACAACCGCCGATGATTTCGTCCGTTTCAATTAATTTTACATGTTTTACAACAATCTTTTTCAGCCTGATAAATTCTTTGACTATGAAATCAAAAGTGTTTGGTGGCGCATGATCGACATGAACGTTATTTTTTGTGAGATTAACACCAGTAACCGGGCATATAGAATCATGTTTCAGATTGTGATTTTTGAATAAAATAATATGCTCTCTTACGGCATTCCTACAGGCGTTGCTAAATCTTGTTTTGTCGTCTCTCTGACTTATACATTCGATAAAACTAAAATCAATAACGGTTCCATCTATTCGCTTAATCCAGAATCCTCTATTACGTTTGTATGTTGGATTTTCACGAACAAATATAGACTGAACTCCAACTCCTTTTTTTATATCAGATGAATGGTGCATATCCAGAACACCTAACATAAATCTATAATCAGTTTCATTTAATAACTGTTCTGGTTGATATGCGTGCAATATCTGTTGTATCAACCTTTTTAGAGACTCTTTCGTCTTGAACTCTTCGCCATTAATAGAGTACATTAAATCTCCTTTTCGATAATGATTCTGTCTGCAAACTCACACATCCCACAATCCATCGGCTTACCGTTGTGGATCGCATTCAACAACCCCCAACACAAAGCCAATTGATTGACATGCTCTTCCAGTGTCCTAAATCTGCAACATGCAGGGATTTCAGATTCGTATTGTTGTTCCCAATCTGTCATGTTCATTCCCCCTCATAGCATAGCCTGCCTGCACCCCTCAACGTCCATCCTATTGTCATAATTTCCTGAGAAAACAGTGTTCCGGCAACTTGCGCAGTATATCCACTTCGTACTTCCTGCAACTGCCTTGACATCGTGTCTGATGCTACACTTAGGGCATTGTGCTTGTATTTTTACAAAATTCAGAAAGATGTTTTTTTGATTTAGTTTTTGCTTGATTTTCGGAATAACCGGCATATCTTTTTTTAATAAACGGCTTTTTACTCTACTCTCGTTTAGTCGTTTATTCCGGCATGTTTTGTTACTGCAATATATATGCAGTTTATTATACGTTTGGAAAACATCACCACATGCACAAGTTCTTTCGTAACACCTGGCGTTTTTGATTCGTGTTATTGCCTTTCTCTCGGTAGCTTGCTTCTTGGCAATTTCTGAGCATCTTCCTTCGTGTAATGTTTTGGATGAATCAGTAATCGGCTTTTCACATATTCTACATATACGGTATCTCGCTTTTTTTCTTTGTAGAATATGTTCAAATTCACATTTCCTACCGCAGTATTTTTTTTTAGTTTGTTTCTTGCAAAAAGCACACAACGTATCCATTATCTGTATTCCTTTTCACTCCCAGTGTTTACAGGTTCGTTCCCCGGCTGATTTATGATCCGGCCCCTGGTCAGGGAAGTGCTTTTAATGTTTCTTGCAGTATCCCCAACCATGAGTAGCTGGATTATGCTCACGCGCAACAAAACAGAAGTAGTCACAAAAGGCGCATATCTTTTCAGTGTGCTGGACGTGAGTTGTTATTTCTGGAGCTGGCATGATGATTATGCGAACAATTGAAGTTGTTTGTTTATATCTACTTGGCTACAAAACTTATTAGCAAATTCAGCGTATTCATGTTTCAACTCAATACCTATGGCCTTTCTCTCTTGTTTTAACGCTCCGTATAATTCACTGCCTATTCCTGCAAATGGAGTGAAAACGATATCATTGGGAAGTGTCCATAGGTGGATAGCTCTCTCGATTACCCCTAATTGTAGAGGGCAGATGTGTTTTTCGTCATCTTCACTTCTGCAAAGCTTCGTGTTGAGTACATCCGTCTGATTTATATCAAACCAAACTGGGCTTGCGTATTGCTGCCAGACGGATATTGAATCGTATGTTCCGCCTTTAAATTCTATTGGCTTATCCCCGATATACTTATCAAAACCATCTGGCCTACATACAGGCTCAGGCCCGGATGTATCTCCGTTTTCGGGCCATTTTCTGAATGTTAATATATAATCAGGAAGTCCCTGCCTACTCATGGTCGAATCGTTCTTGACTTGCTTATGTAGCAGCCCTTGGCTCTTAGTCCTCTGCATTTCAATCACAGGGTCTTTCCATATCGTAACTCTGCTATGGTACTTGAATCCAGATGCTTCAAATGCCTCAATAATCTTACCAGAGAAATCTCTTAAACCAGCACGTCCTGAGCTGCCTTTATAGTCCACCAGGTCTTTGCAGTGGACGGAACAAAGACGACCCGGAACGAGTATCCTATAAAGCTCAGGAATAAGGAATTTATAATGATCGAAGAACTCATCATCATCCTTGCAATTCCCCATATCTGAAATGGAATCGGAATAAATATAAAGCTGTGAAAATGGCGGGCTGTGAAGTTGGTAGTGTACCGAATCGTCAGGAATACCTTTTATTATCTGACAACAATCCCCGACATATATAATATAATTTTTGCCGATGAACTGATTCTCTACTTTTACGCTGCTAATCTCATCCATATTGGTATCTCCATTTTGTCTGTTCCTGAAAATTTTCGCAGGTTTTTCATTTTAGATTGTGGGTTGAGGTATTGATCTGCATCACATTTCATTAACGATTGATATCTGCTATTCAAATCAGCTTTTTTCTTGACTATATTAAATACTTGCTGTTCCGTTTCAGAGATTACAACATGGTCAATTACTGTATTTATTTGACCGAATCTGTGAAGCCGTTTTAACGCTTGGTATTTCTGTTCAAAAGAGAAATTAATACCTACAGATATTTGATGGTTTATATGCTGCCAGTTTAGTCCGAATGAGCAAATCTTTGGTTTACTCACCAACCTTGTGATATTGCCATTAGCGAAGTCTTCAAGTATATGCTCTTTCTTTTTAACATCCATATTGCCAGTCAATTCTACTGCACCGTCGATGCCTTTTGTAAGCCGTTGGCTTTCATCGTTAGTGTTGCACCATACAACCCACGAATCGCTGCTATTATTCACAATTTCGCAAGCTTTGGCACACCTTTTAGGCGCTGTATTCCGAAGTTCCCTATAAAGATTTGTTGCGTTCAAAACATCACAATCGTTAAATAATCTGCCATTTGAGTAATCATGTTTATCGTTCGGAATTAAATGCACAATTGTTTCCACTTTGGGTAGTATATATCCGCAGTCGGAGTATCCAATATCAGAAGGCGTGTTAATCCAAACAGCCCACGACTGAACCCAATTCCAAAAATCGCTAACTGCATGTTTCTTCAACCTGTACGATCCGAATGACATCGTGTCATTAATGAACCACCTTGCGAGTGCTTCATTTGAAGGCATAATGCCAAGGAAGTCCGACTGGTTGAGTATCTCCATCAGATCGTTAGGCGCTGGAGTAGCAGAACAAACCAGTTTATATTTCGTATTCTTGAACGCTGTCATGAGTTTGTTTTTGATTTTTCCAGAATAATTTTTTAAAACGGAAGATTCATCGAGTACTATTCCAGCAAAGCTGTTTGTATCAAAGTGATCAATCATTTCATAATTGGCGATATTGACACCCGGTCTAATATCAGATTGATTGCGACAAACATTCAATTTAATTCCGAATTTTAAACCCTCTCGTTTAGTTTGTTGCGCCACAGCTAACGGTGTTAGTATCAACACGTTCGAATCAGAATGTTTATATATATGATTTGCCCATTCTATTTGCTGAATCGTTTTCCCGAGTCCGCAGTCCTCGAAGAGAGCGCATCTGCCTTGAAACAAACTCCAACTGACTACTGTTTTTTGCCAGTCAAAAAGATTTCTATTCAATTCATCTTTCGAGACAACAAAACCATCAGATTCATGTTTGATAACTTTTTTATTTAAAAACTTATCATATTCGTTCATGTAGAATCTCCAGTATAGTTTTTTAATCTATCCCGAAATGTCAATCAAATCAGGATAGATTAAAAATGGTTTAGAACCCTGATGAATCGGAGGATTCTGGTTGTCCTTGATGTTCAAGATCAAAGATATATTCTGAGTATTGGTCGCAACCGTCTAACTTTCCACAATCTACGCAATCCCTTGGAAACACGCCTTTATATTGTTCGTCTTTCTTGCAGACGATAGGAGCTTTCGGTTTTGGCTGATCAGTATGTGTAGAATCAATACTGGTATCAGTTGAATCGTCCTTCCTGTTAAGAAACGGGCAGTGTTGATCAACATACAACTTATTCCACTTTGCTACAGCCTCAGCGTGGAGAGTTTCAGAACAGTTTTTCATCCGGTCAAGATTCTGGAAAACAAACGTTGAAAATCCAGCTTGTTTGAGATTGATGTATTCATCACGGAATGTAGTATGGACGGGTTCAGTAACCTTTTCCGTGGTGTCACGAATATGCTCTGGTTGTTGTTCAACCACAGGTTGTGGAAGTTTGGATTTCAGTTTGTCTGCCAGCGTGTCACTGGCTTTCGGACTAACGTCAATTGCATTGTTGGAGTCTGTATAATCTGGCGACCATGTGCCGTCTATCGCGTCTGTTACTGATAAAGATTGTTTTCCAGTATGGTCAGCGATATTGTCGAGTTCCAAAGCCGCTGCTAATTCAGGAGATTTGGGTAGATACTTGCACAACCTGCGTATCACAGTCTTGATCCCCATAGCCTCTGCGTGTTCATCCCAAATAGAAACTTTACCAAATTTCTTACAGGCTTTGTAACCTTTTGAGCTATCCCTGATTTTCAGAATATCCGCATTGCTCATAGCCTGAAATGTCTTTTTCCCGTCATTGAAAATACAAACTGCATAATATCCGACTATACTGCCTCTCATTTCATCAGATGCCGGGAATGAACCATCCATTAACGGTTTATGCCTCAGGGTTCTATCCAACCCGAATATGATTTCAAATTCATCGTTCGCACGAACTGAGTGAGCATAAATATCAGAAACTTTGCCGGTATTCATAGCAAGTTTCATCAGCCCTATATACCCTGGTATCAATTGACATTCAGTTCCAAATGGAACCAAAGAAGCCTCACCGAGTAATCCGACTTCAAGCCCTAATTGCGAAGCCTGGATTACTGCTGCAAACACACTCTTCGGGTCACAAGATGCCAGTTTGGGGTTTTTCCTAAACTCCGTTAGCGCGATCCTGCACATACGATCTCCGTTCAAATGTTTGGGCAATGCTCTGACTATTTCAGACTTGAATTTTTCGAGCATATTGGGGAAGTCTCTTTTTAAAGCTGGTACATTTTCAGTCATAATTTATCCTTTCAAAATAAATCGGCGTGAGCCTGTTTTAGTTGTTAGATACTTCTTGTAAAGTTCGTAATTTTCAGCCTCGAATCTTGCTTTATCAAAAACAGTTGATGCTTTTGATTGCTTCCATGTCAATGCTGGTTTGCCGCCTATCAACAGCGTGTCGTTATCCTGTACAAAGTCCTTGATTCTGGATTCCAATTCTTCATGAGTTGCTTCAAGCTGTTTAATGTCCGCTTTTATGTAGCGCAAATTTTCCAATGCAACTTTCATCAGTTCATCAGCTTCAACGGCTTTCTGAACCGACGTAGGCCATCTGGTGTTCCTGTCGCCGGGAGTTGTGCATTCGGGAGGGATGCCAGTCAAGACGTTGTGTTCCCAAAAAGCCACTAATAGCCTGGTGATAGTTTTAACCATGTCGTCATTCCTGTATAGTTCATAGACATCAAAATCTGATGCTCCGAACAGAACAGCTACATCACATCGCTCTAACGCGGTCAATCCCATATAATGTTGACACTGCAACTCGTAATATTCTGGTACGCCAGCGTCCCATGCGTCCCGTGAGCGAGCCGTTTTAATCTCCAGCACTCTATTATCGCCTTCGTGCTTGATTGATATGCCGTCGAGACTTCCTGTGATGAACGGATATTCAGGGTGAATAACTTCAATTCCAAGTTTGTCCGGGTCTATATTGTATTCGACTCTCCGACCTGTCAGTTCGATATATTTGTTCCGCACAACAGGCTCTAACCTGTTTCCCCATTCCATAGCAGGATTGACTGGTACTGTAACCTGTCCGGTAATTTTGAGCCACTCGTCGAGCTGCGTACTCCATGGCGATATGCCGCAAATACCCGCTACGTTTGATCCGCCGATTCTCATTGTTTTTTCCATATCATCTCCTTTTCATAGGTCTGATTATGCCAATTGCAATCCGTCCATTTGTAAACAACGTACAATAATCATATTCAGGGTCACAAAACGTGCCGAATCTAACCTTTTGAAAATACGTTATCCATCCGTTTCTGTGTGATTCTTGTTGTTGCCACCCACACATCAATAATTCATTTCTACGCTCCGCCATGTTCATATATCAGACTCCCAATCTTCGAGTATAAATGCTTTTCTGAACATATCTCTACAATGGCGCGTATCGAATTGATTGCCTTCATAATCGACAAACACAGGTATAGGTGCCATAGAGTGTTCATCTGTAACATCGTGAAAAGAAGCCCCACACCAGAAACAAATATATGCAATTTTTAAATTTTGATCCGCCATTATCTACCTCGTGGTCTAAATATACCCATTGCAACTCGTCCATTATTGAACAGAGTACAAAATTGATTCGCCGGGCTACAGAACGTTTTAGGCGTAAGATTGTCTTTGAAGAATATGATCCATCCATTATTTAAGATAGCGTGGATCTCGTATCCATTCGCTAACAAGTCACATCTGACTTCTGTCATGTTTCCCATAATTGCCTCCTAAAAACTGAACACGATTACAGTTAGCGCCCAGAACATGAGCGCCATCAAAATACCAGATGTAATTTCTTTAATCGTTTCCATGCTCATATTACCTCTCTTGTGGATCATGAAATAGCTGCAAAGTGTTTTGTGGCTCATCATTATTGATTTATGATCCACAAAATATCTCATTCCAAATATCATGGGCTTTCATGCCCTCAACCGCGCATTCAGCATATTCGCCTGAAGCAGCGTATTTATCGTGGATGTCCGCTTCGATCCCTATTAGTTTTTCAATGGCTGCAACCTTGCGTTTGTCTGCATTGTGAGCCACAAGTTCGCCTCGCACACATTCGAGTTGTTCCGATGAAAAGATGAGATAATTATGGATGTGTAGTTGCTTGTGATCCCATTCCAGTTTATCGCAAAATTGTGATATTCTATTCTGCACAAATGTCAGTTCTTTATGATCCAATGCGCCAGGAAACGCCGCCAGAGCTAACATTGCAGCGTTGTCCATGTTCGTATATGATGCCATAGCATCAGCATCATCTACTGAATCTTCCAGAGCTTTTTGAGCTATTGCAGATGCCATAGCCAATTTTGAAACAATCTTTATTAAGGATCTCATTTTTTTCTCGCCATATCATCATGGACATCACAAATATCTGAATCGCCGTTGTCGCAATGCAAACACCATAGGCGGTCTCTGGTATCGTTCATGCAAGGCTCGTAAAACACACATTCAATCTGCTGGTCAATGCTATCAGCAGAACAAACCCAACAAAACCGCCGCCAGTAAACATTCTATGTGCAATATATTCCATTTATTATTATCTCCAGTTTGAAGTTTCCCCGGTATCTTTCCATACCGGGGAATGGATACTACAGCCCTTTAATTTTTAGTGAACGCTATTTTTGAGAATGCCCGTTTGTGGATACGGCAGGGCAGGAGGCCGCTTGTACTGTTTATTTGCTGATCCCGTATCTCCTTTCAAAGTCAAAAAGGTCATGGATGATATGATTAAGATGATTTGTTATTTCTGAATAAAGATACCGGCTTACCCGCTTTCTAAACATGACAAGGAAAATGCTATAAACCCTGTCGCCCGATTTGCGAGCAGGAATTGGTTTGCTGCGCCAGTCGGTGTAGCGCCTGGAGATTCGGGCTGATGTAACTTAAGACCGAGATTGCTTGTGCGAGCCATGCGCCTTGAATGCGCCGCGTTCGTGAGAGTCGATCCCCGCACCACGGTAGCACTGGAGACATGTTCGAGATAAGAATTGGCTGCTGCCTAAAACGTATCCGGCGATTGGCCTTGTGTTGCAGGTTGAACAAGTACCATTGTTGGATTCTGGTACTGATTTTGAATAAGTTGGTTTTTCAAGTTTATGAAATTTCAAAAGTTTTCCCCTTTATTTCGTTTGGCTATTCGTTTTTCCAAGTCTGCCAAAAGCTCTTTGGATGTTTTCGTTCGTGGCTTCTTTTTCGGCGGAGGTGGGAACATCGCCTTTATCAGTGATTCAAGTTGCCGCGTGTTGTCATTCGTGCGAGCAATTAAAGCCTGCGCCTGCCTTAACATTCCGATCATTTCAGGTGTCATGCGAAAGCTCCGTCTATGATTTCAATTGCGGATTCAAGATTGCCGATGATACGATTATATTCCAATTTCGCTATCAATTCGCAATCCTCCATTAGCGCATTGAAGACATCGAAGTCTTCATCAGCATCCAAGTCTTTTCCGCCGAGTACATCAAAAACCATATCCGTAAAGTCGAAGTCAAAATCATCAAATGACAGATTCACAACATCATAAATGACGTCATCCCCCATCCGTGATTTGATTTCATCACGGACTTTCTTCTCTATTTTTTCTCTCAGAGTTGCGTTCATGGTCTGCATCCAGTTCTATAACACTCTTCACATAGGGGGCCTCGTTCATCATCACCATCAACGATACAAAGCGAATCCTCCTCACAATGGCCTGTCGGCTCACCGCAATCGAAGCATAATTGCAGTGTGCCGGGATAGTTACTGGAGTTCCATCTCTCATGCTCGTCCTGCTCCATTGCGTGCCTCTTTCCACCTGGCCAAGTATTCATACTGTCGCTCCTTTTATCTCAGAGTTGCGTTCATACAGCCTCTTGTTCTGTCGAATTCGACGTAATGTTATCTATAGTTGCAGTATGATAATTCATCAATCTATAGACATCTTCAATAGATTGATAAATCAGCTTTTTAATCGCTGAACGATTCAACGGTACTGATTCGCCATACTTAATCACTCGATCAATTTTGATTCTAATAACCATGAGAGTGTCAATGCCGTAGTCGTCTTTAATTTCATCAACAGTTCGACCAAAAACTTTTTTGATCTTTCTATTGATCTGGATTGCCAATCCTGCTTTGCTTGTTGCGCATTTACCATCTGGCCCGACATGTTCAGCGTGTTTTGTGATGGTTGCCATCAGCCTATTGTGGGCAACGAGAGAGCTTCTTCTGGCAATTTCCATTAAGTCAGTTTCTTGAGTTACTTCACATAACGCTAAATTACTCTTCATGGTATCCTCCAATATGTTTTGTGCCGGTCAAATAATTCTTAAATGCTGTCACTCCCTGTGCCATTTCGTTTGCCAAAACCATCAGCCCTTTGTTAGCAGATTCAGGTATATCGACATCGGAAAACAAATCTCCAAGAACAATGGATATACCCATAAGGTGCTGTCTGATTTCTTTTTCCGATTCCCGTATTGCCGATAAATCTCCAACTTTTCTTTCAAGTCTGTTCATCTCAGGTTGAAGCGCGTCAATCCTTGCTTGAACAGACGCAAGTTGTTTCTCTTTTGTGTCAAACTCATCCTGCATTTCCCGCATTCTAAGATTGACAGCCTGCGCTATTTTGCCGTCCTGTTCTTTTTTGAGAGTTTTCACTTTCTCTGATAATTTTTCATTTTCAGAGTTGATCTGTTCGAGTCTGGTTACGAGCGCGGTTTTGTCGCGAATTAACGTTTCTTTCGCAAGTGATAGGTCGGCGTAATCAGCAGGTATGGTGTCCTTCGACTCTGCTATTTTTTTGATTTCAAGATCATGATTGGCCTTCATCTGAGCCATTTCAGATTTAAGTTGCATTTTTTCAACTGCGGGCTTGTTTTTCTCTGCTTCCAGGCGGGCTTCAAGGTCATCAATCTTTGCCTTGATATCGTCGGTGGGTATCTGGTCTTTCGCGGATGCGAGGTCTTTCTCAAGGGCGTCAATGCGCCGGTGGGCTTCTACGAGCTGCTTTGCTTCTTTAACTGTCAGTTTTTTTCCGTTCTCTGCTTTTTCGATTGCTTCGGTTCGGGCGGATTCGGGGGTGGATGGAGCAGCGAGCATGAACATGACTTCTGCTGGAAGATTTTCTACTACAGTTACTGTAGTAGAACCGAATTTCTCATAAACATTGAGTAATTGAGCACCGCGAGATGTTCCAAGTCCCAGGTCATTTTTTATCCATGCGGAATAATCCTGATACCCAAACGCATGATGGTACTCATGGCAAATCTGGCTTAGGTTGACATACTCGTTGGCAGTTCGCTTCAAGGAAGCCAATGCCATTTTTGTAAGGTATTCTTTCTTCTGGGTGATTATTTCGTCAGACATATATTCTCTCCGTTTCAATATCCCTTGTTCTTTGCGTACCCTGTCCGCCGACACCAATTACCGCCTCGCCGCTCAGCAGCTTCGATCATGAGGAAACACATCAACGTCACTTTGTCCGGTCAAGGACAATCGGTTTCTGTGTTAGGAGTTATTGCTTCCCATATTTCTTCCAGTGTACCTTCTAACCAAATAATCTCTGGTACGCCTGTTACCAAAGCCAGTTTTTTAGCTGTTCCCCATGCGGCACGTCTCTGACCGCTTAATATTTGAGATAGCATCGGCTGACTCACACCTGAATCTCTTGCAATCTGTATTTGATTTATCGTTTTTTTAGTTCGCGGTAGAGGTTTGTATTCACCAGTTTGGTTGCTGATATTCTTTATAAATGAAATGAGTTCATCAGATATAGTGAACCATTCTCTTTTCCCGTGAATGCGTAAATTTCTGAATCTTTCATGAAGTTCAGATTCAAATTTTTTATGTGTATTTTTTGCGTATCCAAGGATCGTTAAGGCTGTTGGACTCATTCCATTAATATGGTCGAATCGGATAAATGGGCTATTAATTGTTCTTCCAATTTTTACATTTCTGGTCGATGTGCATTGGAAAAAATAGATAAAACCTAAATTATCTCCAATTTTATCTGTTGTAGCTATAGAAGTTTCGTTCATCACATCGCCTCCATTTCGATAAACTCTGCAAAGAACTTTTGTAGTTCTTCCGGTGTACCCTCCAACCAAAGAACCGGGTCAGTGCCAGTAACTTCTGCAAGACGTTTTGCAGTGGGCCAGGATGGCCGTGCCTTGCCATTCATGATGCCACTCAACATGGCAGGGCCAATCCCTGCTTTTTTTGCTATATCTTTTTGCCTAATCTTCTTAGTTTTTTTGTTTTTTTCTGAGATTAGTTTACTTTGTGATGGTTCAAGACTTTTTTCATCCTTAAATGGTTCTGAATTGGATATAAATTCCATTAATGATTCATCGCAATGGAACCATTCTTTTTTCCCGTCAACTCTATAATCAATGAATCTGGCATGTAGATCATTTTCAAATCTTGCATTCTTGTTTTCGATTATTTTTAATAAATCAAGACTCGTTGGGCTTGATCCGTTTATGTGTGACATTCTGATTTTTAACTGTTTTCTTGTTTTTCCGATTTTAATGTTTCCAGTCACCGAACACTGCAAGAAATAAATAACACCAAGTTTTAAAGGGAGTGGTTCAATAGAATGTTCGTTCATCATGTAACCGCCTCCGTTTGAATAAAATCTGTAACAATCTGATACAGTTCTTCATGTGGAGCCTCCATCCACTGATCCGGTGTCGTGCCAATGATGATAGATGAAAGACGTTTTGCAGTACCCCATGACGGCCTCACGTTTCCATGTAAAATCTCTGACAACATGGCCGGACTGATACCAGCCATTTCACTGATTTGATATTTTCTGATTTTCATGATTACCCTTTCAAGTTTTACTTTAAATGAAAAATATACCAACAGATGGATATTGTCAACAATTATTTTATTATAAGTAAAATAATATATCTTGCTTTAAAATTCATTCAGGGTAAAAATATCAACATGGAAGAAAACCCGATAAAAAGAAGATTTCGATCTGCACTTATTCATTTTTGCGATAAGCAGTGGAAACGAAAACAAAAGGCACTGGCCTCTGCGTGTGGGGTTTCAGATGCAACCATCAGTGAAATAAAAAATGGCAACAATGCAGCCAGTCCCGAACTTCAGATGAAAATAGTTGATATTATGGGATGTTCGCTTGATGAATTTCTTGCAATCGGAGAATCTCTTTCTGGTTCAGCCGTTGAATGTACTTTGAGTAAGCCGTGCGTCACAGAACCGTATCATCACCCCATCATCGTTCAAACGAATTCGGAACCGGAAACGGAATTCATGGCCGGTATATCTGACAGGTATCGAGCCATACCATTATATGAATCAGGTAAACTTGCAGCCGGTGTCCACGGCGAAGAGTTTGATCCACACGAAGTCCCTGATTCGATGGTGGTAGTTTATGAGCCGGAGCTGAAAGATTGCTCACATCACAACCTGGTTGCCATGAAGGTAGGTGGATATTCGATGGAACCAACCATTATACAAGGATCAATTGTCGTGGTGGATTTATCGGACAAGGAAGAATCAAGAGGAAAGATTTTTGTAGTGAACACGCCAGACGCAAATATGAATATAGTATCCATCAAACGTGTGATACGATGGAAGCATGGTTTTATATTGGTGTCAGACAATAAGGATGTTGATCCAGAACCAATAGATTTAGACTGGAACCGGCTTTGCGTGGGCAGGGTAGTTTGGATGTGGCGGGATATTCGGAATGTTTGAAAAGGAGGATTATTAAAAGGAGGATTATGAAAAGATTAATCGTTTTAGCTGTGATTCTATTGAGTTCGAGTTATGTTTATGCAGGTGCTTGTGGTGATTATGATTATGCGGAATTGAAAGATATGGATCAACCGACATTAACAAAAGAATATTGCAAGGTTCTATCCAAGGGGAGGATTTATGCCGGTGTTGCTATGGGAAGAGGCACAAGGCAATCTAAGTCAGATTTTGATTCATGCTACGAACTATTGGAAAAGATGGAAAGGATTTATATGAAAAACTTTAAAATCGAAAATGCTGAAACAATAAAAGATTTCTGTAAAGAATGACGACCTGTTATCATCTGGACTAAATTTAGTTGAGAGGCTAAATGTCATGAGTGTTCACCAACACAAAGATGGCCGGTGGATCGTCAAGATTTATGATCCTGAGAAAAAGAGTAAATTCAAGTGGGAATACTTCGGCAGGGGCGCAATTGCAGAATCAAAGGCGAGGGCGAGGGATGCTGATCTGGATTTCAAGAAGACAAAACCCAGAACTGAATCAGATCATGGCCCGATGTTCCACGACCTGGCCGGTGATTATATCCTCAACCATAATTTCAGCGAAAAATCAGAGAGGCAATGTAAAAGCCGAATGTTCATGACAATCATCCCTGTATTAGGTCATGTTCCGGCATTGCTCATAACGTATCCTGATATTGACAGGTATATCAGAGAGCGACGAAAAACCGTAAAAATGAACACTATCAGACGTGAATTAACTGATGTCAAATCCGTCTTGAATTGGGCAGCTAAACACCGTCCACCGCTTATACCGATGAACCCGATCCGTGACTACCCGCTACCACAGGCTGACGATGCAGTCACGTCACCGCCGACAAAATCAGAAGTTAGCGCAATATTGAAATATGCAAATGAACGTCTTACAAGAGCAATTAAATTGGCATGGTACACAGGGTTAAGACCTGGCGCCGTTGAATTGTACAGCTTACATTGGCCTTCTGTATTATGGGATACTGGAGTTATCCAGATATTATCAGCACACAAAGGAGGGCCTAAACTTCGGGAAGTGCCTATCCATCCAGATTTCTTACCCGAGTTGGAAGAATGGTATATCAAGGATGGTAGTCAGTTCGGGCCTATCGTACACAAGGATGGTCTCCCGATAAAAAGTCTGGCCAACGTATGGGGTTCAACCAAAAAAAAGGCGGGGATTAACAGGAATCTCCGCCTTTACTCTTTGCGTCACTGGTATGCTACGACTGCTATAGAGGCAGGCTGTGACTATAAAACCTTATCTGAAATCATGGGATCATCTCCTGAAACATTGCGTAAATATTATCAGCATGTATCAGGTGCCGCGCGTGTAGCATTGGTATCAAATATGCCTAAATTGACTGACAACTTTTGACAACTTACTATCGCTTTTAATCGGTATAACATATTGTAAATAAATATTATTTGAAAATGTAAAAACCTTGGTAAGGGTTTCTTATCGGTTTTATTTGTTCTCGCCACTTCTTTTTCAGTTGATGGAAACTGTTTTCATCAATGTCTGTAGCTTTGTAAATAAAATCCCAGGTTGCACCCGCTTTTAAAAATTTTTCGATAACTTCAATTTGTCCCTTTACC
>CAIMCT010000477.1 GCA_903839535.1 uncultured Desulfobacteraceae bacterium
AATAACACCGCGTACCCAGGACGATGCTCTGGGCTATCATGGATCAGGCCGTTGGCCTTCCAGCCCTAAATGGTTGCTTTATTGATGGTACATTCTTTGTTGCGAATCACCTTATCTAACCCCCAGGCATGTCTTAAATCATGCCTTTTGTTGGATTCACGCTGAACAGCAAGCGTACGATTCCTCCAGAGGAGATATAAATAACGGGTTATATCAATTAATTATATTCATTTATATCGAATTGTTTTTGGTGCAAAAAACTACCGGCAGTGTTTTTCAGGGGGCTACACCGGAAAATGCTTGAAACATTTTGATTTTTATATTAATTACACACTTGCTATTTGAATCATTGTCCCGACATTAAGGGTTTAAAATTTTTCGTCCTTTTTACTGCATTGGCTATTTCACATAAATCCGAGTCATTGCCCCGCCATGAGGGGTTTGAGACATCGGACATACATTGGTAGTACTCGACCAATACCTCATTGCCCCGCCATGAGGGGTTTAAAAAGACTTTATCAAATGACCCAATGACCCAGACTGTCCGAATCATTGCCCCGCATGAGGGGGTTGAGAAAACTGGCACAAAGCAGGTTTAACGTCGTATTTTGTTTCGGTTGCCTGGATGGTTTAATTTCGGATACTGGCTTGGTATTGATCGCAAAAAAACACCTGCCCGCCATCAGTTTCTTTTCCCCTTTTCACTTGATCTTGCGTTAAATATCCCAGACATCAGGATGGCGTGGATAAAACGACCCTCTGAACGGTAAATGCCAAATTGAAAGTCTGAGCAAGGGAAAATGTCGCTTATGAATGAGATTGAAATCCGCAAAGGCTATGTTCCAGGTGCAATCGGCCGTGTGGTTGAACTGCATGGCGCGTATTATCATACCTATTGGGGTTTTGGTGCATTTTTCGAAGCCAAAGTAGCAGGTGGACTTGCGGAGTTCATTAATCGCCATGACGATCAACGTGATGGATTATGGACTGCCACGACCAACGGTCGCGTTGAAGGCAGCATCGCAATCGACGGGGCTAACGTAACACAAGAAGGGGCGCATCTAAGATGGTTCATTATTTCCGATGCGCACCGTGGACAAGGAGTGGGTAATCAACTCATTAACATCGCCATAAACTTCTGTCGTATTAAAAAATATCCGCGTGTTTACCTCTGGACTTTTGAGGGTCTTCATGCAGCACGGCATCTTTATGAACAGGCAGGATTTGTACTCGTTGAACAACATATTGGCTCCCAGTGGGGGACAGAAGTCGAGGAGCAACGATTCGAACTGCGTCTCACATAGCGCACTTCCCATAAGTTTGTGTGTGAACATAATTTCGTGGGGGGCCAATGTTCGATCTGTTCGCTTTCGCTATTGCCAGAGTCATGGCCAGTATTGCATGCGCCTTGTGTTAAGACACGAACGTTGCCATTCGTCAAAGGAGAGGTCTGACCCATCTGGATAATCTAATCCGGTATCTCAAGGGTTCCGAATATTTATGCGACTTACACCCGTGGAAATCAGAAGCATAACGTCGGCCGTTCTTGAACAGGATCCCCTGGCCAGAATCTATCTTTTTGGTTCGCGGGTGGATGACAATGCCAGAGGGGGCGATATCGACATTCTGGTATTGTCTGGTAGCCTGACATTTAGAGATAAACTCAAAATCAAAGCCAAAATATTTGAAAGCATGGAAGATCAGAAACTGGATATTCTGATTTCTTCGGATATCACAGATCCGTTTGTAAGGCTGAGCAAAGAAAACGGGGTGCTACTATGACCGGTGTGTACAATGAGCTGCTTGATAAACATATCAAGGAGATGAACGATGCCGAAGCGATCCTTCGTCATTCTTACGACAAATGTTGTCGAATTGGAGCCAGGCCGGATCTGGATAACGATCAACTGGAAAGTTTCGAGGCTCTGACCGCGCGATTTTCCCGGTTGAGCGATCTGGTGATTCAAAAAGTGCTGAGAACGATCTCTATTTTGGACCTGGAGGACAGCGGAACGGTTCGGGACAGGATTAACCGTGCCGAAAAAAAAGGGTTCATTGAATCAGCAGAGGATTTCGTACAAATCCGGATGCTGCGCAATGAAATTGCGCATGAATATAAATCTGAAACGATTTTTGATATTTTTGAACGTGTCCTTGCGTTGACCCCTGTTCTGATGGAAGGTGTAAAAAGGATCAGTTCCGGAGTCTGGAACACATCCCGTTGATCAAGGGGTTTGGATATATCCATGCCAACCTAAACCCGTGACAAAAAGTTCTCCAACACAAAGATTTTTCGTATTCTAAACCGTAACGGGCTTTCCACAACTGAAATAGCCTTTAAGTTTTCCATGCCATGCACAAAGTATGGGTCTTTGCAGGCTGAAATGCTGGCTGTCCATCCAGGGGCATCTGATTCAATCTCATCGAAGAATATACGACCTTGATCATCGTTTCGGCCAGTTGGGTTTATTTCGTAGGGGCGAATCTTGTATTCGCCCTATCGAAAGGGCGAATAC
>CAIMCT010000478.1 GCA_903839535.1 uncultured Desulfobacteraceae bacterium
CATTTTCATATATGGGGTGATCGAATTTAAGAAAGATACCTATTTCATTTCTTTGATTTTTTCGGTCAGCTCCGGCACAAACTCAAGTATATCTGTGACAATACCGATATCTGCGACCTGAAAAATGGGAGCCTTGGCATTCTTGTTGATTGCAACCATGAAGGGGTTGCCCTTGATCCCGCCCATATGCTGGAAAGATCCGCTGATCCCAAGTGCAATGTAAACCTTGGGCTTTACGGTCTTGCCGGATGTTCCCACCTGACGGGCTTTTTCCAGCCATTTGGCATCCACGATCGGTCTGGAGCAGGAAACCACCGCACCGATGGCATCGGCCAATTCCTGTGCGATTCCGATATTTTCCTGATCCTCAATGCCTCGGCCAACTGAAACCAGCACATCGGACTTGGTTATATCCACATCTCCCACTTCCGCCACCACGGTTTCAATAAACCGGCGCTTGGCCTTACAGTCACCGGCTTGGCCAGATTTATCCACCACAGCCCCGGAAGCTTTGCTGTCATCAGAGAGAAAACATCCCGAACGAATATTCATCACAGCACCTGCGGAGATGTCGCAATGCACATGCGTGCTGACCTGGCCGCCAAACTCCTGGCGAATTGCTTTCAGATTGGCTCCGTCAATGCCCTCAATGCCCACGACATCCGGAACAAAGGCTGCATTCAGTTTAATGGACAACCCAGGAGAAAGATCCATGCCGAAGGTATCGTGAGGAACCAGCGTGATGGTGCCAACCGGAAGGATGTTGACCAGAACCCCGCGGAGAATTTCCGCATTGGGATAAGCCAGAGCCGGATTGGCGACTTTCCATACCTCGGAATAAACTCCGGCCATCGCCGTGCAGACTGCGTCCAGCTCTGCGCCTGCACCGCAAACAATTGCAGTGACAACGGCAGCCTGATCAATTTTTTTTGCCGCCACAATCAGCTCGAAGGCTGAATCATCGGCAGTTCCATTTTTATGTGATATATAGGCGAAAATCTTTTGCGTCATTATTTTATCCCTCCTTTGGACTTCAAGAGTTCAATCAGTTTTCCTGCAATCTCATCGGAGCTGCCTTCCAGCATTACGGCACCTTCGCCCATAAGCGGCACAAAATAATCCACCCGTTTGACCTTTGCACCAGCAGCGCCAACTGATCCTGCTGCGAGTCCCAGATCTGCCGAGCCATGAACCGGAATCTCGATGGATGCCACTTTTCGAATCCCACGAATTCCGACATAGCGGGGTTCATTGATGCCGGTCTGAATGGAAAGCACGCAGGGCAGATCAATCTCACTCATTTCCTGGTTACCACCTTCAATTTCACGTCCGACTTTTATGACTTTGTCGCTAACGATTTCAATCTTGTTGACTAAGGAGGCATAAGGTATATCAAGCATTGCGGCCAACATGCCGCCGACCTGGGCAGCACCGTCATCCGCCTGCGCACCGGTTAAAATGAGGTCATACTTACCCTTTGCGATCTCCGCCTTCAAAATGGCGGCAATGCCCTTGCCATCCGATCCGTTGAACGCATCGTCGGACAACAGAACGCCCTTGTCCGCGCCCATCGCCATTTCACGCCGCAGAATCTCCTCGGCATCCGCATCCCCAACAGTTACCACGGTGACGCTGCCGCCGACATTGTCCCGAATCTGAATAGCCTCTTCAACTGCATAATTATCCCATTCATTGACTGAGTACACCAGATCGCCCCGCTCAATGTCCGTACCCTTGCTGTTGACCACAATTTCATTTTCAGCAGTGTCTGGTACTCTCTTCACGCATACCAAAATTTCCATGCTCTTCCTCCGAACTAAAAGTTAACTCATTTTACCGTGAAAATACCTTTAAACCACGAAACACACGAAAGATTCCCCCCTGGGGAAGTTATTATTTTCATCACTGGGGACGGCATAGACCATGCCATGATCGTTTGTATTGATTACAGCTTACGCTGTTTCCAAATGCCGCTCAATCAGTTCGCACAGATCAATGGCTTCCATTTCCCCTTCCAGTCCGGCCACCTTGATGGCATCCTCCATATTCACAAGGCAGAACGGACAAGCTGTTACGATAACGTTCGCCCCTGCGCTGTTGGCCATTTGTACCCTCAGCACTCCCATTCGCTGTTCTTCTTCAGGCTCGTAAAACAGCATCAGCCCGCCTCCGCCGCAGCAAAATGAACGATCCCGGCTTTTCAGCATGTCCACGCGATTTAAACCCGGAATGGCATCCAACGCCTCACGCGGATCTTCATAAATGCCGTTATGTCTGCCCAAATAGCATGGATCATGGTAGGTGTAAACTTTTGTTTCATCCTCAACGGGCTTGAGGCGAATCCTGCCGTCCTTGATACTTCGAGTCAGAGTCTGGCTGATATGCTCGACTGGCGGCAATCCCGCGTATTCATTTTTTAGAGTGTTGAAGGCATGAGGATCGGCGGTAATGATTTTCGTGACCCCTGTCCCCAGAATGGCTTCGGTGTTATGAGATTTGATATCTTGAAACAGCATTTCCTCACCGAAGCGCCGAATCTCGTTGCCGCTGTCTTTCTCGTCCTTGCCCAAAATTCCGAAATCCTCGCCGGCGGCGCTCAGCAGGCAAGCGGTCGCCCTTGCGATGTTCTGCATGCGGTCATCATAAGAGGTAATGCTGTCCACAAAATACAGGGTCTGAGCTTCATCACCGTTTTCAAAAAGCTTGACATCACAGGTTTCCGGAAGGGCTTTTATCCACTCCGCCCGTTTTTTCTCCATCTTGCCCCAGGGATTGCCCCGTTTTTCCAGAGCTTTCAGGGGTTTTTGAAGTGATTGCGGCACCATCCCTTCATCCACCATGCCCCGCCTCAAATCCACGATCTTGTCGATGTATTCGATAAAAATCGGACATTCGGCCTCGCAGGCTCCGCAAGTGGTGCAGGACCAGATTTCATCCTCAGTTAATATTGAGCCGATAAGATGTTCATCCTTTGGAGTCATTTCCCCGCGTATGGGATAATTTTTAAAGGCATAATCCCGGCACTTGATCGAAATAAACCGCGGAGACAGCTGGCGTTTTACGGCATTGGCAGGACACTGATCCGAGCATCTGCCGCAATCCGCACAAGAATAAAAATCCAGGATATGCTTCCAGGTAAAATCCTCAAATTTTTTGACACCAAAAGATTTGAGTTCATCCAGCTTGTTGTCTTCAACACCCCACTGAACCGGCTTGATCGCGCCTTTTTTCAGCTTCATGAAAAATACGTTGGGAATCGATGTGATTACATGAAAATGTTTTCCCATGGGCAGAAAACACAGAAAGAAAAAGAAAATCAGATTATGAAGAAAAAAGGCTCCGAGATGGAGATTCTGCAGCGTTGAAAGACTTGTTCCGCTCAAGATGCCGGCTACCATCCACGCGCCCATTCCCGGCAGCAGAAATTCGGAATGCAGGCATTTCTGCAACTGGGCGGCCGCCTGCGTCCCCTCAAAAATCATGTCGCAGGTAACCAGGCCAGTGATGAGCATCAGCACGAATACGGCTTCAGCCGTATGGTCCTTGCCGTATTTCTTGGGAACATCATAACGCGCGGGCCGGAAGACACCCCTTCTAACCATGCCCACTACGCAGGCCAGAAACACGGATGTAGCTGCAATATCCTTCAGCACATTGTATATTTGTCCGGCCATCCCGCCCAGGCCCGGCAGAACGAATCCGTCTTTTAGCCCAAGAACGACCAGAGTGATGGAACGAATCGACAGGATCATGAACCCTGCAAACAGGATGATGTGAAGCACCCCCGCCATCATGTACCGGGGCTGGCGGTACTGGGCAAAGGCGAACTTGAACATGTTCGCCAGCCTGTTCGTGATATTGTCCAGACGGGGATCGGGTTTAGAACGGACCAAAGGAGCGATCCGCTTGGCGATGATATAGGTAAAGCACGCCACCCCAATAATCAAAATAATGGTTGAAAAAAACATCGTGGGAATAAATCCAAGCACCCATGCCTTAGCCGGAGAGATTAAAGCTGTTTCCATTTTTTACTTTCATTCTCCATTCAATTGTATTATTTGTCCTTGTTATTATAAATATTATTTGTGGCTTTTGTGCCAAAATAATGAATGAACATTCATTTAGTCAAGAATTTTAGTTCCGTCAAGTAAATTTTGGTGTGGATGGCATACCGACCGTGAATACGATAGCGGTCAATATCAGACAATGGAGAGTACTTCAATGATAAACTTATGGCCACCCCTTTCTGTGGCGAATGGATGTTGAAAAAGGAGGTAATTGTGACAGTGTCGGTAAGTTATAATGAAAAGCCATGGTTGAAGCATTACGAAAACGGGATTCCTGAAACCATTCAATTTGAAGAAACCTGCATTCCAGCATTCCTGAAACGCTCCGCCAAAGAATTTCCAGATCATACAGCGCTTCTTTTTCAAGGATTTAAGGTAACATTCAGCGAACTCAATGACATGGTGAACCGTTTCAGCACCTGCCTTTCCGGTTTTGGAATTCAAAAAGGGGACAGCGTCGCAATCCTGCTGCCAAATGTCATTCCCTGTGTGGCGGCCTATTACGCCATATTGAACATCGGTGCCATTGCAGTGATGAACAACCCGCTGTATTCGGACCGGGAATTGCTGCACCAGTTCAATGATTCCGGATCAAAACTCCTGATTACCCTGGATCTTTTGGGCAACCGGATGATTGACCTCAGGCCTAAAACCGGCATCCGGCACATTGTTTACACCTCAATTGGCGATTACCTGCCTTTTCCGAAAAATATCCTCTTCCCCTTGGTCGGTAAAAAGAAAAAACTGGCTGCAGATGTCAAACCAGCCCCGAATGTGCACAAATGGAAAGAAGTGCTATCAAGGGCGAACATGGATTCTTCCGGAGCGGATATTTCCTTTGACGATGTCGCCATGTACCAGTACACGGGTGGAACTACCGGCGTTTCAAAGGGCGTTATCCTTACACACAGCAACCTCAGCAGCCAGGTTCAGCAAGCGCGATCCTGGTTCCCCAGTCTTGAAAAGGGCCAGGGAATGATGCTGGGCGCACTCCCGTTCTTTCATGTTTTCGGCCTCTCGGTCTCAATGAATTTTGCCATCTACATGGGATGGGGGAACATTCTGATTCCCAAACCCCAACCCGAACCCCTGCTTGAGGCCATCGGCAAATACAAACCCACTTTTGCACCCCTGGTTCCCACCATGTATATCGGCATGTTGAATCATCCACTGATTCAAAAAACCGACATGACTTCCATAAAGGGATGTTTTTCCGGAAGCGCTCCCCTGCCTGTCGAAGTCATCAGGGATTTTGAAAAAAAGACGGGAGCCGTGATTGTCGAAGGTTTCGGCATGACCGAATCCACGCCTGTCACCCACATCAACCCCTTTGCCGGCGGAAAGCGCAAGGTGGGAAGCGTCGGCATTCCCATTCCCTGCACCGAATCCAGAATCGTCGATCTGCTTTCCGGCAAAATCGATATGCCGGTTGGAGAAACCGGAGAGCTGATTGTTCGCGGTCCCCAAGTCATGAGAGGCTATCTGAACAAACCCGATGAAACCGCTCAAACCATTACTGATGGCTGGCTGCACACCGGAGATATTGCCTTGATGGATACTGACGGCTATTTCTTCATCGTAGACCGGAAAAAAGACATGATCATCTCCGGGGGCTTCAATGTATATCCACGCGATGTTGAAGAGGTGCTTTTCAGCCATCCCAAGGTTCAGGAAGCGACAGTCATCGGCATTCCTCATCCCACGCGGGGTGAATGCGTCAAGGTCTTTGTCGTATTAAAAAGCGGAGAAACCGCAACTGAAAATGAACTGATCGAATACTGCAAGGGTAATCTGGCTGCATACAAGCTTCCGACCAGCATTGAATTCAGGGCTGAACTGCCCAAGACCAATGTCGGCAAGGTGCTGAAGAAAGACCTGCGGTCTGAAACACTAAAAAAAGAGTAGGTGTCAAAAAAAAGGTGCGATTCTCTCGAATCGCACCTTTGCCCGATACACCCCACGGACTGTCTTCCGTCTTCTAAGGTGATTTCCAATAAAGAATATACCGCCTTGATCATCGTTTCGGCCAGTTGGGTTTATTTCGTAGGGGCGAATCTTGTATTCGCCCTTTCGATAGGGCGAATAC
>CAIMCT010000479.1 GCA_903839535.1 uncultured Desulfobacteraceae bacterium
CGTAGTGCCTGTCCTGAATTTGTTTTAGCGCGCTTTTCATGGCGGTTTTGGGCATCTTATCGTACTTTAAATTTACTTTTTTGAATTCAAAGACAAATCCGGTCTGCCGGAAATCCTTTGGAATCAGCATCATGTCGTAGCGTCCATAACCGGATTCGCGATTTGAACGTACCTGATATTGAGAACCAAGATTGACCAATAGTCCCAGCACAAATGCATGATACACCCTTTCCGGTTCATCTCCGGACGTGTCATGATAACTCAGAACTGTCTGCACCATCTCTGCAAGGTATTGTTCAAAACCAGCAATGTCTTCCTGCAGGAGAGCTTTCAGCAGTTGCTGAAGACGGTGATCTCCGATTTGCCGCCTGAGCCATACCTTAATTGTATCTTCATAAAAACTAAGTACTTCCATGTTTGGAATCGACAGATCGTATAAAATGCGGGTATGCACCTGTCTTGGATTCAATGCTTTCAGATATCCGCTGAAAGTTAGCAAGCTCCAGATGTTTTCTTCAGTTGCAGCAATATCCCGAAGGACGATATTTTCAGGCAGAGCTGAGCATACAGACTCACCGCGCAATAAAGTTTCCACACTTTCACGCAAAGAGATCGGACCATTCAAGATTAAATCACGCACCAGATCATTACTGCTGGAATCAATCCAGAACGGCTGTAACTGGCGATCTTCACTATTTAAAAAATTCAGAATAGACCATGGATTGTAAATCACCTGATTGCCAAATACATAACCATTATACCAGTTTTTCACTTCATCAGGATGCTCGACGGAAAATTCATTCAACATATTTTCTACTTCTGGTTCAGTAAAACCGAAATAGCTACTGAATTCCGGACGGGTGATGGAACTGACCGAGATATTGTTCAAACCTGTAAAGATGGACTCCTTTGATATCCTCAGAACTCCGGTGATTACCCCTTTTTTGAGGCAGGAATTGTCTTTGAAAGCGCCGCTTAAGAGATTTCGCATGAACAGAATCACTTCGTCATAATACCCGTACTGGTGTCCTGCGTGAATCGGGGTGTCGTATTCATCAATCAGAACAATGATTTTTTTACCGGTAGTTTTCCAGAGTAAAGACATTATGGTTGGTAGTGATTTTTCCAGATCAATGAGGTCTGTTGCATTTTTAGAAAATGCCATCAGAATACGCTCTTCTTCGGGAGTTTTTGTACAAGCTTCAATTAGCGGAATCAGACGGAACCACTCTGAAGCCAGCAAATGTCGAAATTGCTTCAGACAATTTTCCCAGGTCATCTCTTTCACATCTTTGAATGTAAGATAAATCAAAGGATATAGCCCCAGATGCGCCATGATTTCGGGTTTTCCGGAGATAAAAAGCCCATCAAAGATATCTGCATTTGAATCTTCGGTTTTTTCAAAGAAGTAACGCAGCATTGATAAATTGAGGGTCTTACCAAAACGTCTGGGTCTTGGTAATAACAAAACATCAGCTCCGGATTCCCATACTTTTTGAATCAGAAGACTTTTATCCACATAGTAACGCTTTTCTTCTCTCAACTTTTTGAAATCAGACACTCCAATCGGAGGTTTTCCTTTGGGATATCTATTATTATCTTTTTTATCCATTATTATTCACCTGCTAATGCGGTGGTGGTTATGAACATCACTCATTTGCATGGCTTCCTTCAACCGGTCAAACTGCCTTTCCAGTTCAGTCATGAATGTACCGGCGGCAGTCAAATCCTTAGCCGTGGCTGCTTTCTCCACCTCGGATGCCACAGCACTCAACCGTTCTCCGCCGACATTGGCGGATGCACCCTTGATGGTATGGGCCTGAAACTCAACGCCATAAACATCGCCCGATTCAAGAAATACTTTCAATGCCTTAATCCGTTGCGGGATATCCGCCAGAAAACGATCCAGAATCATTTTTGCCAGGTCTTCGTCATCCAGCAGACGTGCCATCATTTTATGCTCGTCCCAAATAGGTGGATCAGTGGTATTTGATTCATCAGTTTTTTCCGTGTTCTGTTCATTCTGAATACTTTCACTTTCATCCTTATTTTTCGGCAGCCATTTCCTCAACCGGTCCACCAGTTCCTGCGGCGACACCGGTTTGGATACATAATCGTTCATGCCGGCGGCAAGACATTTCTCCCGGTAGCCTTGCATGGCATGGGCAGTCATGGCGATAATAGGAATTACGAATGATGAAGCAGAATCGCCTGTTTGCGCTTGATTCCTAACTCGTAATTCGTAATTTCTAATTCTCTTCGTTGCTTCCATCCCGTCCATGACCGGCATCTGCACATCCATCAGGATCAGGTCGTAGGGGAGGGTTTCCACCGCAGTGACAGCTTCTGCGCCATTGGCTACGGCATCAGCCCTTAGACCCAGTTTTTTCAGAATCCCCAGGGCAACCTGCTGGTTGGTGATGTTGTCCTCGGCCAGCAGAATGCGCGCCTTGCTTCCGGCAAACAAGCCGTCGTGGGCTGAATGACGTGTTTCGATAGACTGAGGCTGATCGCCCCGTCCCGATAGAGCCAGCGACAACGCGTCCTTTAATTCCTTGCTGCGTGTCGGCTTGTTCAGGTAAGCATCAAATCCAATCTCTTTGAGGCGGCGAAAGTCGCTCTTTATCCCCATTGAAGTCAGCATTACCAAGTGGGTGTCGGATAGCCGCGCATCGGCCTTGACAGCCAAACCGAGCATTTCACCGTTCATGCCCGGCATGTGCATGTCGATTACGGCGATCCGGAAAGGGTCGCCCTCATCCTGAGCTTGCCGGAGAGATTCGAGCGCTGCTGCACCTTCGGACACCTCGGCGGGCAGCATCCCCCATGAGGTCAGTTGCGCGATTAGAATTTGACGATTTGTAGCGTTGTCATCCACGATCAACGTCCTTACATTACATAAGTCCGCTGGCGGGAGCATTTCCACTTGTCCGCCATCCGGCTGTTTGCTCAGTCGTGCGGTAAACCAGAACTCCGAACCTTTACCGACTTCACTTTCAACGCCTACTTCACCACCCATCATTTCGGATAGTTGTTTCG
This sequence comes from uncultured Desulfobacteraceae bacterium, assembly GCA_903839535.1. Lineage (GTDB taxonomy): Bacteria > Desulfobacterota > Desulfobacteria > Desulfobacterales > Desulfatirhabdiaceae > RAAP-1. Next base: position 3,040 of record CAIMCT010000479.1, read on the forward strand.
ATATGGCCAGGCCCAAGCCGGTGCCGCCGTATTGTCGCGAGATCGAAGCATCCGCCTGGGTGAAATCAGAAAAAATAAAGTCGAGACTTTCTTTCGGAATCCCAATGCCGGTATCTTGCACCGCAAAGCGCAGAAGGACATCGTCTTCATTATTTTCTATCAGTTTAGCACGGACTGCTATTTCGCCGTGATGGGTGAATTTGATGGCATTGCCCGCAAGATTGGTGAGAATCTGGCGCAACCGGCCAGGATCGCCCCGCAACAGTGTCGGTATTTCAAGATCGGCTGCACAGAGAAGCTCCAACCCCTTCTCGTGAGCCCGTACCGCCAAAGTAACTACGAAATCGTCCAGTAGATTCAATAAATCAAAGTCCAGTGTCTCCAGGTCGAGCTTCTTGGCCTCGATCTTGGAAAAGTCGAGGATATCGTTGATAAGACTCAGCAACGATTCGCCACAGGCGCACACGGTATCGACGTAACGCCGCTGGTCATCGGTCAGTTCAGTGTCCCGCAAAAGCCATGACATACCGATCACACCATTCATGGGTGTACGAATTTCATGGCTCATATTGGCCAGGAACTGGCTCTTGGCGATGTTTGCAGCCTCTACCTGTGCGTTAGCCAGCAAAAGATTCTCCTCCGCCAGCTTGCGGTCGGTGATGTCGCGGCTGATGCCAAGCAATCCGATCAGTGTTCCATTCTGTTGCAGATAAGGTGTTTTAACTGTGTCCACCAGTATTTTTCGGCCATTTGGATAGGTGAACCATTCCTCGTTGTGCCGTGCCTGGCCCAACTCCAGCATACGTTTGTCGTTATCCCTGAAAGCGTCCGCGATGTCCTTGTCAAAAAGATCGTAGCTGGTCATTCCGACAATTTCATCCCTTGATTTACCGACAAATTCGGCAAAGGCAGGATTGCAACCCAGATAAACGCCATTGATATCCTTGAAGAAGATAATGTCGGGTATTGAATCGAGCAAGGAATTAATCAAATTGGACTGCCGTTTGATCTCCGCTTCCCTCTGCCTTAGCTTGCTGATATCGTGTGTGACTGCGATGATTTCCTGAAAATCGCCATTGCTGCTATACACAAAGGTCATGGTAACGTCGGTCCAAATCGTCGATCCATCTTTGCGCCATTGTTCAAGTTCTATTTGATATGTGGGTATGGGAAGTCCGGCTTGGATGTCAGCAATATTTTTGGCCATGCGTTCCAGGGCCATGGAACGTGAATCCGGGCAAAGTATATCATCCCAAGATTGCTGCATGGCCTCTTCCGGAGTATAGCCCCGCATTTTAATCACAGATGGACTAATGTAGGTAAATCTGCCGTCAACATCCATGGTCCAGATGACATCGCCGGCGTTTTCAGCAAGCAGGCGGTACCTTTCCTCGCTGATCCGCAGATTCTCTTCCATCTGTCTTTTTTCAGTAAGATTAATGTATTGAAAGATCGTATTGACTACATTGCCTTCTGAGTCAAGGACTGCTGATATCGTTACATCGATCGTAGCCTGTATTGAACTCTTCAATGCCAGATCAGGAATCAGGGATGTATCATATTCTATCGTAAACCGGACTGTGTGGCCTTTTTCAAATACCTCGCGTACCAGAGGCATCATGCCCTGATCTTCAAACTGTCTGTCACGAAAAATGTTGTATTTGCCAATTACTTCATTGTCGCTGATGCGGAGTCGGTCACGCAGAACCTGGTTGGTGCGAATAAGTGTGCCCTTGTCATCGGATACCCACATGGAGATAGGACTGTATTCGATGATGCTGTATAAAAAAGTGTTCAAGCCATTCAGTGCCTGGCTTGCATTTCGCCTTTCAATTTCTCTGCTTCGTTCCTGACGTAAGGTCAGTCTGTAAATAAAAAAACCTCCCATCATCAGAACCACTGTTAAGCTATGTGGAACCTTGACCTTATTCCACCATTCGGTACGAAGTTCTGACATGGGCATGGCGATAAACAAAGTAATCGGGAAATGTTCCAGGCGGCGAAATGAATTTAAATAGTCAGGTCCATCGAGACTGCTGGGTTCTTCCACATAGCCATTAACCGGAAACTTCTGCTGTCTCAGGTAAGTAATGAGAGCGCCAGTCCTCGGTATTCCATAGATTTTCTCCATTTCCAGTTTGTCGGGTACGGGGTAACGACTGACCAGGAAACCGTCGTCGCGCATGAGGCTGAGTGCGGCTTTCTTTGTAAACGGCGCTTCCTTCCAATAATTTTGCAATATTCCGACAGGCAAGTTGGCGCTGATAATATATTTCTGTTTGCCTTCTTTGTTGCTGATCACATATCGAAGAGGAATAGTCCACTGATTGTGGACAGGACATACATTCGGTTGACCGATACTGACGGGTTGACCTTCCTGGATTTCAGCACGAA
>CAIMCT010000480.1 GCA_903839535.1 uncultured Desulfobacteraceae bacterium
GCTAGATAGTCAACTACACCACCTCTACCGCCACCAGCATTGTATACTAATGGTAAGGCTCTTAGTCCAGGCCCGTCTATCGAATTCGCCAGGGACAATCTGGCTAAACTGCAATCTTGATGCACTTTAAAAAAACCAATTCACTGTGAATATTTTTTAATTGAAAGGACGAAAAATGGAAAAACACATCTTTAACATCCCCAATATCTCATGCGGACATTGCGTCATGGCCATCAAAAATGAACTGACTGAAATCAAAGGCATTGTTACCGTTGAAGGCAATCCTGCCGAAAAGCAGATTACCGTTGAATGGGATGCGCCTTTAACTCTCGACAGGATTCAGGATTTTTTAAAAGATATCAATTATCCGGCAACTACATGATATTGCCTCAGGTGATTCCGCCAAAATATAAGACTGGCCCAAAAGGGTTCAATGCCATGACTGATAAGCCTTCTCTGCCCCAAATCGCCAAGGTTGAGTTTCCGGTAACCGGAATGACCTGCGCCAACTGCGCCATGAATATCGAACGGACTCTGACCCGCAAAGTCCCCGGCATCGTGAAGGCAACGGTGAATTTTGCATCTGAACGGGTCTTTGTTGAATTCGACCCGATGGCGGCAAGTATTGATGATATGGCGGCCGCCATTGAAAAAGCTGGATTCAAGGCGATCATAGTGGAAGACGACTCGGAAGATGCGGAGGATATTGAACAACTTGCCAGAAATGCTGAAATTCAGGATCAGACGCAAAAATTTATCGTTGGTATTCTGTTCAGCCTGCCCCTTTTTCTCTGGAGCATGGCCCGTGATTTTGGCATGATCGGACACTGGAGTCATGCGCCATGGGTCAACTGGCTGTTTTTTTTACTGGCATCGCCGGTTCAGTTCTATACGGGTTGGGATTACTATGTGGGCGGCATCAAAAGTATCAAAAACCGAAGCGCCAACATGGATGTCCTGGTCGCCCTGGGATCTTCGGTTGCGTATTTTTATTCCCTTGCGCTCTTGTTTTTTCCCGTATTGGGAGATCATGTGTATTTTGAAACTTCAGCCGTCATCATCACCCTGATCAAGCTGGGCAAGATGCTGGAATCACGGACTAAGGGAAAGACGGGCGGGGCCATTCGAAAACTTATCGGGCTGCGGCCATCCACGGCGACCGTATTGACGAATAGCACGGAAAGCCAGGTTCAAATCGCCCGTGTCCGGACCGGAGATATTATCCTCGTACGTCCAGGAGAGCGGGTTCCGGTTGACGGCGTTGTTATGGAAGGCGAGTCCACGGTAGATGAGTCCATGCTGAGCGGCGAGCCAATGCCGGTCGATAAAACATCAGGCAGCAGCGTCACCGGTGGAACCATTAACGGTTATGGCCTGTTAAAATTCAGGGCGACCCGAGTGGGAAAAGCCACGGCCCTTGCCCAAATCATCCGCCTGGTTCAGGAAGCGCAAGGAAGCAAAGCACCGATTCAGGCCCTGGCAGACCGGATTGCAGCTATTTTTGTTCCGGCGATTATCGCCATCGCCATCCTTACATTCTTTCTGTGGTGGGGAATAACCGGCCATTTTGTTCCGGCAATGATCCGGATGGTGGCTGTTCTGGTGATCGCCTGCCCTTGCGCCCTTGGGCTGGCGACACCCACAGCCATAATGGCCGGAACCGGAAAAGGCGCTGAAATAGGCATCCTTTTTAAGAACAGCCAGTCACTTGAAATGGCAACCCGCATTACCACCATAATCCTGGATAAAACCGGCACCATCACAATGGGCAAGCCTTCGGTGACTGCCGTCATACCACTCGGCAGCCCAGGCAGATCCCAAGACCAGGTGCTGGAGATGGCGGCCTCAATTGAAAAAGGGTCCGAACACCCTCTCGGAAAGGCCATTGTTAATGAAGCCGTGAAAAAAGGACTGGTTCTGACTGATCCGGAAAAATTTAAATCCACCAGCGGAGCCGGTGTTGAGGCCATCATCAGGGGGGGACGGGTAAAGGTGGGAAAACCGGAGTGGTTTTCTGAAACCGCTGCTCTTCCAGAATCAGACAAAGCAGCGATTCTATCGCTTCAATCCGGTGGAAATACTGTCATGATGGTTTCCGTCGAAGGTAGTTTGTGGGGGCTTGTCGCCGTATCCGATACCTTGAAACCTGAATCCGCAAGCGCGATCCAGGAACTTCGTCGCCAGAATTTGAAAGTAATCATGCTGACCGGCGACAACCGAATGACGGCCGCAAGCATTGCCAGGCAGGTCAACATCGATAGCGTGGAGGCGGAAATCCGGCCTGAAGAAAAAGCATCAGTTGTCAAAACCTGGCAAGAAAAAGGCGAAAAAATTGGAATGGTTGGAGACGGCATCAATGATGCCCCCGCTCTTGCTCAGGCTGATGTTGGTTTTGCCATCGGAACAGGGACAGATGTAGCCATTGAAACCGCCGATATCATTTTATCCAGCGGAAGCCTTGCCGGGATTTCGCGCGCTATTCAGCTCAGCAGGCTCACCATGAAAACCATCCGCCAGAACCTGTTCTGGGCCTTTTTCTACAATATTATCCTGATACCCATCGCTGCAGGGATTCTATACCCTTTTGAGTTCTTTCCGGCAATGCTGCGGCAACTGCATCCCATTTTGGCAGCCCTGGCAATGGCCTTTAGCAGCATCTCGGTAGTTTCAAACAGTCTGCGGCTTTACCAAAGCAAGATCACTTAGAGTTCAATTTCTACCAGGCTGCCTGAGTAGTGGGCTGATGAAAATTGCCATATATTTTAGTGAAAAGCTGATCCCATTTTTTTTCTGCTCATGTAGATTGGTATCTGATCCGGACTAAGGGATGAAACAATCCAAATACTCCGCTGCTATACCTGGGAGCCGTCCTGGGATCGCCGCACCCAGTGCGGCAATGAGGAAGATAAAACTAAAAATGGAGGTTAAACAAATTCTTCTTGTTCAACCTCCATTTCAGTTACCATCCAGAATATTTTCTATTCAGACAAACAGGTGATTATATCCCTCCATAAGGTCCGAGGGTGAATACCGCAGGTATATTGATCGTTCCATCAGTACTTTTCGCAAGATTGGTAACGATCATGTTTGATGAACCAATGGAAAATTCGTATGTGACAGGAACACCACCTGGGAAACGATTTTGCAAGTCGTCCCCTTCGATGGTAGTTGTGGCGAGATTATTGAGTTTCAGAGCTGTGGCGCTTCCGGATTCTGGAACCAATTTCCCGCCTCCATCTCTGGCCGCAATGTTTATGCTTGCTCCACTTGCCGGAATGCCGCCGGACATATCCGTGAGTTGAATGGTAGTCTGAAGAGCTAACGATGGAAAAAACCTGCCCCCGCAAAGAGGTGGAAACACGGGGGCAAGTCTGGGTAA
>CAIMCT010000481.1 GCA_903839535.1 uncultured Desulfobacteraceae bacterium
AGAAAAAATCTGAATCAGACAATGGGGTATTCTTTGTTGGAAATCACCTAACTTCATTTCCCCAACTGCCATGAAATCAGGTAGCTTCGGGCGCTGTTAAAAGCCGAGCCAGGAACATCCACCACGGAATACACGATTTCATCCACCCCGTCATTGTTCAGATCTCCTACGACCATATCGCTGACCTGGCCAGATACATCCGTGGTTCTCCATTTTGAACCAAACGCCAAACCCTCCCATTGCAGGCATTCAACATGCCCACTTTTGAAAAACCGGAGATTGGGTAATAAATTCTTCGCATAATCCTTGTTATTAATCAAAATTACTTCATTGGTTCCATCTTTGTCTATATCGGAAATAAACATGCGTTGCGGCAGATAGTAGCGTTTGTTTCGCACTTCCCTGGAAGCTTTGGAGTCATTCACATCAACAGGGTATGGCATATAACCCCCACCGCCAGTAAACTTGTCCTTACTTGTCCACTCCATATCTCCGGATTTATCGAAAACGCGAAGCCGAAGATCGGACGTTAACGCAACCGTCATCTCCTTGCCCTCATTAGTAGCATTTCCGGATGAAAATGCATACAACAACAATCCCCGTGGAACATCCGCTAAGGAAGATTCCGAGTAAGTTCCATTCATCCATGCCATAATGTGAATGCCTTTTGAGAAAAGCTCTGTTGTTCCCCTCTGTTGTCCCAGCAGAACTGCTTTTTTCCCCGGAACCGTCATAACTCTGAAATACCAGTTGGCATCCTGAACAATTTTTACAAGTTTTGACCCATCCCACTCCAGTACGTATGATTTTAACTGAGTTTTGTCATTATAAAGATTGGTAACAAAAATCTCGGCTCGGCCATTTTGATTGATATCCGCCACATCCACCCGAATGGCGGTATTATCCTTCTCGCCAATGACCTCGTCTATCAACTCAAGCTTTCCGGCGACATATCGGTATAATGATACGGAATTGTCATTAATGATGACAATCGTGTTTTGCTTGTCGCCAAGAACATCACCAATGGCCAGGCTTTTGATTTCCGCTTTGAATTTGAGGCTTCTCCAGACGTTAGCCTCGGTTTTTCCATCAGAGGCCATCATACGAATCGGTGTTGAGCCGGTGGAAACCGCTCCAGTCCAAAGGGAGTCAGGATGGCGGTGACTCTCATCCACAGCCGTCTTTTGCTGCTGAGGTTTTAAAGCTGGCTGCGTCAAAACAGATGCCTCCGAGCCTAAAGCCTTCAGGATTTCTGCTGCATATAATTTGACGTGCTGCAAGGCATCTCCCTGGTTTTTCCCTGTCTGGCTGAAGACTACCTGGGGAGTTCCATCCGCAATGCGGACAAGCCTGGCATCCGTGCGAACACTTTCATTGGCGACCGTAACAGTCCCGTAAGATACGAAACCAGCTTTCAGTTTTGCGGCAGTGGACATCGCAGCCGCTTCGCCAATAGGTTTGGAGATATTTGCAGCAGACGAATCGTCCCAATTGATTACTTCAATGGATTGATCCGAAGCAAGGCGGGATACCAGCATCTGGGAAATACCTTTTTGGAGAAAAGACAGATCGCTGTCGGACTGGATATAAAACGGCAACACCAGCACACGTTCTGCAGCAAATGCAGAGACGAAAGATATCAACAATAAAAAAAAGATCAGGGCAACGCAGGAAAATAATCTATTAAGCCGCAAGTTAATTCAACTCCTCTTTATGGTCGGAACTGGTCTTTTGTGAGACCATCAATGTTCTGTTTCAGATGGTTGGACAATCGCCAGGACGGTTTGCATGTCAATGTCAAGCAACTTTACAATCTCATCAGGAGCCAGGCCATTCAACAACAATTTTCGAATGGTTTGCTGTATTCCCTTCTGTATTCCCTTCTGTATTCCAATTCTTTCGATGCTGGTTATGTATCGCATTTTCTTTTCCTCCTCATCTTTCATCAATTCCTCGGAAAACCGATGTTCCAGACCTTCTGGTAATACCATGACCCAGTCTATGAACCGAAACAACTCAATAATGTCTTGTCTGACAAAACCCTGCGCATACAAGTGCTTTGCCAGCTTCAACTTCCAGTTCAACCTGTTTTCAGAATCATGCCGGGTTTCAAGCGCTTTCAGGTGAGCCATCACAACAACACCAAACGGATTTTTTGTCTGATATAACGCATCCAGGTTGGCAGCATAATCTATTAGTTTTACAACCGGAAATTCCAGTCTGGCGTGGCTGCCCCACAATTTATAACCATAGCTTACCGGATGCCATTCCTTGTTATCATCCGCCAAAATCGCCAGACTTGCCACATGACGGGCGTAGCGATCAAACAGCCGATAATTATACACATACATCCGACGAGCAAATTCTGGATCCTTATAACCTTGAATTTCGACGTGAATCAAAACCCATGCTTCGCTGCCATCTTTTTTCCATACCTTTACCAGTTTGTCCACCAGCCGTCTGCCGATTTCAGCATCCCGAATCACCCGCTGCAGTTCTTTGTCCAGAAACGCATACCCCTTGGCCCAGTCGATTTCCCTGGATGCACGAGGGAAAAAGAATGCCATGAAATCCTTAAAATACCGATCCAGTATCTCTTTCCAGGGGCTGTCATAATCTGACCGCAAATGTTTCATAAACCGATGAGCCTTCCAGCACCGGGTAAAATCAATTTGATATCCATAATTTCACACTGTATATAAAATAAATGATTTTATAAAGAATTTTGTTTGCAGAGCCAGGCAGCCGAGAAAAAAATCCTAGTTCCATGTAATAAATTGCTCTTTCCCGGCAAGCAACCAGAAAGCACATAAAAATCAATTTGAATTTTAATTGAAACTCCTGTATAAGAAGCCAGAAAATTTACAGAGAATTTGTAAACAGATTTCAAAAGCGGCGCAGAATTTTCGTTTTATGATGAAGCAACACGTCCTGTTGTAGTGTTATGTTTTTATATACTTCATGTTGTGCTTGAGCTTACACGGCAATGATAAATACGGTTAATCGCGGTAGTAATATATTGATAAGAATTTAAGAATTTACTTGATTTAACGTTAATTATCTGCAATAGAAAAAGGCGAAAGAGCTAGGAAATTCGTGAAAGGAGGTGGTATTTTCAGTTATTGTTTTGATTTAATTGATTATTAGGTTGGTTATCCATTTAATTGAAATTATTTGAGGAGGGACTCAGAATGAAGAAATTATCCGTATTATTGGTCGCGGCCCTTGTGGTACTTGCTCTTGCCATGCCGGCAGCAGCATTTGAAAATGAATTTGGTGGGTATTGGAGAACTAGGTTTTATACAGACATCGGTTTTTCCGGGTCTGATAGGACTACATACACAGAGGGCATTAGAACCATTGATCCTGTCACGCGTCAACCTATAACACAAAATGTCACAAGGGCGAACCAGGATGTAAACGCAGTTGATACCCGTACCCGGCTTTTTTATACCGCGAAATTCAGTGAAAACCTGAAGTTCGTAAACAAGTTTGAACTCAATGCGGTGTGGGGCGAAGGTAACGGCGGTTATGGCCAGGTTGGTGCTGATAACAATGGCGGTGATTATTTCAGAGTGAAGCAGTCGTATGTGGACTTCAAGCTGGCGGAACAGCGCTTCACGATTGGTGTTCAGAATTTCCAACTTGCCAGAGGGTATATTGTTGATGATGATGCCTCCGGCGTTAAAGCCATTTTCAAAGTCAATGATTCTATTTATCTGCCGTTGATTTTCATGAAAATGTATGAGGGCGGTGTTGGCAAACTTGCCAGCAGTGGCGTTTCTAATTCCGATTACGATGTGAATGCTTATGTGTTTTATCCCACCATCTATATTAATAAAGAGAATACCTTAAAACCACATGTCGCCTATCTGACATCCGAGAATGGATCCAAGGCGTCGGCAAAAGCTACTAACTTCTTCAACGACGCAAACGGCGCAACTTTTTTGCCTGGCGTGACAAAAGTAGATCTGTGGACCGCTGGATTGGAATATGACGGCAAGATCGGGATATTCGACTTGGGCGCAACCGGTATTTTTCAGTTTGGTAATGTAACCGTTCCGGCAGCTATGTATAACAATCATGACCAACTGAATTTTACTGGCAATTTGTTTGACCTTTTTGGTGGTGTCAATTTGGGACCAGCCAATATTCACGTCAAAGGGATTTATTCTTCCGGTAACAAGCATGATGAAGACCCGGCAAGATCGGGTAATCTTGCCGGATTCGTCACTCCGGGTAAGAGAGACACCTGGGGAGCTTCTTATTACTGGGCGGAAATAATGGGTGAAGGTATAATTGATAATCAGGCACCTCTTGGTGCTCCTGATGACAAAATCTCCAACGTGTACATTGCCAATTTGGGCGGCAGCTATAAGCTCCTTGCTGATCTGAAGTTCGCCGCCGATCTTTGGTGGGCGAATCGCGCTCAGGACGTTGCGATTGCTACTGCAGCAGGGCAACGCCAAAGATACAGCAGCACTCTGGGTACGGAGCTTGACTTGATTGCCACATATACCATCGTGGACAACCTTAAACTTGACCTGATCGGCGCCTATCTGTGGGCCGGTGATTGTATTACCATGGCTGTTGATCCAAGAGGAAGCACCAATCCGATTGAATTGGCTGCTCAGTTTTCGCTTGCTTTCTAAGTTAAGCTTAAACACTTGATTTAAAGTTTTAAAAGCTGGCTGGGAATTTTCCCGGCCAGCTTTTTTTATGCCCAGTTTTCTTCTTGAGCCGCGCGCTCTATCTTCCAAGATCGAATATTCCCTGCTCCTTTTTATAGGAGGTTACCATCTTAGGTGATTTCCAACAAAGAATACCCCCATTGTCTGAATCAGATTTTCTATGAATTGATCAT
>CAIMCT010000482.1 GCA_903839535.1 uncultured Desulfobacteraceae bacterium
CCTATCGAAAGGGCGAATACAAGATTCGCCCCTACGAAATAAACCCAACTGGCCGAAACGATGATCAAGGCCGTATATTCTTTATTGGAAATCACCTTGAAAAGCACCGGCTGAAACATTCTGTGTCGTAAATTCCCATCTTTTCGTGTTTTTTGATGGTGTTCATGTTACCATTACCAGTCACGAAAGAATTAATTATAAACAGATTTTTTGTAAAAACAATACCGGCAATAGGAAAATCAGCGATTTTGACATCTTCTCTTGAAAAACGCATCAAACGAAATGTATCGGGACGGATACGCGATTTTTTTGTCATCACGCCTCCGGGACTGGAAAGCCTATGCCGGAAAGAACTGATGCGTATTCCCTCCTTCAGCGGAGAATGTAACGCTGTTTCTGGCGGTGTCGAGTTCAGTGGGAAATTGTATGACGGATATCTGGCCAATCTCCATCTGCGGACCGCCACGCGGATTCTGATGAGAATCGAAACCATTTCGGCCACTCACTTTACTCAGCTTTCAAAAAAAGCGGCGGATATCCCATGGGAACTCTACCTGAACCCCGATGCTGCGCCGCTGATCCGCGTGTCGAACCACCATTGCCGCCTTTACCATAAAGATGCGGTTTCCGCCATTTTTACAGAGAGCGTTCGCAATCGGTTGTCCCAGTATGCAGGCGAGCTGCAAACCCAAGATGAGTCCATCGTTCAACAGAGCCTTTTTATTCGTGGCATGGATGATCGGTTCAGTGTTTCCATAAACAGCAGCGGCGATTTGCTTTACAAGAGAGGTGTCAAAACGCTTGTGGGAGCTGCGCCTGTCCGGGAAACACTGGCTGCGGCCATTTTGATGCTGGCGGAATATACTGGTTGTGAAGTGCTAATGAATCCCATGAGCGGTTCCGGAACATTTGCCGTAGAAGGCGCTCTGATGGCCCGGAACATTCCACCGGGATGGAACAGATCCTTTGCATTCATGGGGTGGCCTGGATTCAAGCCCGCTCAATGGCATCATATTCGAAATGCTGCTGAAGGGCGATTTATCTCCGGACCGTTGCCCCCTGTGATCGCGTTTGACAAAGCATCCACAGCATGCGATTCGCTGATTCAGCTCATCAGCTCCCATTCTGCTCTGAATTGCATACAGGTTCTGGAAGGGGATTTTTTTGATCTGAATCCAGGGGAGCTGGCAATTAAGCCGGGGCTTGTGGTCATCAATCCGCCTTATGGAAAGCGGATGGGAACGCGCCGGGAAAGTCGCCTGTTGATTCAGAACGTGATGAAGAAATTGAAAGCCGATTACCGGGGATGGAGATTTGCGCTGATGGTTCCCCAACGCTCGGACATTGGCGACATTTCTTCCCTATGGCGGTTCCATGCCATTTATCACGGTGGTCTGCAGTTGGAACTGCTTACCGGAAAATTATCCTGACTTCGTGAAGTACGAATGAAGAAAGAAAAGAAAAACAGATACTATTTGCAATATGCCTTGATAATGTGGGTTATAAAGCATCTCTTGAGGTGGGAAAGCTGTATCAGATAATTCCCGATAACGAAGCAGATGCACACAGGTATAAGAGTTATAGATGAAAGCGGGGAAGACTATGCTTTCACAGCAAACCGTTTTCATATATTTTCTAAATTTGTAGTATTTTCAAGGTAAAGAAAAAAAGGAATCTAAAGCATTCTTTACCGTGAAAATACTTTTAAACAAATATATTGGCTAAAACTTCGCTTGTTGTTTAAATAGGAGCGTGATAGACTCTTTCCACTTTGTAGATTTGTGGATGTTGTGTATGCAAAACAGGAGGATGATCATGATCAGAATCAAGACTGGAATAATTTGGGTTGTAAATTGTCTTTTGATATCCGGATTTGTGTCGCCTGCCTTGGCGCTGGACGGCTTCACACAGGCGGATCGCGAGCGGCTGGTGCGTGTGGAGGCAATCCAGACAACCTTTATGCAGCAGATGGATAAGCGATTAGAGCAGGTGGACAAGCGAATCGAGCAGGTGGACAAGCGATTTGAGCAGGTGGACAAGCGATTTGAGCAGGTGGACAAGCGATTTGAGGAATTACGCGCCGACATGAACGCCCGTTTCGAGCAGCAGCGTTCAGATATAAACGCCCGTTTCGAGCAGGTTGACAAGCGATTTGGGCAGACAGCCGATATGTTTTATGCACTTGCCGCCATTTTCACCACCCTGTTTGCGGCTGTATTTGGTTTTGCGTGGTGGGACAGGCGCAGTATCCTGATAACAGCCAGAGATGAGGTAGAAGCAAGCACACAGGATATCCGGGGCGCCACACTCAGATCTGAGCGGCTGATTGAAGTATTGCGGAGCTTCGCCGAAAATGTCCCTGATCTGAAGGTGCTGATGCGCCAGGCGAATTTATTGTGAAATGGATCAAAATGGCACTCGCTATCTCCCATTCTTGAACTCCCCGCGCCGGTGTTTAACAGTCTGCTGGCGATCATTGTCGTCGCTTATCTGATTGCTAATCTTCTGGGCTACCGCCTTTCGATGATCAAGGCAGTATATTCTTTATTGGAAATCACCTTACACTCTGATAACGCACGGCGTAATGTTACGAAACAAAATGAGCATCACGATGGAGAATTGACACATGTATTCCAAAACCACCAAATTGATCATCGCCATTGTATGGTTCCTGGTCGTCATACTGGGTATCCTGTACACACCCAGTTCGGCATGGGCCACCGACATTGACGGAACGGACAAGTGGGCTTGGAGTACCAATGCCGGTTGGCTGAATTTCAAGGACGACCACGGCTGGGTCAGCGTGTATGCCGACCATCTGGAAGGCTATGTATGGGCTGAAAATGTTGGCTGGATTCGGCTGGGCGCATACACGGGCGGAGGCTCCCATACCTATGCAAACACCACCAACACTGACTATGGCGTGAACCGTGATGCCACCACCGGTAAACTTTCAGGCTATGGCTGGGCTACAAACGCTGGAAGGATCAATTTCATGCCCACCCACGGGGGCGGTGTTGTCATGGATCTGACCACCGGCGACTTCAGCGGCTATGCATGGGCGGAAAATGTTGGCTGGATCAAACTTAAAGGAACGGCGATTAATTCGACCGCCTATAAAGTCAAAATGACCAACTGCACCCTGACCGTGACAGACGGAACTGGCGGAGGCGTTTATCTGCCGGGAACTGAGGTGAACATTGCATCCAATGCACCAAGTGTTAATCAGGTATTCGACAAATGGACAGGAGATACAGCCAATATCGCCAACATCTATATGCCCAATACCATCATTACCATACCGTTTGCAAATACCACAGTTATCACAGCCACTTATAAGGCACAGGGTACGGATACCTACGCACTGACCGTCACAGGTGGCGTGGGCGGAGGGAGGTATCTGCCGGGTACTGTCGTCAATATCGCGGGAAATGCTCCCGAGGCTGGCCATGTGTTCGACGTGTGGACCGGCAGTACGGCATATATTGCTAACATCAACCTGTCCAATACCATCCTTATCATGCCATCGTCTGACGCGGCTGTTACGGCAACCTATAAAGTTCAGGGCGCGACATCCTACACCCTGACTGTTAACAGCGGTACGGGTGATGGAACTTATCTGCCCGGCTCTGTAGTCAATATCGCAGCAGATATAGCTCCGGAAAATCAGGTGTTCGATAAATGGGTGGGACAGACTGCTAATGTCGCCAACATCAATCTGCCGAATACGAACATTTATATGCCATTTTCTTCAGTGACGGTAATCGCCACTTACAAAACCCGGGGTGCGGCAATCTACACACTGACCGTTACTAATGGGACAGGCGGGGGAACTTATTCGCCTGGCACCGTAGTCAGTATAGCAGCAAATGCAGCTCCGGCAAATCAGGTGTTTGACAAATGGGTGGGACAGACCGCTAATATCGCCAACATTAATCTGCCGAATACGACCATTCATATACCATTTTCTTCGGTGACGGTAATCGCCACCTACAAAGCACAAGGTACGGCAACATACACACTGACCGTCACTACTGGGACAGGCGGTGGAACTTATTCGCCCGGTTCCGTAGTCAATATAGCGGCGACTGCGGCTCCAGCAAGCTATGTGTTTGACCAATGGGTGGGACAAACCGCCCATATCGCTAACATCAATATGCCAAACACCATTCTCCAGATGCCGTTTTCTGATATTGCGGTTACCGCAACCTATAAACCTCAGGGAGCAACAACCTATACCCTGACCGTGAACAGCGGAACTGGCGGAGGCGCTTATCTGCCTGGAACCGTGATCAATATCGTTGCCAATACTGCACCATCAGGCTATGTGTTTGACAAATGGGTAGGCCAAACCGAACCACCTATCGGGAATATTTATCTGCCAAACACCGTGATTGTTATGCCGTTCACCAATACCGAAATCACAGCAACTTATCGGGACCAGGGAGCTACACTATACTCTCTAACACTCGATGATCAAGTTTTTAAGTAACATGCTGATATTATTGAGTTTATTAAAAAGCAAGAATATTTTATATATCTTATTAAATCAAGTACTTATGTTTTTTCGATGCAAAAAACCTGATAATCGAGTAACAGTAAACAATGGCGACGGAGACGGAGACGGAGACGGAGACGGAGACGGAGACGGAGACGGCATTTACCTGCCAG
>CAIMCT010000483.1 GCA_903839535.1 uncultured Desulfobacteraceae bacterium
AGCGAAACAAAAATGGGATCAGCTTTTAACTAAAATATATGGCGATTTTCATCAGCCCACCCTGCCCCCTTTTTAGAAGGAGGGTAACCGTTCACTTTTTTCGTGTGTTTCGTGGTTTAAAAATATTTTCACGGCAAATATTCTGTTTTGAATCCTGAGTGATGATTATTTTCGGGTTTGCTTTGAACATCTGTTGACAAAATGATCATCTTGAGATAGGCGTTAATATTCCAAAGGGGTTGACTTTTCATCTCCGAAACGGTCATGAAGTTAAAAAATATCAACCCATGATGATGAATCAGTTATTGCATCGAAAAATGACCATTCACTACTGCGGTAGATTATTATACATTTTATATGTGCATTGAAAGGGGGTTGATATCTCGTAAGGAAAGACGGCAAATGATGCCGCCCCATAGTCAGGAGTCTGTATTTATGGAGTTATTTTATTTCTAACACCTTTTTACCATCTAACGAAGGAGGTAACATTGGGCTTAGACATTTTTAAAGAAACATACGCCGGCGGTGTAAAGGAAATCACTTTGGGCAAAGGCCCCAAGGCAGTAACCGTCGGAGGAGAAACCTGTTATCCGTTCTACCAGTTTGAAGGCAAGATGGCCAACAAACCCAGAATCGCCATGGAAGTTTGGGATATTACACCGGAAGACTGGGCTGAAGCTGCGATTGCACCTTTCAAAGATGTGATCTCAAACCCGGCGGCCTGGGCAAAAAAATGCGTGGATCAGTTTGGGGCGGAAATGATTGTCCTTCAACTGAAGAGCGTTGATCCCAATTCAAATAATGCCAGTCCGGAAGAAGCGGCTACAACCGTCAAAAAAGTTCTGGCGGCCATTGATGTGCCGCTGATTATCTGGGGCTGCGCCAATGCTCAGAAAGATGAAGCCGTGTTCAAGAAAATCGCCGAAGACTGTTCAGGCGCAAATCTTGTCATGGGACCGGTTGAAGATAAAAACCACAAGGGGATTGGTGCTGCCGCCATGGGTTATGGCCACACCGTTATTTCCTCCTCTCCCATTGATGTTAACCTTGCCAAGCAGGTCAACATTCTCCTGGAAAATCTGGGAATGCCCTCCAGCCGCATGATAATTGATCCCACCACTGGCGGTCTGGGCTATGGCCTGGAATATTCATACTCCGTTATGGAGCGCCTTCGAATGGCCGCCATGGCCCAGGGCGATGACAAACTTCAGCTTCCCATCATCAACAATCTGGGAAACGAAGTCTGGAAGTGTAAAGAAGCCAAGCTGACGGCGGCAGATGCGCCCACCTTGGGTGATCCTGAAAAACGTGGCATCCTTATGGAAGCTGTCGGGGCCGTTACCTATCTGATGGCAGGCTCTGATATTCTCATCATGCGTCATCCCGAAGCCATTCGTATGGCCAAATCCTTTATCGATCTTCTGATCGGTGGCGGAAAGGCGACCGATGTTGCTCCGATCAAGAAACAACTTGATGATGCTAACATAAACCTTGCGGCTCTGTCGCCTGCCCCGAACCTGACGATCGAAGAGGACAAGGTCAAGGTTGCTGCTCCGGTTGCCGCCAAGGCTGCAGCCCCCAAAGCCGCTGAAAAACCCCAGGCTGCGCCAGCAAAAGTCGAAGTCAAGGCTGCGCCGCCGCAAACCGAAGTCAAACCTGCCGCAGCACCTGTAGTGGACACTGCCGCCCTGGAAGCCAAAGCCAAAGCAGATGCAGAAGCATCCGCCAAAGCGGCAGCCGGAGCAAAAGCCAAGCTGGAAGCCGACGCAAAGGCCAAAGCAGATGCAGAAGCCAAGGTAAAGGCCGATGCAGAAGCCAAAGCCAAATCTGATGCCGATGCCGCAATCGCCAAGCGCGATGCTGAAGAAGACGCCATCCGTCAACTGAGGGCCAAAGAGCGTGAAGCCCGAATGGCCGAACATCAGGCTGGAACGGGTGATGCCATTGCCATGACACCGGCTGCTGTACAGATGTCGGCTGTTGAAAAAATCTTGGAACAACTCAATCGAATTCATCGCAGAGTCTAATAACAACAACGCTATCTGGCGTTTTTTTCTATCGCCAGCATTGCCAGAATACATATAATTATGAGGAGAACCTCAAAATGGCAGAAGATGTTAAATTGAAAAAAGTAGTGGAAGTCAAAGAAGTTAAAGAAGTCAAAGCGCCCAAACTGGCCGATCCGGTCGCTGCATCCATTGATCCAGCAACCCAGCAAATGATCCGCCGGGCGCAGGAACTGGGCATTGAAACGGTTTTTGATCGGGCTGTATCCATGAAGCCCTGCAATATCGGCATTCAGGGAACCTGCTGCAAGAACTGCGCAATGGGTCCCTGCCGTCTGCCTCTTACCAAGTCCGAGGGAGATGGACCGGACGAGCGCAAAGGCCTTTGCGGTGCAACCGCCAATACCATTGCCGCCCGTAACTTCGCCCGCATGGTGGCAGCCGGCGCATCGGCCCACTCTGACCATGGCCGCGCTGTCGCAGAAGTATTTTTGTCCGTCGCCAAAAAAGAAACCACGGACTACAAAATCAAAGATCCGCAGAAACTGATCGCCATTGCGCCACACTTTGATGTCGCTACAACCGTGGAAGTGGACGGCAAAACTGTTGACCGCGAACTGGACGAAATCGCCCTGGAAGTGGCGGAAAGAGCACTGAATGAATGGGGAAAACCATCCGGCGAACTGAGATACCTGAAAAGGGCTCCAGCACCCCTGTATGAAAGGTGGAAGAAGCTTGGCGTTCTGCCTAGAAACATCGACCGGGAAACCGTTGAAATCATGCACCGCACGCACATGGGCGTTGATCAGGATTACAAAAATCTGGTCAAGCAGTGTACCCGTTGCTCCCTTACGGACGGCTGGGGCGGGTCCATGATCGCAACCGATCTTCAGGATATCATGTTCGGAACCCCGTATCCTCTTCAGTCTGAGGCCAATCTGGGGATCATGAAGGAAGATCATGTCAACATCATCGTCCATGGCCATGAACCCATCCTGTCCGAAATGATCGTTGCTGCATCACAGTCCAAGGAAATGATCGACTACGCCAAGACCAAAGGCGCCAAAGGCATTCAGCTCGGCGGTATCTGCTGCACGGGAAATGAAATGCTTCAACGTCACGGCGTTCCGCCCGCAGGCACCTTTCTGCAGCAGGAACTGGCCATTGTCACCGGTGCCTGCGATGCCATGGTTGTGGATGTGCAGTGTGTATTTCAGAACCTGGCCAATGTCGCCAAATGCTTTCATACCAAGCTGATTACCACCCACCCCATCGCCAAGATGGAACAGGACAATGTCATCCACATCGAGTTTGACGAACACCATGCCATGGAAGATGCCAAACGCATCGTAACTATGGCCATCGACAACTTCACAAATCGTCGGGCCGAAGTCATGATTCCCCGCCAGAAAGCCACCCAGATTGCGGGATTTGGCGTTGAATCCATCAAATACCACCTGGGCGGAACTTTCCGCGGTGATTATTACACGTTAAACGACAATATCATCAACGGCCGTATCCGCGGACTTGCTGGCGTGGTCGGCTGCAACAACGCCAGAACCCGACACAACGAATCCGTAATCACCATCATCAAGGAACTGATCAAAAACGATGTTCTCGTTCTATCCACGGGTTGCAATGCCATTGCCTGCGCCATGGAAGGTCTTCTGTCTCCGGAAACTGCAGCCGTTTTCTGCGGTCCTGGTCTTGCCGAAGTCTGCGAAACCGTGGGTATTCCGCCGGTTCTGCACCTTGGTTCCTGCGTGGACAACACCCGGATACTTCTTGCCGCCACCGAAGTTGTCAAGGCTGGTGGTTTGGGCAAGGATATCTGCGATCTGCCCGCAGCCGGAAGTGCGCCGGAATGGATGAGCGAAAAAGCCATCAGCATCGGCCAGTATTTTGTCGCCTCGGGCGTATATACGGTATTCGGCGGCCATCTGCCGATGACCGGAGCGCCGGTTTTCCAGAACTACATGTTCAACGAACTGGAAAAGATTTATGGCGGGATGTGGGACAGCGAAAACGACCCCATCAAACATGCCCATAAGATGATCGCGCACATCGACAAGAAGCGCAAGGCCCTTGGCATCGACAAAGCCAGGGAACGCGTGCTTATGGATATGGCCGATCGTCAGAAATTGGAAGTCGCGTAATCTGGAGACTTTAATTTTCCCGATAAATCAGGGAAAAGCGCTTCTTTAAGGATTTTCCCTCACTTTTTTATAGTTTAATCTAAATCCTCAACGAAGGAGGAATTCTATGTCAAGACTAGTTGCATTTGCGGCCATTCAGGGCGGCTATAATATTGTCTCGAAAGTCGAAGGTAAATACAAAAAGGCTCTGGCGACCTATAATGCCGATACAAAAGTCGGTTTTCCCAACACGGCCTATTATCTGCCGGTCATTTATTCTCTTCTGGGCATGAAGGTCGAAACCCTGGAAGATATGAAAAAGCCGCTGGCTTTTGCACGCGGTTTACTGCCCCCGCATGTCAAGGGATCTCACCATCTGCCCTATCTGGGGCCATTGCTGGATGCCGGTATGGCCGCACTGCTGGCCTTTGAAATCGAAGAAGCTCTTCGATATCTGACTGATCCAGGGTTTTATTTTCATTCTGAAGACATTGACGAGGCCAGCGGCAAGATATGGCTGGGCGCAGCCGATGATACGGTGTTCAGAAAACGTGGCGTGGAGTTTGTAGATGGTTCCGCACCGGGTTTTGCAGCCATTGTGGGCGCAGCTCCCAGTCCTGAAATCGCCAAGATGATCGTTGAAGAATATCAGAAACGAAGTCTTTATATTTTCCTTGCCGCCAACCAGAACGGCACTACAGTTGCCGAGCAGTTGATTGAAGCCGGCGTTCAGATCGGCTGGAATACCCGTATCGTTCCCTTCGGTCCGGACATTTCATCCGCCATTTTCGCCCTTGGTTTTGCAAACCGCGCTGCCATGGCCTTCGGCGGAATCAAACCCGGCGACTACAAGACCATGCTGCTCTACAACAAAAACCGTATATTCGCCTTTGTCAATGCTCTTGGCGATGTGAATGCAGAGTGGGCGGCAGCGGCTGCCGGCTGCGTCAATTGGGGTTTCCCGACCCTTGCAGACACCGATATTCCGGAAATTCTCCCGACAGGTATCTGTACCTACGAGCATGTCGTGGCTAATGTCAAACATGAAGATATGGTTCAGAAGTCCGTTGAAGTCCGGGGTCTGAAGGTTACGGTTTCCAAGATCGATATCCCCTGCGCATTTGGCCCGGCTTATGAGGGCGAGCGCGTTCGAGGTGCGGATCTGTACTGCCAGTGCGGTGGTGGCAAGACACAGTGTACCGAGCTTGTCAAAATGGCGGAAATGGGCGAAATCGAAGATGGAAAAGTCATTGTTGACGGACCAGATCTGAAGGACGTTAAAGAAGGCGGCACTTTCTCTCTGGCTATTTATGTTCAGGTAGCAGGCCGGGAATTCCAGACCGATTTTGAACCCATTCTGGAACGCCAGATTCACCATCTCATCAACTATATTCAGGGCATCATGCACATCGGACAGCGGGACATTTCCTGGGTTCGGATCAGCAAGGCCGCAGTGGATAAGGGTTTTACCCTGAAAGACATCGGGGTTGTACTGCATGCCAAGTTACACCAGGATTTCGGAAAGATTCTGGACAAGATTCAGATAACGCTTTACACAAAGAAAGAAGATGTGGACAAGCTCACCACCCGTGCCCGCGCCGAATACAAAATGCGGGACGAACGCGTCGAGAAGATGACCGATGAAGCCGAGGCGATTTTCTACTCCTGTACGCTTTGCCAGTCTTTTGCACCCAACCATGTCTGCACTGTCAGCCCGGAGCGAACCGGACTTTGCGGCGCATACAACTGGATGGACTGCAAGGCATCTTTCGAAATCAATCCCACAGGACCAAACCAGCCCATTGAAAAAGGGGAATGTCTGGACCCCGTCCTCGGACAGTTCAAGGGCGTGAATGAATTCATCTTTAAAGCCTCTCGCGGGGCCGTGACTCATTATAATTTTTATTCAATGGTCACCGATCCCATGACCACCTGCGGATGTTGCGAATGTATCGCTGCAACGCTTCCCACCTGCAACGGCATCATGACCGTCGGACGTGATTACGCCGGCGAGACGCCTTGCGGTATGAAGTTCACCACCCTGGCCGGCGTCATGGGCGGCGGGGCATCTTCACCAGGATTTGTCGGCCATTCCAAATACAACATTACCCAGAGAAAATTCATCAAGGGTGATGGCGGGCTTCACCGCATGGTCTGGATGCCGAAAGCGCTGAAAGAAGAGCTGAAAGAAAGAATCGTCAAACGCGGAGAAGAGATGGGGATTTCCAATTTCTACGATATGATCGCCGACGAAACTGTTGGCATCACCGAAGAAGAAATCATGCCCTTTCTCCAGGAAAAAGGCCACCCGGCCCTGTCTATGCCTTCGATCATCGGCGGTTGATGGATCGCGGTTTCATGGACTGAAGTCTCAGGTTGAAGGCTATCCATATCGACAGCCTTCAGCCTTTAGCCTTTAGCCTGCTTTTTTGTATGGTGGTTTTACCAATCGCCAACAACATTTCCGGACGCCAATGATATCCTCATTGGCGTTCCTGGTGAATACAAATAAGGAGATAACAATGGCATTAACCGGTATTCAGATTTTCAAACTTCTGCCAAAAACCAACTGCAAGGAGTGCGGGGTTCCAACCTGCCTGGCATTCGCCATGAACCTGGCATCGAGCAAGGCGGAACTGGATAGCTGTCCCTATGTATCCGAAGACGCCAGAGAAAAACTGGCTGAAGCATCTGCCCCGCCCATTCGACCGGTCGCAATCGGAAAAGGGGTTCGGGCGTTGACTTCCGGCGGAGAAACTGTTCTTTATCGCCACGAGAAAACCTTTTTCAACAAAACCGGCCTTGCGGCACAGGTCGAAACCAGCATTTCGGTTGCCGATCTTAAGGCCAAGCTTACGGTTTGGAATGCTTTTCAATTTGAACGTGTCGGCCTGAATCTTCGACCCGAACTGATTGCTTTAAAAGATGTCAATGGCGACAAAGCCGCTTTTGCTGAAAGAGCCAAGCTGATTGCCGAAACATCAGAATTCAACCTGATCTTGATGACCGGCGATGCCGATGTCATGAAGGCAGGTATTGAAGTTACCAAATTCAAGAAACCCCTGATGTATGCAGCCACCGCCGCCAACGCCGATGCATTCGGCGCACTGGCCAAGGAGTACAATCTGCCACTTGCTGTCAAGGCGGATTCCGTTGAAGCTCTTATTCCGCTGACCACTAAGCTGACCGGAATGGGACTGAAGGACCTGGTTATTGATTCTGGTTCCAGGGAGATGAAACAGGCGCTGGAAGATCAGGTGGTGATCCGTCGGGCCGCCTTGAAACAAGCCAACCGCGCGTTGGGGTTTCCGACTATTGCATTCCCCTGTGAAATGGCTTCCAATCTGGATATGGAAACCCTTATCGCCAGCATGTTGATCGCCAAATATGCCGCGATCGTAGTGCTGTCCGATTTCAAGGGCGAATCAGTCTTCCCACTGCTTCTGGAACGGCTCAATATTTTTACCGATCCACAGCGGCCCATGACCGTAGTCGAAGGAATTTACGAAATCGGCAATCCGAACGAAAACTCACCGGTTCTGGTGACCACCAACTTTGCTCTCACCTATTTTATCGTATCCGGTGAAATTGAAGGCAGCAGGGTTCCGGCATGGCTTCTGGTCAAGGATTCCGAAGGGTTGTCTGTCATGACAGCCTGGGCGGCCGGCAAGTTCTCCGGAGATGACGTGGGCATGTTTGTCAAGAAATGCGGCATTGCCGACAAGATCAAACACAAGGTGTTGATTATTCCAGGTTATGCAGCGGCGATTGCTGGAGATGTGGAAGAAGAACTCGCAGGCTGGACTATTACGGTCGGCCCCAGAGAAGCGGCCCATATTCCGGCGTTTTTAAAAGCCAGATGATCCTGGTGGCGCTATGTGTATGCCATTTTATGGAATTATGAATTTCCAGTTCGTAATTCCATAATTCAATAAAGGAGGTTGTATGTATCTAATTGGCGAAAGCTTGAATGTAATCAACACGAAAATTGGTCGGGCGTATAAAGAACGGGATCCCAAACCCATTCAGGAAGAAGCCCTGTTTCAAAGGTCAAAGGGAATGGATTTTATTGACATCAATCTGGGACCGGCCAAAAAAGATGGGGCGGATCTGATGCCTTGGGTGGTTAAAGTGGTTCAGGAAGTCGTGGATGATGTTCCGTTGGTACTCGATACCTCCAACATCGATGCCATTGAAGCTGCACTGAAGGTCTGCAAGCTTCCACCGCTGATCAACTCCATCATGTGCCGCCCTGCGCGATACGAGCGGATGATTCCGATCGCCGCCGAGTCCAAAGCGGATTTTATTGCTCTGATGTGGGGCCCGGATGGCCTGCCCAGGGATGAAAACGAACGAGCTGCGCTTTGCGTGGAACTGGTTTATGCAGCCAATGAGGCTGGTATTCCCAATGAAAAGATATGGATTGACGGAATTGTTACACCGGTAAACATTCAGCAGCCGCAGCTCATCAGCCTGATGAATTTTCAGGCCATGATTCAGGACATTGCTCCTGGTGCCAAAAGCACCTGTGGTCTGTCCAACATTTCCAACGGCCCGCCGACGCATCTGCGGCCTATTTTGAATCAGACCTATATGGTCATGCTTGAGAAATACGGCATGTATTCGGTAATTTCCGATCCGCTGGACTACCAACTGACAGCTATCGCCAAGGGAAAACGTCAGGATGTTGTGGATCTGATTTATGGCATCCTGGATGGCAATCAGCCGAACATGGCAGGCCTTTCCAAGGAAATGCAGGATTACGCCAAAACCGCCAACGTCATTCTGGGCAATGTTCTGTACTCTGACTCCTGGCTTGATGTATAGGCTTTTAATTTATCAGTAATACTTTCAAAGCCCCGGATCATCGGGGCTTTGTAGTTTAAAGGTTATTTATGCCCCGCATTGATGATTATTTTAACGCTGCAAAAATTGCGATTGAAGCGCTCGCCAAAGAGTCCCCGAAAGATATTCTGAGACGGTCCGGATTTGAAGCCGATACAGAAGGGATTCGCACTCCTTTCCTGAACCGGACATACAGCATTCACATTCCCGGCTTCACCTTCAGCGATACTGCCCCGGAGCCCAAAGATGTTCCCATTCAGGAACAGGTTCTGATTCTTCATTATCTTCGGGCCAGCGGTCTCCAGTTTCCAACCGGTAACTGGATTGCTTATCGGGAAATTCAGGGTGCGTCTTTTTATTTCAGCGCCTTTGTCAAGCGTGCTATTGATCCTCTGAAAAGTACCTTTGGCTCAAACATTCAAGGGCTTGTCAAAGCCGCAGAACGTCTTGGCGGCCATGCCATCGCCGCAGGGGATGCCGGATTTGAATTCCGGGTCCTTCCCCGAATTCCGATTCAGCTCATCCTATGGGAAGGCGATGCGGAATTTCCGTCCGAAGCCAACATCCTCTTTGATGATAGCATCGGCGATATCCTTTCACCAGAAGATGTAGCATGGCTGGCTGGCATGCTGGTGTATCGGCTGATGGCGCTAAGCAGGTAAAGCCTGAGTAGATTAACCTTCCTTTGATATCCCCTTTGAAAAAGGGGGATTTGCCCTGTCTGTTTGGGGGGGGGGGGGGGGGGGGGGGGGGGGGGGGGGGGGG
>CAIMCT010000484.1 GCA_903839535.1 uncultured Desulfobacteraceae bacterium
AGGGCAATGCGGCGCTTGTTGTTTTCGATCAGGTCGTCGTAGGCAAAAACAATGTTGAAGATCTTTTGCTGCTCTTTGATGTTTGTTGGATACCAAACTGGAACGCGCCTTAAGATACCGGTATTTAAATTTGATGGTCTCGCGAAATCTATTCACACTGTTTGAGGCCTGAAGTCTCCAAACCGATGATTTTCGAAGAGCCTACAAGATAATTTGCTAAAATAGCCACAGCATCGTAAAATTTGCTCTCTGACAACTCCGAAAAGGCGATAGAGGGAAGGGTTTGACCCCTCATTTCGCTTTTTATCCCTTTTAACGCGATTTTTGAACGCCATTGAGCGCCGGATATTTAGACCCGTTGCTTTCAAGGTGGCCGCCAAGGAGACTTGAGGCATTCCCCTGACACGAAGATGCTTGAGTCCGGTCACGCGGTCGAGATCAGACATGGTCCCTTCGATACCGGAGCGATAGCGATATTTTTCTGTAAAGGCTTCATCTTTCTCCTTCTGCCTACGCCGGGAAAGACGAAGGGACTTGGCATCATAGCTGAGTGAGCTGCTCTTTTTGTCTCGCTTGACAGCGCATTCTGATTGACGGCTACAATTGTCACAGATGGCCTTATCGAAGTGAACTGTCATGCCACCCTGTTTACCGATCTTTGATTTTATGGGTGCCTGCTGTTCAGGGCAACCAATGATCTGGTCCTTGTCATTGAATGTGAAATCAGCCAGACCCGTGGCGCTTTCTTTTGCCCCCATAACAGGTGCGATCACCGTTGTTCCAAGCGTTTTGGCTGTCTCGACATTTTCGTCGCTGCCATAGAGTGTGTCTGCCAGCAGTTCCGTTGGCGCGAGCCCTCGCTTTCCCGCATCCTCGATGGCAGGAAGCAAGGCATTAGCATCACTCTCGTTGGCTGCTTCCACCCTGATATGGGTAATCAGATTCGGTTGTTGGTTACGATCCTCTGAATAGGTTTCCATCACCTGCATCTGGTAGCCTTTTCCTTTGTGCCCACAATACCCGGCATCAGGATCAGATGGATTCTGGAGTGAGGCGGAAGAAACATCTTTGCTGGCTTTGATCACGACCCGCGAGGCTTTGTCGTCATCTTTCTCAACGACACACTGATCCGTGAATAGTCGTACCAAGTGCTTGTAGCTGCCCATCGTGCAAACTGTCTTTTTGTCATTGAACCGCTCTACCAGATAAAAACAGTCATCACCAAGTTCGACCAGTTTCTTTGCTGACTCGGTCGGCTTGACAGAAAAGGCGCCATCGCTCTTTTTATCGTACCGCAGAGTGATTTCCCCAAGAGCATCATACTCCTTGGCGTGGTGGCGTTTCAGGTTGGTCAGAAAGACGCGGATTGTTCTGACAAACAAACGAATCCGCCCCAGATGCGCCATGTTGGAAAAAAGATGAACTGAATCGAGACGCTGCTTTGATGGATCAAGAGTAAACAGTTTCTTCAGGGCATTGGTAACATTTTCAAAGAGCGCGTCATGCAAGCCATGCTGAGCGACGATATCTCGCAAGTTCCAAAGGGTGCGGGGTGACACATACGACGCAGCGTCGGATTCATCGGTTATGTTGAGAGCGTACTGCCATTTCAGGTTCAGGGCAAAGTTGTCAATGGCGTCAGAGTCGGAGCAGTCTTCCATCTGCTGGATGAGAACAAGGCCAAGCATGGCGTAGAGCTCTTTCGTCTTACGCCCTTTAAACTCATCGTAAAACTGGAATAACTTCTCTGCCGGAAGATTATGCAGTATCTCTTCACGAAAAAGATGTGCCCATGATGATTCAAGAAGAGCAAGGCGTTTGGCGCCCAAATGAGCAAATGGATTGAACATGTCGCGCTGTTTGTGGTCTTTGACGTATATCATGCGATTCCCTTGCAACGTATTGATATTGCAAAGAATGCCTATCACAAAGCCGCGACAAACACAAGCAAAATAAGCTTATTTATTAAATAATATCAGCATGTTATCGTCTTTTTTTCTATTGCGAGCACATCTTTCCTCAACCTGCCGTTCTTTCGTCACGCACCAGTACTCCATCATCAAGATAAATAGTACGGTCACCCCAGGCAGCAACTTCCTGGTTGTG
>CAIMCT010000485.1 GCA_903839535.1 uncultured Desulfobacteraceae bacterium
ATGATGCAGATCCGCCGTTTGATCCCTTTGTCATTACCGAAAATTCTCGGCAAGTTATTGACGGAAAGTACAACCTTAAACTTCGGTACGTACTCAAAGAATTCTCGATACAGCTTTCTGGATACTATCATGTCTTCACCCGTGAGCATTTTTACGCCAGCTTCATCAAATACATGGCCTCTGTTGGTTTCGGTTGCTGCTACAATCCGTGAGTTTACCAACCTGGCATAGTCATTGCGTATTGCACCTGCACGACCAGCAAGAAGCGTGCTGGCCGGTGTAGACATTCCATAGTCTCCGGCAATATTCAATAAAACTGATATAAGCAACGACTTGCCGTTGGCTCCCAGACCAAATAAGACGAAAAGCTGTTGTTCGGTTGTAAGACCCGTAAAAAGGTAGCCACAAAAAACTTGCAAATAATGCACCAGTTCTTTGTCATTATTACAAATATCAAGCACGAACTGGTCAAATGTGCTGCAAGTTGCCAATTGATTGTAATTAACTGATATTGCTTGTTTTACCAGGTTGCTTGGATCGCTTGCACGAATTTTTCCGTTAAGCATATCAAGAACCCCGTTTTTGCAATTAATTTCAATCGGATTTGCATCAAAATCTTCATTGGCTGCTATAACACCATCGATGGTTGAGAGAATTTTGATGGTTTCCTTCATTTTTCCAGTGGTTAAGTTGATTTCGGCAGCATTTATCAAATCGTTTTGGGTTATTATTTTATTGTTGGCTTTCCCGAGCTGGTTCTTTCGCAGTTCCAGTGGCAAATTTTCAATACAGTTTTTTATCAATTTCAATAAAATTTCATCGCCACATTGTACAAATTTGTTTCCGTTCCAAAGCCACCATGTCTTGGTATCTGCCATGTAAAAGAGCCGTCCCCGATACATATTTGCCACCCGTTCTCCAAAACCCACGGGAGTCAGTGGCAAGCATGGCTTGAAAATTAAAGGATATTCCATACAATATTTCCTCCTTTTAAATGTCCCTTTGTCCCATGCCATAACTATCTGATATTATTGCATATAATATCAGATTTTTGATGTGTGGGACAAATTGTTTAAAACAGTCTGATTCACTTTCGTTTTATTTAACATTTTTTATTGATCGTGAAAGTTGGGGGTGGTTGAAGCGCTGGTACCACTGTTGAGGCCCGCTTCAGGGAGTAAAATCACTATTACTATTTGAGATCATTCAATAATTTATCAATATTGATTTTGCTGTTTATTCTGAAGTTCTCCATCCAGTTTTCCAATTCCTCCTTCCTCACTCTGACCATTCTGCCAGTGGTGCCGAGTCGGAAATGCGGCAATGGGTGAATCGGATCGTTCAGAAATTTGTGCAGTGTCCTGCGCGAGATGCTGCCATAATGAGCCGCCTCTTTAATTGTCAGAAATCCTTTTTCCACATTGGCCTCCCTTTTTTATTGTTTGATAAATCAATGTTCGAACTTTCTTGTCGGAACATTGGAACGTCGTCCTGATGCAGGTCACATCATGCTCGAATTTTTTTCAAATGACACGACCAGCTTTTCAAACTTTTCCTGGTCGGGATTTCCGGAATCACATCCGCTATCCTTGCTTCCAAACACGGCTGGTGATAGGGTGTATATGTGGAGAGGTATTATGAAAGCTCTACCCATATCATCTGCCCAAAACTGAAAGATCGGAGGCAGAACTCATGGGAGTAAAAGTGCGAGAAAAACCGAAGTCATCGGGAATTTACTGGATTTTTATTGATCACAACGGGAAAAGGAGGGCAAAAAAAGTAGGGAAAGATAAACGCACGGCACTGCAATTGGCGAAAGTGATTGAGGCAAAGCTGGTGCTGGGGGAGGGAAAACCGGAAGAGAAATCTTCTGTAGTCGTTTCTTTGTTTAAAGATTACGCTGAGAACTGGATAAAAGTTAATGTCCCAGCCATGTGCAAACCATCGACGATCATGGATTATACAAGTATTTTGAAAAACCATGTGATTCCGAAATTCGGGAAATATCCGATTGCAGAGATTCGGCGGGGGGAGATAAAGCAGTTTCTGATAAAGAAGATCAGCGATGGCCTGGCAAAATCCACTGTTTGCCACATGAAAAGCTGTATCTCAGGGGTACTGAATCTGGCCGTTGATGACGAAGTGATTACTGCAAACCCAGCCCAACGACTCGGTAAAATATTCAATGCAGCCAGAGACGTTGATGAAATCACACCATTAAAGAAAGAAGAATTGACGCATTTATTGGATATCTTCCAAAAGCATTATCCAGACCATTATCCGCATGCATTGACGTTGGCAAGGACGGGGATGCGCATGGGTGAGTCGCTGGCGCTTAAGTGGGGAGATATTGATTTCAATGGAAGGTTTATCTGGATTCAGAGAACTTTTTCCAGGAGACAGATTGGCATTCCCAAGAGCGGAAAAAAACGAAAGGTCGATATGTCGCTTCAGTTAACTGAAGTTTTGAAATCTCATAAACTGAAAGCAAAACAGGATGCTCTGAAAAATGGTAAAGGGGTATTACGGGAATGGGTTTTCGTCAATAAGGCTGGCAGTCCAATAGATATCAACAATTGGCGAAATAGAATTTTCCATAAGGCGCTTGAAAAAGCAGGGCTGCGGCAGATTCGGGTACACGATCTCAGACATACTTATGCAAGTTTGCTGATTCAAGCAGGCGAATCCCTGGTTTATGTTCGTGACCAGCTCGGACACCATAGTATAAAGGTCACAGTGGATATTTATGGACACCTGAGTCCGGAAGGAAACAAAGATGCCGTGGATCGGTTGGATGACGTTTTTGAATACGCAACCAAACGCAACCTATCCGCAACCAGCCAATAAAAAAGGGGCTACCCGTTAGGATAACCCCTTGTTATTATTGGCGCGCCCGGAGGGATTCGAACCCCCGACCTACGGATTCGAAGTCCGGCGCTCTATCCAGCTGAGCTACGGGCGCGTGATGAAGGCAAGATGGGGTGAGTGAAGGGGCTTGAACCCTCGACAACCGGGGCCACAACCCGGTGCTCTGCCAACTGAGCTACACCCACCATATTTCTAACCTTATACTAAAATGTCTCGTTCATTGCAAGTGTTTTCTGTGAAAGTCAACAAGTGGCAAACAGTGCATAAATTGTTAAGGTTCACCAGCTCTGATGATTCAGATATCGGGGACTTTTCGGTCATGACCAAGATAAAATGACATTGACAAGACAGGGATCAATGATGATATAGAACGTTCTGAGCAGCAAAAAATCACAGGAAAAAGGCAAAAAAACGGCCCCGCGAAGGGGAAACAATGTGGTTGACTGCCAGTTGTGAAACGACATGAGCATTTTTATGGAGCATTCTGCAATGAATCAAAAAATATTTCAAATGGGCCTTTCAACCGAAACCATCTCACTCTACCTGCTCTGCTGCGGCATTGTGGATTCCGGAGCGACCCTTTCCACAAAAAACCTTCTGGAGATATGGAATGCCTCGCCCGAAGCAATGAATGCAAGCTTTCTTGAGCTGGAAGATCTCAGAATTGTTTTGAAAATCATTTCTGATGGAAAGACCCATCATATCTACAAGCTCACCAATGATGATGACTGGAATGTATCCATGTGATGTCTATAAATTTAAATTATTTATGTACATCACTGTAACTTCTCAATAAATCCGATAAATCTAAATACATTAATATTACAGCATGTTATGATTGAGAAAATTTGTCACTTATCTATATAGGCAATAACAGTGCCATGTATAAGTATTTCTTATTATTGTATTATTTAATGGCACAAATATTGCTTGAATAAATGAAAATTAACGCACAACCTGCTGAATTTATAGCTTGTTAGGACTTATTGAGAAGTTACC
>CAIMCT010000486.1 GCA_903839535.1 uncultured Desulfobacteraceae bacterium
AAGTCCCCCCTCCCCTTGCGGGAGGGGGTTAGGGGGTGGGGGTGGGCGGAACAAAAATAGGACCAGTTTTTCACTAAAATATATGGCAATTTTCATCAGCCCAGGCCAGGGGGGATTTCGGAGGCTATCCACCTGAAAAATCCCCCTCGATCCCCCTTTTACAAAGGGGGAAGTATCATTTTTCATATATGGGGGTGATCGAATTTAAGAAAGATACGTTTTTTCATCTCTCTGAACCGACTTGCAATCCGCTTTGTCTTTTTGCAAATACATATTCCGTTGTTATTTGAACATGAGTGTAGTAGTGTACTGGAGGGGTGACCAGCCGGTCGCCCTTACTTTTATCTGCATTACATTTTACTGGATGGTAATCATGCTGATCAGTATCAATCCCATAACCCCGCAGCCGCGACTTGTCACCAAAGTGGTGGACATTTTAAAAGATGGGGGTATTATCGCCTATCCAACGGATACATTTTACGGTATCGGTTGTGATATCATGAATAAAAAAGCCATTCAGAGAATCTATCAGATCAAGCAGCGGGATTCATCCAAACCTTTCAGCTTTATCTGCTCGGATCTTAAAGATATCAGCGACTACGCCAAGGTAACCAATTACGGGTATAAAACCATGAAGCGCTATCTTCCTGGACCTTATACCTTTATCCTGGAAGGCTCAAAACTGGTTCCGAAAATCATGCTGACCAAACGCAAAACCGCCGGCATTCGAGTGCCGGAGCATCCAATCTGTATCGCCTTGGTAAAATCTTTGGGAAATCCCATTATCTCAACCAGCGCCACAGCTCCGGACGGCTCTGTCTTTGACCATCCATCTTTGATTCATGAGTATTTTGGAACCCGGATAGATCTGGTAATTGATGCGGGTTCCGTATCGGGAACTCCTTCAAGTGTTATATCGCTGATCGGCGATACGCCTGAAGTCATCCGCAAAGGAGCCGGGGATTTAAGCGCCTTTTATTAATGAAATCCGGCAATCTTTTAACAAAACGTTTCTGGACCGGCATCCCGCCCTGGGTGTTAATCGGCGCAGTGTTGGTTCTGCTGCCCATTTTCTCGCTCATGACGATTGAAAACATCAACCGGCAGAAGGAGAACTCCGAGAGGCTGTTGAAAGAAAAAGCCGCCGCTCTTATCCGGTCGTTTGAGGCCGGAACCCGAACCGGAATGGCAGGGCGATGGGACGGGTTTCAGCTTCAGAAACTGCTTATGGAAACTGCTCAGCAGCCGGACATCGTCCATTTGACTGTAACGGATGCAGGCGGAATGATCATGGCCAGCAGTGATCCGGAACAAATAGGCAACACTCATGGAAAAGAATTGGACCTGGAAGCCATTTCAGGGTCATCGGAAAGCTTCTGGCGAATTCTTCCCGAACATCACGGAAAAAAGACATTCGAATTCTATCGTAAATTTACCCCGTCCCGCCCCCCGCAGGGATTCCATCGGGGTCGCATGAAAGGTGAATCTCCCCTCCCCCTCCTACCGCCACCCTTGTTGCCGTTTCCAGTTGAGGGGCCGGGCATCTCCAGGATTATTTTTATAGGTCTGGATATGGATTCCATTGAAGAGGCCCAGCGTGCCGACACCATGCATACAGTGGTCATGGGAACAATTCTGCTTTTCATCGGTTTTGCCGGTGTTATGATGCTGTTTCTGGCGCAGAATTTCCGTATGACACGGGCATCGCTTTCCAGAATCAAAGCTTTTTCGGATACCCTGGTTGAAAATATGCCCATCGGATTGATTGCCCTGGATACTTTTCAGGTCATCACATCCTTTAATCAGGTAGCAGATCGGGTACTGAACCTGTCTGCAATCCATGCATCCGGAAAAAAGGCATCCGAGATTCTGCCACGGATGTTCCTGGAGCTGATTTCACATCCGGATATCGCGACGCGGACGGTTGAAAAAGAAATCATATATCACATGGCGGAGAAAACGCGCCTTCCGCTTCAAGTCAGCGCTGCGAGACTCCAGGATGAAACAGGCATGTTTCTCGGATATGTTCTGTTGTTCAAAGATCTGCGTGAGGTCCAGGCTCTTCAAAAAGCATTAGCCAGATCTCAGCGGCTGGCATCCGTAGGAAGCCTTGCAGCCGGTGTTGCACATGAAATCCGCAACCCTTTAAGTTCGATAAAAGGTTTCGCCACCTATTTCAAGGAACGCTACTCACACATCCCCGAAGACCAGGAAGTTTCATCAATCATGATTCAGGAAGTGGATCGATTGAACCGTGTGGTAAGCCAGCTTTTGGCGTTTGCAAAACCCGTAACCATAGCCAAACGGCCTGTTTCAATTTCAGAGGTCATTCGCAATACGCTGAAGCTGATGGAGCATCAGACCCATGACCGTCAAATTGACATCGAAACAAATATTCAACCGGAACTTCCCCTGATTCCCATGGATCCGGACCAGATAAGCCAGGTATTGCTGAATCTGTTACTGAATTCCGTGGAGGCCATGACCTGTGGCGGAAAGATCGTTATCAGCGTCACGCTCAATCAGGATCGGCTGATACTTCAAATCTCAGACAACGGAGCCGGAATTTCCGAAACTGATCTTTCGCAGATTTTTGACCTCTACTTCACCACCAAAACCTCGGGGACCGGCCTGGGACTTGCCATTATCCACAACATTGTGGATGCTCACGATGGCGACATCAAAATTGAAAGCCTGGCGGGAAAAGGTGCCACGGTAACGATTCGGCTCCCCTTTGAGAACACGCACCCATGAAAACAAAATCCTGTTCAATCCTTGTTGTCGATGATGATACTGCGCACCGAACCATGCTGCGTACGTTAATTGGTGGTTGGGGATATGAAATCGTTGAAGCCAACGACGGAGCCGTCGCCATCGCAACCGTTCAAGATCGGCCTTTTGATCTCATCCTTATGGATGTGCGCATGCTGAAGGTCTCTGGTCTTGAGGCGCTGGGCCGCATCAAGGCGATTAATCCCGCCATACCGGTGATTATAATGACCGCCTATTCTTCCATTGAATCCGCGGTTTCCGCCCTGAAAGCCGGTGCCCATGATTATCTGACCAAACCACTTGATTTTGACAAACTGAGAATCACCATCGAACGGGCTATGGAACATGTTCTTCTTCGGGAAGAAAATCGTATGCTCAGACAACGCCTGGACCAGCGATTTGACCGGCGACAGATCATCGCACAAAGTCTGAAGATGGAAAGGCTTCTGGAAACAGTCGCCCAGGTAGCGCCATCCGAGGCGACCATTTTGATTCATGGTGAATCCGGAACCGGAAAAGAATTGATCTCAGGGGCGATTCATTTTAACAGCCATCGAAAAGCTGGCCCCTTTATCAAAATCAATTGTGCCGCCATTACCGAAACCCTGCTGGAATCTGAACTTTTTGGCCATGAAAAAGGGGCCTTCACCGGCGCTGATCGCAGGAAAGAAGGCAAATTCCTGCAGGCCAGCGGGGGCAGTCTCTTTCTGGATGAAGTCAGTGAAATGTCTTTGATGATGCAGGTCAAACTGCTTCGAGTGCTTCAGGAAAGGGAAATTACCAGGGTGGGCGGAGAGCAGGTGGTGGCTGTGGATGTCCGGCTGATTGTGGCCACCAACAAGGACCTTTTGGCGCTGACCACATCTGGACGTTTCCGGGAGGATTTATACTACAGGCTCAATGTCGTGAACCTGAATCTGCCGCCCCTGCGCGAGCGAAAAGAGGACATTCCGCTGCTTGCTCAACATTTCCTGGAGAAATTCTCAATCCTGAATCATAAATCCATCAAGGGCTTCACTCCTCAGACGATGGATCATTTGATCCGGTACGACTGGCCTGGAAACGTTCGGGAGCTGATGAACGCAGTTGAAAGAGGGGTTGTTCTGTCCCGAAGTGAATATCTGGATGACCAGCAGCTTCCCATGCTGCCGGCCTCTCCTGCCCTGCAACCATCTGTTTTTATGAATTCTTCGGCGATAACCGAAACCTTGTCGCTCACTGCTGTTGAAAAATCGACAATTCTGAGCGCGCTGACATCAGCGGACGGCAACAAAAGCCTGGCATCCAGAAAACTGGGAATTACACGAAAAACCCTTCATAAAAAATTAAAAGAATACGGGGTTATGCCTTGATGACAAACCCCGCCCGAGAGTATTCACGGCCATTTGCAAAGGTGACCGGTATTATTTCCGAGGCATCGGGTTTGTCCCAAGTGGACGGATCTTTCATCTATCGCCAGCCAATGCAGTGAGTTCACCTGCGAATGGTAGTCTCTGATCTTGTAGAATTTGTGCTACTTGCTCAGCGCCCGCAGTGATTGTTTTTTGGTCAGTGGGTATCCTGGTGATTATACTGCAAACGGGCATAATCTGCACTTTCCTTATGCTCCCTCTCCCAGCGGGGGAGGGTTGGGGTGGGGGTCCAAAAGTGCAGATTGTGACAGTTGGCAGTATAGCAAAGGGATAGAAACCTTACAGCGTCCCCTTACCAACTGCGAGAGAAAAGTTCCTTCACACTCACGGCATTCAAGACAGAGGCGCAGGTTTCCCAGTCGGCGTCTTCCACTTTGCTGTATTTCACATCGAACGGATTTCTGGTGGCCGTGGTTTGATCAATGAGCTGAAGGGCGGCTTGTTTGTTATTGAGGGCGACTTGCACCCACACGTCCTCAAGGGTATCCGGTATCTGACCAAAAAGCCCATGAATTGATTCGAGGCGGTCCGCCAGCACCTGGTGGACGCGATCCTCTACAGAATCGCGGTAGCGAAGATTGGCGATCCAGATTTCGCTTCGCGCTTGCCCGATACGTTGGATACGGCCCTTGCGCTGCTCAAGCCGAGTCGGATTCCAGGGAAGGTCGATATTGATAAGCGTGCCGAGACGCTGTAGGTTCAGCCCCTCTGATGCGGCATCCGTACCGAGCAATAGTTTGAGGTCGCCGGTGCGGACACGTTCCTTGAGAGCATCCCGCTTGCATCGCTGGAATTTGCCTTCGCGCCAGAAACCGGAGCGAGTACTACCGGAGTAGAGACCGATGTCTATATTTGCAAATTCAACACGCTTCGCCAGTTCGTCTCCGACCCAACGGACGGTGTCGTAATACTGCGAAAAGAGGATGCAGCCCAGATCAAGCCAACTACATTCAACACCTGAATGGGTGCCAAGAAGATAGCTGCTCAGCGCTTCGAGCTTTGGATCGCTATTGCCTCCTTGCCGGAGCAGTTGGAGGCAGCGACGTAGTGATGCTATTTCCCCAGCGGTGAAGTTCTTAAAATCGCTGACTCCCTGTGGCGGCCGCCCGACTTGCGGAGGTGCTTCTTCTTCGGCATCATCGTCATCCTCGTCGTTTGGAGTGTCAGGCTCTTCGCCAAGAAGCCTTTGCACTGTACGGCGGCCGGCTTCCATCGAACTGCCGAGTCGTCGCAAAAGAAGCGTCTTAAAGAAACCCGCCCCTTGCACCCGTTGCTGTAGCAGCAGTGAAAATGCCTCAGACTCCTGATAGGCTTCAAGCAAGTATCCACCGAGAACAAGGGCGCTTTCGTTTTCCTCACCGAATAGTTTCACTGCGACCTTCGGCAATAAATAGCCGCCTGTCGCCGGATTGATCGTTGCTTCCAGATAGCCTCGCGTCCGGCGCACGATGCACCGCAGCAAAGGATTGAAGCGTTCGCCGTAGTCCGACAACCCGTTCTTTAGTTGGACCCGCTGGATTGCCAGAGAGAGTTTGTCAAGACTCTCAGGCCTTAATTGCCAGTTGGTGTCGCCGACATCAAGGTTGCGGCGGATGCGGTCGAATGCCGGATCTTCAAATCGGGACGGCAGCGGGTCGCGGACGTATTCCCATCCATCACGGACATCATCATTGGGAACCGCCGCATCTCCGGTGGCGATATCAAGACAATGACTGGGGCGAAACCAGGGGCTGGTATGCGTCCTGCCGCCGAGTACGCTGTCGTTTCCGTGAGAGAGGATATGCAGAAGATCCCAGGCCTCTACCGGGTGCAATTGGACCGGGGTCGCCGTGGCCAGCATCATGCTTTTTGTCTTCGGGCCGATTTCCCGGAGAAAAGCCATTAATTTATTAGGTACAGCCTTCTCGTCAATTTCATCGGCTCCGGCATCCACCTTTGGCAATTTGCGACGGCGGGCGCGGTGCGATTCGTCCACGATGACACAGGTGTAGCGGCGGCTAAGAAGTTGATTCACCGCCTCCGACAGACCACGCACCACCAGGCCCTGCGAAACCAGACCTATCCTTCGCGGACATTTACCGAGTGATTTAGGACCATCTGACGGGTATTCCAGATCGTTCTCATCCACCCATGAGCGACCGTTCCACCGGGCGGATGGCAGCAGAAGCCTTTCCATCAACTCATCCTGCCACTGCTGGAGAAGCGGTTTGGGGGCAAGGACGAGAATCGGGCCGGCGCCTGGATCATCAAGAGCCATTAGCATTGCGGCCATGGCAAGCTGGATGGTTTTCCCCAGACCAACCTGATCGGCGAGGACAAGGCGGGCGCCGCCCAGCCGGTGCCGTTGCAGAGCCAGCCTGGCAAAATACTTCTGGTGCGGCATCAACCCCTGATCGCAGCGATAGACAGGCGTTTCGACGGCAGCGGCCGCCGCCGCTTTCGTGGGGTCGGAAATAGCCTTCAACTCCTCCGGTTCGATGACCCTGCGGGAAATGATGCGCTGCACATCCTGTACAATGAAGGGGCAGCACGCAAGATTCACCGCTCGTGCATCATTCCAGAGGGTATCGAATTCCTCCTGCACCCACGCAATGGTTTCGGGGTCATTGTCTTCCCACAGCAACTCATAGTTCACCTTCCAGCCCGAGGCGCTCTCGTTGACGCTTCCGAGAAATGTAGTGGCCGAGCCGTCCGCATACCGCACGACTCCAGCTTTGCCGTGGATCAGGCCGAATGCGGCATCGGGCAACACCCGCACTTCCATCTTTTTACTTGTGAGGGCTTCGTAGAGTGCTCGATAACGCGGGATCGCACTGGGCGGGGCTTCCTCCGGTCTGCCAGAACACCAGCTCCGGCGGAGCGCTGCTTGTGCTGCGGCGGCAGTGACAATGTCTTGCGGATCAAGGTCCGAGTTGCAGATAATTCGCACTGGCCCAGTCACTTTCGCTATGGCTTCCCCTGCCACTTCAAACAGACTGGAGCGGAAATACCCTGCAATGCGGTCGTAGGAAACAGCGCCTTCGAGGCGTTGATTCAACACCGCATGGTCGAGTCTGTTTCTACGGCTGGAATGGCATTTCAGCATCAGGCTTGGTCATTTCTAAGACGTCCGGCAAGAATGCGGGCGGCTTCAGAGTCGGCGATCCATTCGTTCATGCCCACAGCGTTCCCCAAAGCAGCGAGCCATTCAAGAAGGGCGATAAATCGTTCGCGCCGGCCCCAGTACCCCTGGCCAAAGGTGTCGCGCAGGTATTGGCGGCCGGACTCAGAGCTATTGCTAACTGCGCTGGTCTCCCGAATGGCGAACAGTAGATGGCGAAGCGCCGATGAAGCGAAAGGGTGAATTATGAATGATGAATTACGAAGTTTCTTTTTACCCTCTATTTTCATACTTTCTACTTCTATTTTCATACTTCCGATCAGACTTTTCCCAAGGCCTGATGGCGTGTGCATGCGGGTACCATTGGCTTTATCGCTTTTCAGGAGTGGTCGGATATCAGTCACACCGAAGCCACGGGCAAGCTCTTCATACATGCCTTTCCGGCGCTCGCCCCGACTCTCAATGTCAAGGGCGCGAAGGTAGTAGCGCTCCACAAGCGAGAGATCACGCCAGGAGTTGTCCAGCCCACGGGGGACAAGGGTGTCGCAAGCGATGCCGAGGGCGCGCTCGATGACGGTCTGGAAATCGCTTTTCTCGCTTCTGGACCTCACGGCAAAGACCTCATGCTCCACGTCGCGTCCGTCGAGCGTGCTGTATTGGGTGAGGACTTTCAGAGCGGCAGCGTAGGCGGCAAGCTGATAGTCGGCATCGTTGAAGTTTGGCTCGCCGTCCTCATCCAGGGCTTGCATGGATTCGATCTGTCGTTTCACTTCGTCCTCCACCAGCGGATAGACTTCATCGAGGAAGCCTGGCTCAGCGGCGGCTCGTTTTCGCAGGACGAGGCAAACGGTGCCCTGGACGTAGTTGCCTTTCTTGATACCGGCTGCTTCGGTTTCCGTACTGATCGTCCAGGCGGCGGTGGCCTTGAGACCGGCCGCCCAAAGAATCATACCCAAATCGGCCCAAACCGCTGGGTCCTGGTGAGTGAACATGACCAATTGCAAGCCGTTGTCCGGCATGTGAAGGGCAAGATTGCGGTAGATTTCCACCATGGAGCGGCGGAAATCTTCGCCATCGCCACGCACGGCTAACTCGGCTCTTGCATCGGACGACCACTCAGGGAAAGCCTTTGCTAATTGCTTGTCATACCAAGCAAGAAAGAAGTCGCCGAGTTCGTGGTAGTTGATTGCATCGGCGTAGGGTGGATCGGTAACCCAAATGTCGCAGATTTCGCGGAGGTCGCGAGCATCGCTTATGGAAATAGAATTGGGGATTTGAGTAGAACAAAGGGGAAAAACTATTGGTTTAATTATTTCAAAATTACAGTCTGACAGACACTTACCAGCATATGAAATTGCAGTATTTAACGATTGGTTCGTAAACACATGATTGGAACTTCCTGGCCCCTTACTGAAATGAGGATTCCATCCACAAAGTCGACAGTCATGGTCACAGATTTTACCGATCAGAACCAAGCCTGAAACTCTGGTGGATAAGCAACTCGTGTTTGCGTAAAGTGAAAGAATCAGGCCATGCACCAACAACTGTCTCGGCGTGAAGAGGTGATGCCAGTGGGTCCAGCCGCGCTCTCGGATAGGTTGATCTGTGTTGTAACCGCTGATAATCGCCTTGGACGGAATGAAGCCCTTGTGTTGCCAATCAGTGAAGCGTTCACGCAGGAGTTCAAGTACTTTGGCTTCGCGGGCGAGGTCATTTTGATCAGGGGAGGCGTAGCGGCGCACGGTTTTTGTCACGTCGTGCCCCATGGCATTGTGTTCCGTGACCGTTTTCACCCAGCGGATGCAGTAGAGTCGTTCCTGAAATACATCACCGTGACGAGGCACGAGGTCTTCGTTGGTCCAACGTCGTAACCCTTCGGGGCCGCGCAAGGCTTCCACTGACCATGTACGGTTCGGATCGAATGGATCAATGACGCGACTGTCCACCACGGTAGCGCCTTTTTTGTTTTTGTAGAGTTCGAGATCGCTTTGAGAAACGGTTATGACTTCCGGCTGCAATCTGTCCGCACCATGAACTCGCTGCCAAGTTACGACAATGCGATATTTCTCCGAAATCACCCAGCTTGGCGCGAGTGGAATATAATAATCGCAGCCCTCCGGTTTCACCTCCACGCAGTAGAGAAATGCCTCGGCGCGCTCGCCGCTGTCATTGTACTCAATGCCCCACTCAGTGATTTGCTGGTCAGCAGCGGCGAAAACACCTTCCTGTACTCGTCGCACCTGTTCTTGCACTTCTTTGCCACCACCCAGCAGGTTTAGGCCTGCCCAAGTGAGCAAACCGGCAACGGGATTGAGATCTGAGCCGAAGGCCTGGCAGCCAATGCGGGCGGCCTCGAAGGGAATTGAACCGCCTCCGCAAAAGCAATCACCGACCCGTGGCGTGTGGCCGAATGTGCATTGTCCAAGTTGCGCTATCAGTTCGGCAAGGCTCGTGGCGAAGGTCCCGAGATGGGAATTGATCTCCGCCCATGCTGCAACCGAGGGGCCGGTGACATTCTCCGGGCGTTCGCAGTGTTTGATGCGCTCAGCATAAGGCATGGCATCGAAGGTAGCACGGCCTGGAACGGGACGCCGTCGCTGCTCATCGAGTTTTTGCCGCTTTTCATCCGTGAGAGATTCCCAGATTCGGGCGCAGATATCTTCTTTTTCCTCGTCGGTAATCCCCTGTTTGAATCCACGGGTACCGAAGTATTCGTCCTTTATTTCCGTTGAGGCGGCATCGCGCCAAGCGGCTACCGGGATTTCACCCTTGCAGCGCTGCCACGCGCCGTCATCGTCCATAGTTAGGATTTTGAGAAATGTCTCACGATCTTTTTTGGGATCATCCGAAGCAGGCATTAACATGCCGATGATGGAAGCACGGACAAGGATAAGTGGCTTTCGCCCCCACCATTTGCCAAGCCCGGTCAGCGTCTGGCTGGCGCCAGCCTTGCGCTCCTTGTAAGACTCGGCGGAAAGACGTGCAATTGGAAACTGGGTTTCAATGAATGTAGGCATTTATATCCTCGTTACAGGGAACACATTAGGTGATTTCCAACAAAGGATTCCCCCACTGTCTGATTCAGATTTTTCTATACATTGATCGCCGTTTCTGCCAGGCATTCATCCGTGTATCGCCGCCATCAGGCAATAGTAGGGGCGAATCTTGTATTCGCCCTATCGAAAGGGCGAATACAAGATTC
>CAIMCT010000487.1 GCA_903839535.1 uncultured Desulfobacteraceae bacterium
AAATCCCCCCTAACCCCCCTTTTTCAAAGGGGGGAATCCTTTCGATTTTAGTATTTTAGACCTAAAACAAGCGTATTTGTAATAGGAGATGAATTTTCTAACGCCTATTGTACCCAAAGGATCACCAAAGCTGGCGCTGTCGTGGGTGTCTGGTTGACCTCCACTGCTTTGGTGAATGAAGCAGGGCGGATGTATGCGATTGCTACAACGGAACGGGCGCAAGGATTAAAGGACTGATTGAGAGAGGATGTATCCGATATGGCTTACAGTGATTATACTCTTAGTGAAATAAAAGAGAAATTTCAGTTGATTATAGAGGCTGAAACAAACCTTTTTCCCGATGTCAGAGAAGAAAAGATAAGCGATTTTCTGAGCGAGATACTTAAAGAAAACATTCCGCTGGCGCTTGCGATACATACCGAAAAAGCACGCTCTGAGATGATTGTGACACCGATTCTCATCGAACTGAGAAAAGTCCTGAATCATCGGATCAGTCTTTTCTCAGGTGTGGAATTCAATGTTGATAAGGAAAAAGGACTGAACGGTGTTTGCGATTATATTATTTCTCTTTCAAAAGAACAGCTTTATGTAAGTTCACCAGTCATTTCTATTGTCGAGGCCAAAAATGACAATATAAAATCCGGGCTGGCGCAGTGTGCAGCCGAAATGATAGCATCCGGAATGTTCAACGAACAGAAAGGGAGTCAAATTAAAACAATGTACGGCATTGTTACAACGGGGAGCAACTGGAGATTTCTGAAACTGGATGACTCATTGTATATAGATGTTAAAGAATATTATATAGAACAACTTGGTAAAATAATGGGTATTATGTTACAAATCATCAATTCGGAGATAGGCGCATCAGACTCTCAGTAAAATATATGGCAAATACGGATGAAGGGCATAACCAGGCGCTCAACCGGACGGGCTATTGCACCGTTAGCAAGCAGATTCTGATACTGAAAGGCATCACCACCATCCTGCTGGGCGTGGTCACAAAGGCGCGCTATAAGAATGAAGAAACAAGGAGGAGACCATCATGGCTTCAAGAAAAAAAGATAAAGTAAAAGCTGTGGAAGCACCGCCAGTCACGACAATTGAGGCGCCGGAGATCGCACCAGAGACCGCCCAAAATTCAGTCGACGCGAAAGAGACGGATGAAAAACTCGCCGCCGGTTTTCCCATCGTCGGCATCGGCGCCTCGGCCGGGGGGTTGGCGGCCTTCGAGGCATTCTTTTCCGGCATGCCCGCTGACATCGATCCGGGCATGGCTTTTGTCCTGGTGCAGCATCTGGCTCCGGATCACAAGAGCATCCTGGCCGATCTCATCCGGCGCTACACCCGCATGCAGGTCTTCGAGGTCGAGGACGGGATGGCGGTGCAGCCCAACTGTGCTTATATCATTCCGCCCAACCGAGACATGGCGTTTTTAAACGGCACGCTCCAACTGATGGAGCCTTCCGCCCCCCGCGGACAGCGCCTGCCGATTGATTTCTTCTTGCGCTCCCTGGCCCAGGACCAGCGAGAACGGGCCATCTGCATCATTCTCTCCGGCACCGGCAGCGACGGCACCCTTGGCGTGCGGGCCATCAAGGGCGAGGGCGGCATGGTCATGGCTCAGAACCCTGAATCAACCGAGTACGACGGCATGCCGCGAAGCGCCATTGCTACGGGTCTGGTTGACTACGAGCTTCCGCCGGCCGAGATGCCCGCCCAGCTTATGACTTATGTGGCCCATGCCTTTGGCAATCCTCCAAGGGCTGCATCCGTCCCGACACCCAGAGCCGAGAGCGCACTGAAGAAGATTTTCATCTTGCTGCGCTCCCAGACCGGCCACGACTTTTCCCAGTACAAGCCAAGCACCATTAATCGCCGCATCGAACGGCGCATGGCTGTCCACCAGATAGATTCGATTGACAGCTACGTCAAGTATATGCAGCAGACATCGCCGGAGGTGGACGCGCTGTTTCGCGATTTGTTGATCGGCGTGACCAAATTCTTCCGTGATACGGAGGCATTCAAGGTGATCGAGGAGCAGGCCATCCCAAAGCTCTTTGCAGGTAAGTCTGCGGACACCGTGATCCGCGTCTGGACACCGGGGTGCTCCACCGGCGAGGAGGCTTATTCCATCGCTATCCTGCTTGCCGAGCGTCAGGAGTCGATGAAGCAAAGCTTCAAGGTGCAGGTATTCGCCACCGACATTGATGGTCAGGCGATTACAACGGCTCGCGCCGGTGTCTATCCTGCCAGCATTGCTACCGACATCTCGCGGGAGCGGCTGGCGCGCTTTTTCGCCATCGATGCCTGCGGCGGAACCTACCGCATCCATAAAGGCATCCGCGACATGCTGGTCTTTTCCGAACAGAATGTCATCAAAGACCCGCCCTTTTCAAAACTTGATCTCATCAGTTGCCGAAATTTGCTGATTTATATGGACGGGACCTTGCAGAAGAAGCTCGTTCCCCTGTTTCACTACGCGCTGAGCCCGGGCGGGTTTCTCTTTCTGGGTACTTCCGAGACAGTGGGGAATTTTGACGATCTGTTCACCGTGCTGGACCGCAAATCAAAGCTGTACCAGCGTAAAGAAGATTTTCACAGCGCGCAGCGCATGGCTCTGGGCCAGTTTCTACCGCCTATGACGGCGATAGATGCGGCGCTTCCGAGGGCAGCAGGAAAGACAGCGTTCCCTGAAAAACTGCCATTGCGCGAGCTGACCGAACAGGCGCTCTTGCAGCAGGTGGCCCCGGCTGGCGCGCTTGTCAACAGACAGGGCGACATTCTCTACCTGCATGGCCGCACCGGCCTGTACCTGGAACCGACCCCGGGCGAGGCCAGCATCTACAATATTGTAAAAATGGCGTGTGAAGGGTTGCGGCAAGACCTGACCACCGCTCTGCACAAAGCCGCAAGGGCAAGAGAGATCGTGCGCTGCCATGGCCTGCGCGTTAAAACCAACGGCGAGTTCACCACTGTCAATCTGACCGTCCATCCGGTGGCGCCAGGCGCTGCCGCAACGCTTGAAACACCCCTGTACCTGGTAACTCTGGAGGAGGCGCATCCTGTCGGCTCCAAACAGGAGCAGCAGGCCGCCGCCCTGCAACTCATCGCAGGGGCGGATGGTACCGACACACTTTCTACGGATGTTGATGTGCAAATCGTTGCGCTCAAGCAGGCGCTTCGGGCCAAGGATGAATACCTCCAGACCTCCAACGAGGAGCTGGAGACATCCAACGAAGAGCTTAAATCATCGAACGAGGAGATGCAGTCGGT
This sequence comes from uncultured Desulfobacteraceae bacterium, assembly GCA_903839535.1. Taxonomy (GTDB): domain Bacteria; phylum Desulfobacterota; class Desulfobacteria; order Desulfobacterales; family Desulfatirhabdiaceae; genus RAAP-1. The sequence continues at coordinate 3,274 of CAIMCT010000487.1, forward strand.
CAACGAAGAATTGCAGTCCACCAACGAGGAATTGGAGACATCCAAGGAAGAACTACAATCAGTCAACGAAGAATTGGCTACGGTCAATAACGAACTGCAAACCAAGGTGGCGGATCTGTCGCGCGCCAACAACGACATGAACAATCTTTTGGCCGGCACAGGTATCGGCACCGTCTTTGTGGATCATCAGCAGCGCATCCTGCGCTTCACCCCCGCCGCCAGCGAGATCATCAACCTGATCTTAAGCGATGTGGGAAGGCCACTGGGCCACATCGTCTCCAATCTGGTCGGCTACGTCCGAATGATGGAGGACATACAGGCGGTGCTGAACACACTGATTCCCAAAGAGGTTGATGTGCAGACAACGGCTGGCAAGTATTACACGATGCGGATACAGCCATATCGCACGATCGACAATGTGATCGAAGGCGCGGTGATCTCTTTTGTCGATATCTCGGAGATGAAGCAGACAACGGTATCGCTGAGTGAGGCGGAGTGGAAGTTTCGGGCCTTGTTCGAGAAAGGCCCCATCGGGGTGGCATACCATGAAATGATCTATGACACTTCGGGAAAACCTATAGATTACCGCTTCCTTGATGCAAACGAAAAGTATAGAGAATTGACCGGTATTGATCCGCGAGGCAAAACCGCTACGCAGTCTTTCCCCGGCATCGAAAACGATCCCTTTGATTGGATCGGAACTTTCGGTCATGTCGCCCGGACAGGGGAACAGATACGCTTCGAACAGTGTCTCAAGCCTAACGGCCGTTGGTACGATTGTGTCGCATACCAGTACAAGCCGGATCAGTTCGTCGCTGCTTTTCTGGAAATAACCAAGAGCAAACAGACCGAAGAGGCGCTGCGCAAAGCCAATGCCTTGCTAAGCAGTATGGATTTCAAACCTGTCCCTCCAACCGTGGAGATGCAAAATGACCATCAAGAATAACCGACCGGAACAAGCCGTCCCTTTTTCGGCGGATATGACCGATGCACTGCAAGCAGGCTCACTTCGACTGAATGCAGTGCAGGCAGGGCAGGCTTTGCGTCGGCAGGCTGAAGAAATCGCCATGGAAAATGCGGCATTGTCGCTGAAAAACCTCAATGCTCTGTCGCCAGAAGAAACCCAGCAGACGCTCCACGAGCTGCGTGTTCATCAAATAGAGCTGGAGATACAAAACGAGGAACTGCGCCTGGCGCAGGTGGAAATAAATACCGCGCGGGCGCGCTATTTCGATCTCTACGACATGGCGCCGGTGGGCTATTGCACCCTCAGTGAAAAGGGGCTGATCCTGGAAGCCAACATCACCGCCGCCACACTGCTGGGTGTGGCCCGGGCCATGCTGGTCAATCAGCATATCTCCCGGTTTCTTTCCAAAGAGGATCAGGCCTCCTACTACCTGCACCACAAACATCTCTTTGAGACCGGTAAACCGCAGGCGTGCGAACTGCGGATGGTGAAAAACGACGAGACGGCATTCTGGGCGCATATAGAATCGACAGTAGCGCAAGACACCGACTGCACCCCAGTAAGCCGCGTTGTGATCAGCGACATTAGCGAGCGAAAGTTGGCGGAGGCTGTGCTGCAACGGACACACAACGAACTGGAGCAGCAGACGGAAGCGTTGCGGGCCTCGCTGGAGGAGAAAGATGTGCTGCTAAAGGAAGTCCATCACCGTGTCAAGAACAACCTGGCCGTCATCATGGGACTGCTGGACTTGCAAAGGCAGAAAATAGTTGACGAGCCGACCAGAGCCTCCATGGTGGAGCTAAGCAACAGGATCAGGTCAATGTCGCTGGTCCACGAGCAGCTCTACCAGTCCGAGAACTTCGCCAGAATCGATTTTCAGGATTACCTCAATACATTGACAGCTCGTCTGCATTCGTCATATCAGAGTTCGAGAAACATCCATGTCAGCGTGGCCGCGGCTGGTGTCAATATGGGTCTTGACAGCGCTGTCCCCTGCGGGCTAATTATAACCGAGCTGGTGACCAACGCAATCAAGTACGCCTTCCCGGAAGGGCGAACCTGCTCCGGAGCCGTCGGCTGCGAAATTGCTGTCTCGGCGACATGAGATGGCGCTGCCTACACGTTGACCGTGGCGGACAACGGTGTGGGACTGCCCGTCGATCTGGATTGGACGAACACCAGTACCCTGGGGCTGCTGCTGGTCAAAATGCTCGGCGAACACCAGCTCCAGGGCAAGATCGAAGTAGATTGCACCTGCGGGACTACGTTCCGGCTGCGGTTTGCGCCCCAAGTTGCATGTATATTTGAATGATGAGGCCAAGATCACCACGCCTTAGGTGATTTCCAATAAGGAATATACGGCCTTGATCATCGTTTCGGCCAGTTGGGTTTATTTCGTAGGGGCGAATCTTGTATTCGCCTTTTCGATAGGGCGAATACAAGATTCGCCCTTTCAATAGGGCGAATACAAGATTC
>CAIMCT010000488.1 GCA_903839535.1 uncultured Desulfobacteraceae bacterium
CCCTACGAAATAAACCCAACTGGCCGAAACGACAATCAAGGCGGTATATTCTTTATTCGAAATCACCTAACGGGCCGTATCAGGGAAAAGGATCCGGCGGTCAGGGACAATCTGGATTTGAACAGATGCATATCAATTGTGGTGAGTGGAGATGAGGGGGATCGAACCCCTGGCCTCGGCATTGCGAACGCCGCGCTCTCCCGGCTGAGCTACATCCCCACAATTTCGATATTGCTGGAGCAAATGATTATTTCGCCCCGGTAGGTGCGTATTTAACAAATCAAACCGATAACGTCAAGAATTTCATTTATCATTTATGCAACGAATTTGGAGGGAAGATGACCCACAAGGTGGTACTGCAGGATGCATTCAAACGATATACGCTGGATCAGGACAAGGTTTTACCGCCAGAAGAAACTGTAATAAAAATTATGGAAAGATTTAAACAGGTCAATCTGGATATTCTGGAGCGAACAGAGAGGATTGATAATGGACGGCTGAGCATACCGGTATATTTGAGTTATTGCGGCAAGGATGCCAGGGCTGTAACCGGAACGCGAAAACAGATGGGCAAAGGTGCCACACCGGCCCAGGCTGAGGCCAGTGCTGTGATGGAGCTAGCCGAACGGTTCAGTTTTTTTAGCTTCTGCAACACGCCGAGCAATTTCTTCACCGATACTTACAAAAACCTGAAAGCCCGCGCCATTCCCTTTGAGATGATTGCACAATCTGTTCATGATCATTCCACCGAGCGGGGAATTACCCAAAATATATTTGAAAATCTTCCCTTGAAATGGACTTGGGGATATAACCTGACCCGGCAAGAGGAGGTTCTGGTTCCGTTTAACTGGTTTTTCACCATCAATGAATACAATGGTCCGTCAGCGGGAAATTGTGTGGAAGAGGCTCTCAGTCAGGGAATCTGCGAGATTGTTGAGCGGCATGTATCCTCAATCATAAGCCACAATAAGCTAAAAGTTTCAGCCATAAATCCGGATTCCTCAACCGAGCCACTGGTCCGGGAGATGCTTCAGAAATATCAACTGGCTGGCATCAAACTTTTTGTCTCTGACTTTTCGCTGGATATCGGAATTCCAACAGTCGGCATTCTGGCATTCGATCCGACCACCTTTCCGCAAACCAGCGAAATCGTATGGACAGCAGGAACCACGCCTGATCCACAAAAAGCCTTCAGCCGGGCCTTGACCGAAGTGGCGCAACTGGCAGGAGATTTTAATACCGGTGCCAATTATGAGGCTAGCGGGCTTCCAAAATTCAGCAGCCTGGATCAGGCTGGTTTCATCACTGAGCCGGAAAACCACATATCCATAGCATCGCTTCCGAACCTTTCAAACAGCAATATCCGGATCGAAGTCGAAAACTGCGTTGCAGCGCTCTCCCGAAAAGGAATGGATGTTATTGTCATCAACACCCGGCACCCCGGACTCGACATTCCGGCATTTTATGCGATTATTCCGGGCGCCCATTTCAGGGAACGGGCTCTGGGAACCAGCGTCGGGATGTTTGCCGCCAAACTCATCACAGAAACCCAGCCGCCACAGCAGGCAATTGCAGAGCTTTTGAAAATGAACCGGATGCTTCCGGACAAGTATTACCTTCAGTTTTATATGGGAACAGTTCATCTCGCCATGAATGATCCCAAAACCGCTTGTACTCATCTGAACCATGCCCTTGACCTGAATCCTGTTCTTCAGGATATTCCCAGCATTTATTCGTATTTGGGGATTGCGCTCAAGGAAATGGAAGATTACAAACAGGCTGTCAGCGTCCTTGAAAAGGGGGAAAGTTATGATCCCGAGCGCACGGACATTCATAACCTGCTCGGATTCTGCCATTTCAAACTCAAGGATCATGAAAAAGCCATCGCCTGTTTTCAAAAAGCGGTCGCACTCAATCCTGGTTCGGCCATTGATTACGCCAATATCGCTTCCAATTATCGCGATCTGGGAAGGACCGATGAGGCGATTCACTATTATGAACTGGCGCTTTCCCTTGACCCGTCTATCGAATTCGCCAGGGACAATCTGGCGAAACTGCAATCTTAACGCACTTAAAAAAAACTTAATTCACATGGATAGACAGGATAGAC
>CAIMCT010000489.1 GCA_903839535.1 uncultured Desulfobacteraceae bacterium
GCCGAGTTGAGCATGTGAGTTGTTGCCATGTGGCAACTGCGAACAGTACGTTAATAATGGTATGGTATTGAGTATATTGTTATGCATCCGGTGTAATGTGCAGTGCTGACGCACGACTTTTCAAAGGCAGTTAAACAGGCAGTTTGCATGGTGTTCAAAAAAAACTTTGTCGCAAGGAATTCATACACAAAAACAGCTAATACATTTAGATAATGGACTTAAGTCCATTATTTCATGCGTCAGCACTGGAAAGATATACATAAACTGTACAATGACTTGTTGTGTGTGTAGAATGAAAGAAATTTGCTGTAGTTATTTGTTAAGGATTTAAAAAATGAAATTAGACCAATACATTGACAAGATAACTCAACAATACAAGCTTGGTAACGCTACTGAACATACTTTTCGCGGAAGTTTAGAACAGCTAATCGAAAGTTTAATGCCGACAATTAGGGCGACCAACGAGCCGAAAAGACAATCGTGCGGAGCGCCTGATTACATCTTGACTAAAAAAGATATTCCTGTTGGATTTATTGAAGCCAAAGACATTGGCGACAAAGACCTTGAAGGAGCAAAGAAAACAGGAAATAAAGAGCAATTCGACCGATACAAAGCATCTTTAAATAACCTCATTTTTACCGACTATTTAGACTTTCATTTATATCGTGACGGACAATTTGTAACCAAAATTGCAATTGCCAAACTTACCGACAAAGGTATAAAGCCCTTAACAGAGAATTTCGTCCGATTTGAAAACCTTATAAAAGACTTTTGCACTCACATCGGGCAGTCAATAAAAAGCTCAAAAAGACTTGCTGAAATGATGGCGGGCAAAGCGTGCCTGCTTTCTGAAGTGATAGAAAAGGCATTGACAAGCGATGAAACACATAACGAAGACAGTACGCTGAAAGATCAAATGTCCGCCTTTAAGCGAATTCTTATTCACGACATTACACCCAAAGGATTTGCCGATGTTTACGCCCAAACCATTGCTTACGGAATGTTTGCGGCACGCTCGCACGACCCTTCGTTGGAAACCTTTAGCCGACAAGAAGCATACGAACTTATACCGAAATCGAATCCTTTTTTAAAAAAGCTATTTGGATATATTGCAGGTTTGGATGTGGACGACCGCATACAATGGATTGTTGATGATTTGGTTAGTATTTTCCTGGCTTGCAATGTAGATGAAATTTTGAAGAACTATGGCAAGAGTACCAAAATGGAAGACCCGATTATCCATTTTTATGAAACCTTTTTGAGCGAATACGATCCTAAATTGCGTAAAACTCGTGGAGTTTGGTACACACCTGCACCCGTTGTAAATTTTATTGTCCGGGCCGTTGATGACATTCTAAAAACCGAATTTGATTTACCTCAAGGATTAGCAGATAACAGTAAAACCAAAATAAAGATTGACGTTCAAGGGAAAAAGATTGAGCAGAAAGTACACAAAGTACAAATACTCGACCCTGCCACAGGAACAGGAACATTTTTAGCAGAAGTAATAAAACTCATTCACAAAAAATTTGAAGGGCAACAGGGCATTTGGAGCAATTATGTTGAAACACATTTATTGCCTCGCCTCAATGGATTTGAGTTGCTTATGGCAAGCTACGCAATGGCGCATTTGAAATTAGATTTGTTGTTAACCGAAACATGCTACAAGCCCACCAAAGACCAGCGTCTTAGAGTGTACCTCACCAACAGTTTAGAAGAATATCACCCCGACACAGGAACTTTGTTCGCCAGTTGGTTAAGCACCGAAGCAAACGAAGCCAATTATATAAAACGAGATACGCCAGTTATGTGTGTTATTGGTAATCCGCCATACAGTGGAGAAAGTGCAAATCAAGGCGAGTGGATTTCGAATTTAATGGAAGACTACAAAAAAGAGCCGGGTGGTAAGGAGAAATTAAAGGAAAAAAACTCTAAAGCTATTAATGCTGATGAATATAAATTTATTAGATACGGTCAGCATTACATTGAAAAAAATGGAAGTGGAATATTAGCCTTTATTAATCCTCATACTTTTTTAGAAGCTCCTATTTGCCGTGGTATGCGTTGGAACTTGCTTAATACTTTTGACAAAATATTTACAATAGATCTGCACGGTAATAGCACAAAAAAAGAAACAGCCCCTGATGGAAGTGCGGATGTGAATGTATTTGACATTATGCAAGGTGTATCGATTAACATTTTTGTAAAAACAGGAAAGAAAAAGGCCAATGAATTAGGGAAAGTTTTTCATTTCGATTTGTTCGGGAAAAGAGAATTGAAATATGATTTTCTCATTGGAAATAGTATTAGAAGTGTTGGTTATAAAGAAATACCAGTAGTTGCACCCAATTACTATTTTGTGCCTAAAGATTTTATTGAAGAAAAAGATTATTCAAAAGGTTTTGAATTAGTAGAATTAATGCAATTCAAGTCAAGCGGAATTAAAACACACGATGATTTAAATCTAGTGGCCAATAGTCGAGACAGATTAGAGAAAAATCTAATCCATCTTAATCAACAATTTGACAATTCTAAAATTCGTAAATATTCTTACCGACCTTTTGATATTGGTTACGTTTATTACGATGCAAAACTATTAGGTCGATCAAGAGAGAAAACCATTTATCATTTAAAAAATGATAATATTGGTCTTGTTTTAGTTGCTCAACCGCAAGCAGCTAATTTAAACTACTTTGATTGCGTTTACATTACAAGTTGCTTCACAGATACTAATATGTTCAGACGTGGCGGCCCTTGTATTTTTCCATTGTATCTATATCCAACTACAAGCTGGCAACAAACTATTAGACAGTCTTCTGAAAGAATTCCAAACCTAAACGCAGAAATTGTAAAGAAAATAGCGGAGAAATTAGGTTTAACTTTTTCCAACGAAAAAGAAACAACCGTGAACACGTTTGCACCTATTGACATTTTAGATTACATCTATGCAGTTCTCCACTCTCCAAAATACCGAGGTAAATACAAAGAATTTTTAATGATTGCCTTTCCGAGAGTGCCGTATCCAAAAAACAAAAACACTTTTTGGCAATTGGTAAAATTGGGCGGAGAAATCCGACAAATTCATTTATTGGAAAGCCCTGTTGTGGAAAATTACATTACACAATATCCAATTGACGGTGATAATGTAGTAATTAAACCAAAATATCAAGACAGTAAAGTTCACATTAACGACACACAGTATTTTGATAATGTTCCCGAAGTTGCTTGGAATTTTTACATTGGCGGATATCAACCAGCTCAAAAATGGCTCAAAGATCGAAAAGGCGGAAAATTGGAATTTGACGACATTTCGCATTATCAGAAAATCATAGTAGCATTATCTGAAACGGATAGATTAATGAAAGATATTGATAAAATAGAAATTGAATAATGTTGTAATTCAAAGGCGCAAACAACAGAAGCATTAAAGGAAAAACACATAACAAATCGTTGCATCTGACATTTTTCCGCTATGCTCCAAAATCAGGTGTACTCAGGCGTTATACGGCCTGTACTCAAGTGTAACTTTTTGAAAATTCGGTATGCTATGGTATAAAGGCAAAGGGAGTTCCTATAACTTCTTCGGTGAAATACTCCCCGCCTGTAGTTTGAGAGGGGCATAGGAGGTTCCTATCTATCTATTGAAAAATTACCTCCCGCCCCTTTTTATGAATGTGAGGCAAAAGAAGTTCCTAACATACTTCCATCTAATTACTTCTCGCCTCCTATAATCAGGGGACAACAATGAAAGCGTTACTGCGATTATTTAAAGCAATTGAGATTACGACCAGACAAAAGAAACAAGCCTCGCAGAAGATTTTGGCAAACGCAATACGATGTGGAATTGTTTTTGCTCCAGAAGTAATCGCGAATTATCCAGAGGAAGAACTGCTCTCCCTGATACGGTCTATCGAAGAGGATATTGGGTTGACACCTGAACAAATGAATGCTTCTTTCCATAAATCATGGAAGAAAATTCAGGAAGCCAGGATAGAACAGTTAGTTCTTGAGCAATTGGTTCATTACTTCACGACATACGGATTTGAATTATTTGGTATCTATGATGCTGATTCCGTGTATATTCCCCACGAAAAATTAGAAATTCCTGAGATCAGCTTTGATAGAATTCCCATCACAATTATCCACGGATATACAAAGGAAGACATCACAACGAAGCTTCTTGGGATGCTCCAATCAGGGATCGCATTACATAATGACACGATAGGAGACATTGTCGGTATTGCTCAATACGTTGGCCTCACGCAGGAGAATATTCAGGCAACAAAGAATAAAGAGGTAAAGATTGCATTATGTGACTATTTAGAGATGTTTCCTGAAGAACCCATAGAATTTTTACGCTATGTTTTGTATAAAATTACAGGGAAAACGTTGCTTATTAAAGATGTTTCTACCATAGAAGCGATCAAAACGACAGGCAATCTCTCAATAGCATTTCGTTTATTCCAGGAGTATCAATCCGCATATGGACTTCAACGATTGGCAGAAATATTTTATCGGTTTAAACCGCTTTTCTTAGCTCTTAGAGCTGATTCGTCATTTCGTCCGACGATCAACAGAATACGAAAGCTGGCGACTACACATCACAAACCGATGAGAGGGGACTATTTAAACGAAATTACAGCCCGAATACACGCTGACCTGGGAATTGATGAACGCCAGTTAAAGGATTGTTTGGAAAGAGCGAATCCATTCAGAAAAATTAGGCTTGCCTATGCCTTGTAGTACAGGGTAAAGGACGTTGACTCTATTTTGTATAAAATACGCAACGGGAAAGGATATGCCACTGATTTTTCTTTTGAGGAAAAACACATTGCACAAAACGTATTGAACATTGTGCTTCGTTCTCTCGCGGAAGATATGAAAAAGAACGTCAAAGGGAAAAAAATCCATATTCCATCATATATACAGTATGCACTTCCTGCAACAGAAAAACAATTCACAGGGTCGTTCCCTTCTGGAACATGTGTTGTCGTCCCCAAAGATATGATTGTTGGGATTCATTGGAAGAATGTCAATGGAACAAGAATTGATTTAGATCTTTCATTGATGAATTCTCACATCGGGAAAATCGGATGGGATGCACGGTATCGAACAGATGATAACGCAATATTGTTCTCTGGTGATATGACAGATGCCAGTGGGAGCAATGGGGCTTCAGAGTTATTTTATGTGAAACGGCAAGTAGAACAAGTCTGTATCATGTTTGTCAACTATTACAATCATTCCAATAAGATTGAAGTGCCTTTTGAAGTTATTATCGCTCAAGAGCAGGTGAAGAATTTTCAGGAAAATTATCTGGTGAATCCTTCTCACATAATTGCGATAGCTCCCACTAAAATAGTTGTTAAACAAAAGATATTAGGGTTATTGATTACGACACCACAAGAATGTCGGTTTTATTTTTCGGAGACGAGTCTTGGGAGGTCTATCACAGCAACCGGAAAATCGTATGTTGAGAATAGTCGGAAATATCTTTTGCAATTTTATCAGTATCCGATTCACCTCAATACTCTTTTAGAACAAGCTGAAGCCTTCATCACTGAGAAACGAGAGGGGTGTGATATTGATTTGTCCCCAGGAGGCTTGGAGAAAGATACCATCATGAAATTGTTGGCAGCGTAACGGTCGCCGTACAACAATCGCTTGCAGGTGACACCAATGGGCGGCGATCAAAATTGGTTGCGGGTTGCCGCCGCCCTTTGGCGCACATGAAGCGGGGCTTTGTACATGTTGCCAAAAAAACAGGAAACACGAGGTTCAAGCGATGGGTTAGCAAATGCCTTTAAAAAGTGACAGTGAGAAAACGGGTTATTTTCCTGAAACTCGATGTTCAGGTTTTTTTAAATGCTTTTAATTTCAACAGGTTAAAGTTTAATGAAAAATCATCCTTTTCGGGTTTCAAAAATTTAACTTACTGAATTTATTGATTGAGTAAAAAAAAGATAATTTAAAAGAAGCCAATATATTCAATCAAATGCAAAAAACTTGAACATCGAGTGAAAGTATAAATAATTTAATTGAATTAAATAAGTTATCCTTAGCAGAAAATATTGATTTAAAGTATCATCTGGTTGTTTCAAGTGTTCACGATTTATCTTTCAAACATATTAAAGTGTGAGAAAATAGGAATTGAAAAAGAACTGATTTTAAAAATTTTTGAACCGGGAAAATATATCGTAAGTTCTCAATAACATCGAAAATGGGCGCAACTACCACCGAATTTGTTGTCAAACTGTCTGTTAAATGTAGAAAATTTTGAAAAGAAAGGAAAAAGATGGTTTTACAGGATGTCATAGATGATATTCATGCTCTATATGAAGATTTAAAGGTTTATGAGCGGAAATACGGTATTCTCTCAGAAACATTTTATGAATTGTATATGAATGGCACTGAACCGGATAATGACGATTGTGTGTTGGACTGGTCAGACTGGGCGGGAGCGTATAAACTTCTGCTTCGCAGGCAGGAACAATACCGTCATACCGTCCACATCTTTAAGGAAGAACCATCATCCCTGATTCATTTGATCGGCAAAGTATCACGCTATGAACCAGTTCAAATCGCTTCGTGATAATGAAAAATTTGTATACACTGTCCGTCATACTTTTCCCTCTGTAAAAAGTTCTAATCTGGTAATTATTCCAAGAGGGAGACGGACAGCAGTTTTGCGGGGACAACTGATTTTTGAAAACGGTTACCGCCTGATGATTCAGGAAAGATTATCTTTTGACAGTGATACTGTGATAATCGAATCATACGGTTACGAAATATGGCATAATTCAGATAAGACTGCGTAGTATGATTCACAGCCTCATCCTCATATTTCAGAACTTGCTGTAAGTCATCCTCACCATAAACATATTGCGCCAAATGTCAAAAGCAACCGTATTCCTGCGCCGCACTTAAGTTTTACACAACCTAATCTGCCTGTGCTTATTCAGGAAATTGAGGCTATTATCATGGGTGAAAAGCCAGTATAACCAAGCTGATACACCATCAGCGCACCGCTTACATTAGGATGCGTTCGACCATTCTCTGGTAGCAAGTCATTTTGGCGTGGGAGTTCTCAATTTCTCCCTGAGGTTTGGACCGCGCATCACCGGTAAGACCATCGCCTTTTCGAATGGGGTCGGCAGCTCGGGCCGGTATTCAGATAAGCGACATAGTAACGGCCATTGATGGACAAGCTATCGACAGTTGGGAAATGATGGCCGGAACGATTGCATCCAGCCAGGGGCGAGATCTGACTCTGACCCTTCTCCGAGAGGGACAGCCACTTGATGTTGTCGTGACTCCCCGGTCGAAACCCTTTAAAAATCTTTTTGGAGAACTCGTTGACCGGTATGTGATCGGCGTGATGTCATCCGGGGATTCGCGGATTCGAAAGCTAAGTTTTGTCGAAGCCATGTCGGAAAGTATGGCGCAAACACATAAAATTATGGAGCTGACGGCTCTCAGTATAGTCAAGCTGATTCAGGGAACCGTGTCCACCAAGACGCTGGGTGGCCCCATCATGATTGCAGAGATGGCTGGACAGCAGGCTAAGGAGGGAGCGGCCAGTCTGATATTTTTTATCGCCCTTCTCAGCATCAATCTTGGCATTCTCAATTTTTTGCCCATTCCCGTGCTGGACGGGGGGCATTTGTTCTTTTTCATGCTCGAAGCGATCATCCGGCGCCCTCTTGGCATTCGAATTCAGCAAATAGCCCAGCAGGTTGGTATTGCTGCCCTGGTACTGTTGATGATTATCGTGTTTTACAATGATATCAATAGAATATTCCCCAGAATATTCCAGGATATCAATCTATTATTCTCTGCAAGATAACAATTTAGAGGTTTTTGGCATGCCCCACCGACTTGAGATCACACTTAAACCCGGCTTGTTTGACGCCGAAGGTCATGGTATTCGCAACAAGATGCTACACTATTTCGGCATTAACGTAGATGCCGTTCGAACCATTCAGGTGATTACGATAGATGCGGTGTTGACGCCAGATCAACTCATCAAGGTTCAGACCGAGATATTTACCAATCCGGTGACACAAGTTTCCGCTTTCACCCCCCTTCCCCTTGATTTCGACTGGACCATCTGGGTGGGTTTCAGGCCCGGTGTCAAAGACAATGCGGGCAGCACAGCAGTTGAGGCGGTTGAAGATGTTCTTGGCATAAAGCTTAACCCTGGTGAGGCGATCTACACATCGAAACGGTACTGCTTTAAGGCCATGGATATGACGGATGTTCAGGCGGACACCCTTGCCAGAGAGCTTCTGGCCAATGACATTATCCAGCAGTGGCGGATTTACTCGAAATTCAATTGGAATCCGGACGTTGGCATAGGCATGATGATCCCCAAAGTCCAGCTTAACCACATCCCGGCTGTCGCCGCCATTCCAGTGGATAGCGACCATAATCTGGAGGCTGTCAGTTTGGCCCGAAATCTGGCCTTGAACCCCAATGATATTCCCATCATCCACCAGTATTTTTTCAGACCGTCGGTCCGCCAGGATCGCGCGAAATGGGGGCTTTCCGATCCAACCGATATTGAGCTGGAATATCTTTCCCAAGCCAGAAGCGACCATTGCAATCACAATACTTTCAGAGGCATTTTTCGGTATCACAACCTTGACACCGGAGACAAAGTTACCGTTAACAACCTGTTCAAAACC
>CAIMCT010000490.1 GCA_903839535.1 uncultured Desulfobacteraceae bacterium
AGGGGAACCGGAATCTTGACTGGTGGAAAAGCGTATCCACAAAATTCAAAACCAATACCATGGATACTATCTTTTTTGTTTTGCGGGAATCCAGGAATCAAAACAAAGAAAGGTTTTTGTCTTGTGAATCATGTTGTGGATCATTGACAACCAGATTGGCCGCAGGATGGGGTTGAAGTTCTGTCACACTACCCAGTTTTTGGGACCACCGCCTTTTGCATTCTTCCGGTATTGTTAATATTTCCGAATCGCCCAAAACTCAAGAATAGGATAACTATTGTTGAACACAATGTTCAGCCGTGCTAATTGGCTGCAACAGGTGGTTATGTTTTATGTACCGTGATGTTGACTTTACTTATCATTTGGATGAAACTCCAGTGTCTCTTTCAGAGATTATCAAAAAAAAGTGTCAATTCTCTGACCATGCTTCAATATTTCATGTACAACCGGATTTGACGTATTGAAATCTTTTTCTCTGAAAGGATGTGGCTCTATTCTGCTATCAATTTTACGTCTCAGTCTCATCAATTCCAATTGTATATCTATCGGATTTTCAAATTCCTTCAGAATGACAGCAATGTCAATATCGCTCTCATCGTGATAAGTCTCCTTTGTGTATGAGCCGAAAAGAAATATCTGCTTACAATCATAATTTGTCTTTATCAATGAAGCATATTGTCGGGCGAGACTTAAAGCATCTTTTTTATCCATCCGCATAACTCCTTTATCCGACCAATCCATAACTCGGTATATTCAAGAGTACAAAAATTGTAAAATTCTTTCCTGTAATCATCGTATCGGGCATTTATATTGAATGATGTAATTGTATCAAGCCAATCAGAGTATTCATCTGCCAATTCAATCTCACATAATTCCGCCAATCTGTACAAATTGTGAATGAGGGGGGCGTGTTTTCCATGTAATTTCACATATAGTGCTTTGAGCAATTTTTCTACAGATATATGTCCGACAAATAAAGCCCAGTTATAGGATTTTGATTTGAACAGTTCGTTCATCGTTTTAAAATCATCACATGAAGTCTCAATCCAGTGATTCTTTATTTTCTCAATATTGATGTCATCTGTTTCTTGTTTTTTCAAATTATATTTTCCCTAATCAGAGATTTTTATTGTAACCGCACTCTTTCCGATAAAGACTGTTTTCAACAGCTATTCTTTTCTTTGTTTTTAACCTCTTCACTTCACGCTGACAACCGACGACTCTTTGCTTGAAAAAATAACATAAACATCTGCGGCTTATCCGCAGGCTGTTTATGTTGGGTTTTTATTTTTTAAATGTATCTTTTCAGAGCCGAAATTGCTGGTTTTAAGATCATTTTAAATATCGATTTTCACTATTTATCTTTACATTTCAGTCGGTTGCGGTGGTCAGACCCCATTCCAGCGACTATTTATCCAAAACTGGTTGAAAGTGTCGTCTTGCGGTTCGAAAAAGTATTTCCCGTCGGGAGTCGCGACTGCATCGCCAAAAGGACTGTAAGGGCATCCACTCGGCCAATTTGCGCACGTTGCGGCTGAGGCATGGAGCGGAACCAGCTCGCAACGCTACTCAATGCGTGGCGTCCAGCCTTCACGTCAATTCCCCATATCTGATCTTGGACACCCGTAGAGACTCCGCCCTATGGCTGTCCACTTGTGATCGAGTAGGTTATCCAGTCCAAATGCGAGTGAAGGATTCCAACCATAAGAGGGCTCCAGAAGCACCCAGTTGTCATGTTCTGTTGTGTCGAGCGCCACATGCACCTGAACCCCATCATAATAAAGAGGTTCATTAAGAATACCGTCAGGGCTCATATCCACACCAAAATAAAAAGTGTAGTCACCAACAGGTAGATATCCGTTAAAAACTTCCTCTGGACTTGTCTTGACCAGTGGAGCTTGTGCCAGCATATTGATTCCTGCTGACCATCCTGAAGGAGTGAGTGAATAAGGGCCAAATGGTGTGTTTGCTGCAACCCACCAGTCAGCATTTTGACCAGATAAACTGCCCGGGTCCAGAGCAGCAGTAACTGACAGAGGTGTGTTATCGGTTATGGCAATCGACTGACTTTGATTGTTTGCCAGTACAGTAGTTATAGATGACTTCGATGCAAGGGGAAATGTAATGGTATCATAAGTAAACGGCGGGGCAATGGGGATAACTGTCTCAGAATCATCCGTTTCAACATATCCGACCAAAATCTCCTGCGCTGTTGCCGTGTTCTTGGCCGGATCTACAGTGACCTTCAGATATCCCAGGCTCATCGTTATTCCCTTCACATACCACACCGGATAGGCATCACCTGCGGTTAGGTCTGCAAATTTGCCTCCGGCATTACCGATGACAAAATAAGGGATACCCTGTACCGAGAGTCTCTCGTAATTATGTATATGGCCTGCGAAATTTGCACTTATGTGGTACTGATGATAGAGAGTTTCCCATGGTTTAAGGGCAGAATCACTTGTGGTCTTGCCATAATGCCAGATGGGGTGGTGATGTATGGTAAATACCCCCAACATACTCTTTTTCAGAAGGGACTCTAGCCAGGGCACCTGACTCTGGGAAAGGACCAGCGATGGGTCCTCATCGTTAGCACTGTTGGGATCAGGGGAGTTAAGAATGATAAACCGGATACCGGAACAGTCAAAAAAGTAGTTCAGTGCACCGTTCGTGGGTATATTAAATGACGAATGGTATTGAACCGCGGCCGTTGGCTTGGTGGCTCCACTGGTGGGATCATGATATTCATGGTTTCCGATGGCGGTAAAGAGGGGGAATTTTGCGAGCATTCCAGCGCCGTCCTGGAAAAAAGGGGTCCATAATGACTCGTCATCATAATTTGCATAGTCTCCCCCGTCGAGGATGAAAAGCGCATCCGTTTCATTTGCAGCAATGGCATCCGCCACGTATTTGAACCGCTTGTCCTGCGCATGTGCATCACTGATCACAATAAAGGTGAACGGACCGCTCACGGGCATCGTCCGAAACGTACGATTGCTGAATGCGTCCGCATTGTCTGAAGGTCTCACCCTATAGATATACGAGGTATTCGGTTCAAGGTCGGTAAGTGGTACATGTTGATAGGAACCCGTTATCTGAGATGCAATCGTTTTTTCAAAGCTTTGATGCTCGTTGTAATAACTCGACGTGGCGTAATCAACTGTGCCTGACCCGAGGCTTACTCCTTGCCAGTTAATGGCCGCAGAATTTGTCGTGGTTTTTGTTACCCACGGCGCCCAATAAGCAACATTATCTGCTCCTGCAATGGATGGCATCACAGCGAATAGGCAGAAAAATATCAATACCAGTAAATACCCGCACTGCTTTCCTGATAGTAAATTTGATTTTGATTGCCCCCTCATACCGGTCTTTTTTCTGAGATCTGCGTTTGACATTGATTCTCTCTCCTTTTTTAGTTCAACATAATAACCCTTGCCCTCGGGGCAAGGTCAGAGTTCAGTGGCTCTGCCATCTGAACGACTCATTTGTGTTAGCCCGGTACGGGTGTGAACTTATGGGGTAAAAGTCCCCTGTGTGTGTGAATTCTATCAGCGATTTATACCACTGACACAAATACGGCTCATCGCTGCTTTGTATGAGTTACCTATCCGAAAGTACCATCCACCGAATGGCTTATGGACTGTATGGGTCATGATACTACTCCCACGTCTTATTCTTGAACCCCAGGGTCGTAGCATTTTCTGAAATGGCTCGTTTGATTTCATCCGAGACGCCTTCAGGGAAGTCGGCAATGATCTCCACGCTGACCTTAACGTTTGCCTGAGAGTCTCTGACCAGTACGCTGATGATCTCCTCAGCTATATCCACGAGGCGCATCTTGGCTGCTGCCGCATTTACTTCGGCTGTCCCAATGAATGTTTTTGACTTCGGAACAACTCTCTTTTCTATCTGGATTTCCGGCAGAAATGTTTTATCAGCATCGTCAACTTTGTCTGTGTATTCACTGATATGTTCGGCAACTTTTTCTGTTGCAGTTTTTATCGACTGTATTGATCGTGCTGCCTGATCCGCTTCGTATTTTTTCGCTGCTTCTATTTCGATAAGCAGAAGGGTGTCGTCCAACTGGATATTGGAATCACCAATCTTGAACCCATCAAAGGCCCCTTCGTGCTGACCGTATGCCGTACCATAGAAATCCCGTGTGGCTGCACCCTTGATGATGGACTGCTCCAGCACGTTAATTGTCTTCAACCTTGGAAGGTAGATGTAGCGCTGTGTATCTTCCCAGAACGTCATCGCCCCTATTGCCGGTTTATCTGCCTTCCAGTAAAGTTTTTTCAGCTCTGTGCGCAGGTGAATGGGAGACCAGGTGGTTATAACCAGTTCGTTGTCCACACAGACCTTCTCAATCTCGCTGCAAAGCCCTGCACTACTCGTGTTTAACGCGGTTACTTCTATCTGCGGATTTGGATCGGTCGGAGTGGGCTGTGCCGGACAGAGGAACCATTTGTAGCATTCACGGGCCACACGCGGCAGCACCTCCTCTGCTGTCTTCAATTCCTTCTTTGCCTGCTGTATCTGAAGACTATCCAGGATCAGCCGCATCCCTTCAATATCCTCCACGATGGAGCCCCATGCCAGGGCGCTCCGGATACAGTCGTACAAACGCACCAGAGAGCCATGATCCGGGGCAATGAAGAGGAGCCGATTTCCCCTGTAACGCGGTTTGGTCCCGTTGTTCCGGATATATTCCAAGACGGCGTTAAAGGATAACCGTGACTCTTCTTTGGAGTAACACTGATCTGGTGTCAGAAAAATAAGACGCAGTGAACTATCGTCTGGCACATCGGCGTGAGGGGTAAAGATATGGACTCCATCAAAAAACTTCGCTCCTGCAGCCAGCTTTTTAAGGACATCGGCCATTTGCCACGCACTTCATTCCGGATGTCAAATCGTTTTTTCCGGTCTTCCATCTCACGTCGGAGATTTGCGCGGGTATCAAACCAGAATCGTGTGGTATCTTGAGCTTTGTCTCCGGAGCTGTTCAGGTAATGCAATCGGTCGGCCAGGCGGCTAAGTGCGTCAGCATAGTTTGAGGATGTCTGTCCTGGCTGGAGACAGCCAAGCAGAACACGAGCCCGGTCGAGTCCACGTATGCCCGGCTTTGCGGCGACAGAAGAAGGTGCACTACCGAAAAATATTGTGCGGGCAACACGACGAGCAGCATTTATCGCACCGAAACGGGGTTCCTTATTTTCAAGTTCAGTCGTTTCAGCCTGGTCACCATCTATATCTTTTTCCAGAACTGCGTCCCAGCCTGCCGGCAAATAGTAGGTAAGCTCATTGCGCGAACCACCGTCATACAGCGGCAGACTGCCGGGCAGTATCATGAAATCCTTGTTATCGTCCTTCCAAAGCCGGTAGATGACTTTTGCCATCAGTTTGAGAACGCCGCGAGTCCGCTGAAACCCGTCAATTGTTGACCAATCCTCAAAGAGCCGATCAAAGACTTCCGGATGGATCGGATACGCATGCATCAACCGATCAAAATACTTTGCCTCCTGGGTTTCGGTGGGAAGCTTGGAACCCTCGGCCACATAAGCATTAGCAAAGGCGCGGCAAACTGTCTCACGTTCCTTCTCATCCCTCACCGGTTCAAACAAACGCCGACGCACAATCTCGAATGCTTCTTCTGTGGCCACCGGTTTCCAGAGAAATTGAATACGCCCAAAAGTCTTTTCCAAAGCCCGGAGTGCAGCCACGCCGCGCTGACTGCCAGCCTCCACCTCTGATTCCGGCAGCGACCCGAGAAGTATGGCATTGGGCACAAGTTTGGTCGCTTCGGTCAGGGCCTGAAGGAATGAGAGATTACTATCGAAACTGCCACCGCTCAGAGGCTGGCCGTCCTGAAACTGCCGGATATAGGCTACCAGCTCGTCAATCAGGATGACACAGGGGGAATATCTCTCCAGCAGAGTCTTGAGTACATCCTTTCCCGGAGATGTCCCGGTTGTATCGGCACCCTTGACCAGCCCAAAACCGTCTTCCCCCCCAAGCTGCCATGCCAGTTCCCCCCACAATGTCTTGATAACCAGAGAGCCACGTTTCCATGACTGGCCGGGTGCATGAGCGCTTCCATCCAGAACCGCGACATGGGCCTGCGGCACATCCATAACGCCAGCATGGTCAATCAATGCCGGGATACCTGTAAGATCGTCAAGCGGACAGCTCCGTTTGGCAAGATGATAGACCGCCAGCATGGTATGGGTCTTGCCGCCTCCGAATGCAGTCTGGAGCTGGATGACAGGTTCTCCACCTTTGCTGTTCAATCGCCGCGCCACCTGGATGAGCAGAAGGCGCATACCTTCGGTTATGAAGGTTCGCTGAAAGAAAGCCGCAGCATCCTGATACTCTTGCGAAGCCTTTCCGGTGTTGACAGCGGTAATGTCAGCCGCAAATTCCGATTGCTGAAAGGTGCCTTTCAATACGTCGGGATGGGGAACGGCGATTTCTCTCCACGGTTTCATTGGTATGCTCTCCTGTTCAATGTCATATCGCTAAATCAGACCAACTTGCGTCAATTTGCTTGGAGCTTCAACAGATGCGGATTCGATTCCGCTCCAACTGGTAATCAATTCATTATAGGCACGGGCATCCTCTGCCCATCCCTGACGTTCACACAGAGTGTAAAGGCGATAAGCCAACTGGCGCACCGATTCCCCCTGGCCCTTTACATCAGACAACAGCCGACCAGCCACAATCTCGCCATCCTGTTTCAGGGAGCGGATCATGTGGTGTAGTGTCTCCCATATTGGGTTACGGGTATCGGTGAGAGGGTCCCAATCGGACGGGTATTCTGTCCACTTACGCAGACGAACGATGCCACTTCCAGACTCCACCACTCCGGCATCCCTGACACCATCAACACTGGTTCCCTTGGCACGGGAAAGCGTATCAGCGTCACCGAATTTACCGGCACTCCATCCATTCTGCATGAACCAATGGAGACAGAACCGCGTATCGGCATCAAAGTCATCCTCAGATAGAAAGCGGTTGATGAGCTGCAATGCCGTGTGGACGCTCATGGTGGAGCCATCGGCTTCAAGAACTGCTGAATACTTGGAGAAGACCGCCATGCCGGGACCGATAATGGACTGAGAAAGATCCACAGGAGCAATGGGAGAAGCATCATCGCCGAAACCTTTGGTCATCTCATCCAGAGCTTCGGGGAGTATAGCGTTCAGTTCTCTTATGTACTCACGACGGGAGATAGTGTGCGCATCTTTATCTCGCTTGCGGCAGACGAGAATAATGCTGGATGCAAGGGCATTTGTATCCTTTGCAATCAATCTGCCTGATCCTTCTGTACGCATCGGCCATGTACCGGTAAGAGAAAAGCCTGCACTTAATACAGCATCAAGAAAGGTTTCCCATCCGGTGTTACCGGTGCCAGTTTCACTGGTATCGGACTGCTTGAACGCATAGTAAATAGTGGTCGGAAAGACTGGATGCGCTTGCTCAGCTACCCTGTGCATTGCTTCGGTCATTCCGCTTAGGAAGAACGCTTCCGCTTTTTCCTTGCTGCCGTGGCGGTAGGGTGTCGCCACAAGTTCTTCAGCTTTAGGAACTGCCATTGTCGAAAATAGACCAGGGTAAGTTGGCCGCAAGACACGGCGTAGCCATACGTAGAAAAAATCTGAGAGGTCCGCATAGCCTATGTTGTCATAGTAAGGCGGGTCCGTAGAAACAAGTTTGTTTTTGCTGATGCTCTGAATAGAGGCATTTTCTTGGCTGACCATTCCTTGCGAATCAGTCGGGAGTGCAGCTATTGCCATTACACCTTTGTCGATAGCAGTAACAAAACTACCTCCAGAATCTGAAAATGGATTTGCTTCCGCATAATCCCAAGTCATTGGTATAGCTTGCCTTGCGAATGTTTCTCGGAATGCACCACGATCATTCATCCAAGAGGCAATAGTAGAACCAATGTTGGCAACTTTGCTAATAGCACAAGCCAAATAAACCGTCACCGCATCTGCATAGGCAGTGTCTCCGCTTCCGCCGTTATATAGACCTTGCCCATCATCCATCATTCCGGCGGCCAATGCATCACCCTTCACCTTCTCCCGCGCTTCCTGCACCAGATCGGAAAAAGTGTTTAGTGCCACCAGTTGGCGGGGAGTGAAGAGGTCAGCAAAAGTATTCATCCCATAGTTCGGAGTTTTGAAGTCACGTGGATTGTCAGGCAGCTTGGTTTCTGGTCGCCAGTTCGGTTTCGTCTGATTTGCAATCGTCTCCATGTCGGTGATTGGTGCCAGATAGATTCTACATCGTGCCCCTTCGGCAACAACCGCCATAAGCTTTTGCCCCATACGACCGCCTTTACCTTCAGTGCGAATGTATTTATAGTCGATGGGAGTGCCTGACAGCAGACAAAGAAAAGCGTTGCGTTTGCCAGCAGTAGTTCCAGCCTTGGCACTCACTGGCGGTTTACCGCTCTTTACCTCAAACCGATAACTATCCCCTTCAATCACCGGCTGCACATACGCCTCCTTTCCCGCCTTACTGGAAAGAATGAAGGTGGAAACCAGCGGCACATCCACATGAGAAAAGGCTGGGTTGGGACTTTTTACCGTCCGTGCCCAGAGCCATGCAATGACGGTAGTTTCTCCTCCTCCAGATTCCATCGGCAGCTTCACCTTTTGGTAAAGATGCCCGATACGCTTGAATGCTTCCTCCCGCATCCATGCCCCATAACGTCGCACATCTTCGGCAAGTCCTGTTGCACCTGGCCAATCAGCCTTTACTGATGTTTGTTTATCCCCTTTTGGAATTGGTCCCACAGGCGGTCGCCCCGCGAACTTCGGCGGTATCTCGATCATTGCCTTGTTAATGAGTACTGCCACAGGGTTCAAATCGCTGGCATAGGCTTCCAGCCCGAGCCGTTGTGCCTCCAGCGGAATAGATCCTCCACCGGCAAACGGGTCATGGAAGGAAGGAAGTTTTTCAGGGTTAAACAGCTCGGCAGCTTGGGGATGTTCTTTGTTCAATTCACACACCTCGCGCCATGACTTGCGAATTTCGGCACGGGCTCGTTCCAGCACCACTTCATTGGTGGTGTTCTCCCATAGCACCAAGTCTTCAATAATCTTGAATAGCCGCTTGCGACTGGCAGCCCACGAAGCCTTGAGATGGCCTGGGGGAATCTGACCCGGATGTTCCATTTCCCACTTCCATGAAGGGTCATTCACCATCTGCGAGAAAATAACAGCCCGCGCTGCTGCCAGAGGACGCCTTGCCCACCATAGATGCAGTGTACTGGGGTGCCCATGCCGGATAGACTTCTCCCGTGAACATGCAACATTGATGATATCCAGCGGCAGGGCGACTTCAATCAGTTTCTTGGGGGATTTAACGGAATGGGTCATTGGGAATCCTTGTTGTCATTATTCATCATATCTGCACCGCCATTTTCATGAGTCCCTGTAAATCGAAATTGCTGGATGACACATTCCAACCCGGTTCTGAATCAAAAGGGTTCCTGATGTAATGCGGTCCGTCAACCTGATCATCCTCGCCAACCAGCACAATGGCAAGAACAAACTTATCAGCCTGGTTGAGGCCATAGAGTATTTCATTGCGAGTGATGGTGATCGTGTTTGCACCCTTAATTCGCCCCTTTACTTCTATGTGCCGGGATTCAGGCTGTTTGCCATCATAAGCAGGAGGATAAGATGTTATGTCCCAACCACATTTCTGGGCCGATACATCCACCACATTGCAGCCACGGGACTCTTCAGCCATGCGGACCGCATCCATGGCGATCTTTTCTATCCGGCTGCGGGCGGCAGCATCGGCACAGAAGGCGCCAGCACCACCACCTGGCATTTCCCCTCTCAAACGGGAAATCAAGCCGGCAGGAACTACCAGCGCACCCCCAAGGGCAACCGGTGTGGCTGAGGTGACATGTCGCATGGACTGTAATTCTTTCTTTCTTCCTTCAAGGCATCCTTCCAGGTCCGAAACAGTTCGACGGGCATTCTCCAGATTGAGGCGCACATCTTTTCCGGCTTCCTTGTCTTCCTTGAGCTTGAGCCAGCGGTCGGACAAAAATGCAATTTCCTTTGTAAGACGCTCATGGACTGCTGCAAGTGTTTTATCTACATGGGCAATACGTCGCTCGGCGACCTCCTGATGATGTTCCGGCACTAATGTGGCGGCGGCAAGGGCAAGGGCGCGTTGTTCCTGGTCGGCACATATCCAGGGAGCAGACAGCAGATCATCAAGCAAAGGGCGGTCGGCTGGTGAGAGAGCTTCCAGGTCAAGGTGTGGAGCCCAACCAGCAAAAGACATGGAGCCATCAGGTGCGACTTTTACAAATTGCAGCCTTTTAGATAGCACCTGTCCATCACCGGACTTGATTTCATGGGTCAACATAAAGAGCAGATGGGGCACATCGCCATCATCAGCAGGGTCGATAAAAATGGCACCCTGCCGGAGAAGGTTGCTGTGCTTTTCCAGTATTATGTCGCTAATGGCAAGCATCAGCGGGTGTCCAGGATGAAGCATGTCAGCAAAGAGCGCACCCGGTATATCAAGCGGGCGAACAGCTTCACGCGTAAAGCAGACACGCTCGTAGCACCTTACCACGGGAGAAAGTTCACGGCGGTTGCGTCCGGTGATGAATCGGTCCCGTTCCCGAATGGAGGCTGGAACATGGGTAATCTCGAAGCGGGCTGCCTCTCTGGAACGAATTGAACCACCCAGCGACTCAAAAGCCTTCATGAAGAAGGATCTGACGAAGTATGGCTGGAGACGGCGGGCCTCGGCTTTTTCCATCTCTTCTTTCACTGAAAAGAGTCTTTCGATGGTCATGCTCTCCTGCGCCAAAGCATTGCGTTCGAGGATGGTACGGAGGTGGTCATGGTCAAGGGCATTTTCTATCCGCTGGCCGAGACGGGCACGAACTTCGGGCTGATCACCATAGCGAATCGCCTGAAGAAGCAGATCCTTGAGGCTGATATCCTCAAAAACTTCACCCAGAATATCGAACACACGGCCTTTGAGAGCATCGCTTTCTACCCGTAGTTTTTCAAGAAGCCGGAAATATACGTCACCTTCTCTTGTTTGCTTGGCGACAAGATTCCAGAGGTGACAGACTTCATGCTGGCCGATACGGTGGATACGGCCAAATCGCTGTTCCAAACGGTTGGGGTTCCAGGGCAGGTCGTAGTTGACCATCAAGTTGGCGTTCTGGAGATTCACGCCTTCGCCTGCCGCATCTGTAGCTATGAGGATACGCACTTCCGGGTCTGATCTGAACAGGGTCTGAAGGCGTAGGCGTTCATCCCGTTGGGTGCCACCATGGATGGTAACGATGGCGTCACTATTGCCCATTACTCCGGCGATCTTTTGGTACAGGTATTTCAACGTGTCGCGATGTTCGGAAAAGATGATGATCTTGCGCGGCCGGCCGCCGGCATCTCGCATGGCCGGATCGTTTTGCAGAATACGGGAAAGCTCATCCCATTTGCGATCCTGTCCGGAGTTAACAACCGCTTTTGCCCGCTGTTCCAGCCCGGCCAGGATGATGATTTCCTGCTCCAGTTCGGTGATGGTCTGGGAGGCAGTGGCCTGATCCACCAAGGTCTCTTCAAGGGTCTCCTGTTCCACTGCACTCAGGTCGTCATCATCTTCGGGAAGGTCAATCAGTGTCTCGATTTGCTGACCGCGAATGCCTGATTTCTCTTCACGGACGCGGCTTTCAAGACGTTCCTTGCGTCGTTTGAGAGACTGAAAGATGGCCTCCGGGCTTGATGCAAGGCGGCGCTGAAGAGAAGTAAGCGCGAACCCGACAGAACCCTTGCGCTTTCCACCAAGCTGATCGGCCTTTCCCATCTCGTTTTTAACGTATTGCGTGACGGATTCATAAAGTTCTAACTCTATGCCCGACAGGGTGTAGTTGACCGTGTAAGCTCTGCGTTCCGGAAAAAGCGGGGTACCGTCGAACTTCACCAGTTCTTCCTTTACCATGCGGCGCATCAAATCGGAAGTATCCACTTTGTGGACACCATCGCGGAACTTGCCACAGAAGCGGTCGGAGTCAAGCAGCGACAGAAAAAGCTGAAAATCCTCTTCCTTGCCATTATGCGGCGTAGCAGTCATCAACAGCAGGTGGCGGGTAAATTTACCAATCTTTTCAGCAAAATTGAACCGCTTGGTGCGCCTAATCTCATTGCCGTAAAAGTGCGCTGACAGCTTATGGGCTTCATCGAATACGACCAAATCCCACGAAGCGCGACAAAGCTTCTCCTGTAACGCCTCATTACGCGACATCTGGTCGAGTCGGACAATGAGTTGATTGTGGTCTTCAAAGGGATTAACCCTGGACGAAGCTGTTTCGAGTTCTTTGGAGTAGATTGGGAACACCAGACCGAATTTCTCAGAAAGTTCATCCTGCCACTGCTCCACCAGACTTCCGGGACAAACGATGAGGACCCTGCGGGCATCGGCCCTCATAATGAGTTCACGAATATAAAGACCTGCCATGATGGTTTTGCCTGCGCCGGGATCATCGGCCAGGACATAGCGCAAAGGCTGGCGCGGCAGCATGGATTCATAAACAGCAGTTATCTGGTGAGGTAGCGGATCTACATTGGAGGTATGGACGGCCATCATCGGATCGAAGAGAAAGGCAAGGTCAATACGCTTGGCTTCTACGGCAAGCTTGAAGGCTTCGGCGTCACCATCAAATGCCCAGGGGCGTTCCTTGGTGGCGATGGCGATACTGCCTTCTTCGGCCCTGCTCAGCAGACGTTCCTTGAGAGTGCCGTCAGCCGTCTTGTAAATAACCTGGACAGCTCCATCATCAAACGGAACCACAGCGATAACCGTTGCAACCGTCGAAGGTTCAAGGCCAGTGAGTGAGGAACCTGATTTAATATCCTCTATGAGCACGAGTGTCCCCTATTAAAGATTGAAGTGTTTATCCTCATAGGTGCCATGGCCTGCAATCTGTACCAAGGCAAAGTAGATGTGAACTTTACGATCACCACAAAAGCTAATACCTTTTGTGATGTGTTCAAGCGATCCTGTTCTTGTACTCATGACCATTCCTCCCTCAGGCCATCCCTTTTAAGATAACCTTTAAAAATAAAATCGTGGGCGGGATATTTTTACCGAAAAACAATATAAGTATTAAGATTAATTGAGTTTTATAAGGCGTTACACTATTTCGTCACAAAACAGGTTTTAAGCGTTACACTATTCGCAAATTAACAAACGTGGAGCTAATGGGCTGCACGCTTTTGCGCAGTCCCGCTTGAGCGTAGGGTTAAAACTTTTAGTAGCCAAAGCACTTGTTCAATAGCTCCGCAAAACCGTTTGTTCCGGTGCCAATCAGACAAAGCAACGGTCCGAGCCAACCTACGGCTGTCCTCGAACGTTCATCTTCAATGACCCAATCTGGCACCGGCTCTCCGATCTGCTTGTAATGTTCACGATCTAAATGACTAAGGCCGGTTTCTGCCATGCCAACGTGGAACTTGATGTCCGTTCCCAAGATGCTTGGTCGCGCAAGGACAATGATGCCCGTGCAAATGATAAGCGCACCGAAACGACTAAGCCACTGAAAGTTTCTGTGCTCAATGCTGAGTACGACACCGACAGCGAACAGGGCAGCCGATGCCAATGTCAGCGCCACATTATTTGTGAGTAACCTCTTCATTATCGGCATCAGAGTTCTAACGACAAGCTAACCGGCGTGCGGGCCTTATCGCACGTCAGGTTGAGTGACTTGTTAGGCACCTTTGACTTTTGTTTGAATGCAAAACTTCACTCTTCTTTTGATCTTCTATTTGTTAGTGGCGTTCGTACCATCTGATCAGTTCAAACGGATGCCCACCTTTGAGGCGGTATACCTGAAAATCCTTTTCATCAACGGTCAGGATGCTTCGTTGACCAGTTTGGTTCGCCAGCCAGACCAGCGCTGCATCGGTGAAGTCGATATCTTGATCAGCATATTTTTTAATATAGTTTGCCAGATCCGGGTAACTGATGACAGGGATATCTGCAACCGCCATCCCTCCATGCACAATCCAATTCAATAGTGCGGCTTTTCCAAGCGCGTCCAGAAAAAAGCATGTTTCCACGATAACCGGTGATGCCGTTTGTAGCGGTAGCAGATTTTGCTGTAGATATGCAAGTGCTGCTTGATGCAGGGTATCACCGCGAATATACAACGCGACCAGGAAGCCGGTATCAACGAGCAATCGAATCACGAAATCGTTCCCTCAGCATCTCTCGGCTATTCCTGGCAATATCGCCAGAATGCGTATGATCAGCACCAAATCCTTCAACACCTAACTCATATGGTGTAATCAAAACAGCGTCGTTCAAGAATTGATGAAGAGCAAGCTGGACAGCTTGATTTTCAGTGATGCCATGAGTATGACAATAGGCAGTCAAACGCTCTTCGAGAATTTTTGGATTTGGATAATGTTTCACTGTTCTCTCTTATATTGGGGGCCTAATAATAACGTCAGTTACCATTTAATTTCTATGGGCTGTCACACCAATAACGATTGTGTGCCTAACGACAAGCTAACCGGCGTGCTGGCCTTATCGCACGTCAGGTTGAGTGACTTGTTAGGTGTTGATTTTATAGAGACAAGGAGCGCTGCTCCCCGCCTACACCCCCAATTGAATTTCCTAAGTAAAAAGTTTTTCCGAAATCTCAATATCTTTCTTTAGTAGTGAATTTATCACTTCATTTAACGAAAATTGCCGCCCCCGCATCCTTTCAATAAAAAATTCTTTAACTTCCTTATCAAGATAAATTGGTATATCTAGTTCATCAATTGGTCGATAGAACTTTCCCTGTTCTGCGTCTGTAAAATCATATTCGTCTTTCATTTTTGGCACCTTTGTTGATATGCTTGCCGCTCTCTTTTGGTCGCTTTTCTGGCGCTGATGATCCTTACATACTCAATACCATTAACATCTTCAAATGTATGAACAACGACAATAATTACTTCCTTTAATGATTTTCCCAATAGTATCCATCTGTCTTCTATGTGCGAATGATCGTCATCATACTTGTTCAAAGCGAATGGATCGGCAAAAACATAGGAGGCATCCTCAAATGTAATCCGGTGTTTTTGTAGATTGATTCGCTCTTTATGTGAATCCCATTCAAATTTCATAATCAACTTTTTAGTTAGTCTCTGTTTTTATGACTATGCCCACTCCGGCATACCACCCTGAATTTCTTTCGATCCCGGCCATGTTGTTAAGTGACTGCTATCATAGGTAGCTATGTTTTTTGGAGACGAACACGCCTAACACAAAGTTCAGCCGTGTCAATCGGCTGCAACTGATGGTTAGAATTTTTATCTCACGGAATAAATACACGCCCCACACCCAGATAGTTGTTCAGATAAAGTATGATTTCCAATAATTTTTCAGCACAACGCTTACGATATCATGCTTCTTTTATTATTATACTTTCCTGTCTGCTTATCGTTACAACAGGCAGGGAAGCAGGCGTATTCGCATCCCGCAAAGTCTGCTCCAATGAATTTTCATCTTCCATATTCCGATTGGCTGTCAGCAGAATCATACGGTTTGTCTGGGAATACTGCCATACTTCCCGGTCATTGCTGTTTACAGGCAGATTCACATCTTCAAACATAACCATATCAAGCGGATATAATTCCAGCCAGCCTTCGGATCTGAGAGTATTCCACAATAATTTTGCCTGCCATTCGATATTATGGTCAATCAGAACTGTCACCCGCACGGATTATCCGGTTCCAGATTAAGGTTGGGCATCACAGCAAACTCAATATGATTCTCCTGAAACCGCTTTACAATCTCTGCATGGATTATTGTCTGTACATTATGGCGACGCGAAAAATCCTTAATAATGTAACGCGCTAAAAAAACAAAGGAATAGTTGTTGAAATTTCTGAATTTTATGAATTTGCAGGTAGTTTCAGGATTTTCATCCAGAATATCACTGATGCTTTTCATCCCAGTCTGTATCTTTTCCACAGTGTTAAAAATGGATAACGGTATTTCAATATTTACAAAATAACCCGGCAACGCTGTCACATTAATCGCTTCAGACTGTGCAAGCTTAGAGTTAGGAACTGTTATCAGAAAATTAGTCGGATTAGTTTTCAACCGGGTATATCTTACTCCGATTTCCTCAACCAATGACAGCTGACTTTTGAACATAATAACATCGCCAACTTTGAACGACCTTGAAAGAAAGATGCTGACGCCGCCGATAATATCGCTCAGAGCATCTTTTGACGCCATTGCAATAGCAAGACCGCCGATACCGAGACCAGCAAGAATCGTTCCGACATTAAAGCCTAACGTGTCTAATACAGCAATAGCGGCAAAGCTCCATATCATAAACATAAAAACAGTTTTCAGCAGCGGAAGAACAGATATAACCGAGCTTCCTTTCTGTCCCTCTGCCCGCTTTTTTATCCGGTTGATAAGATAGTTTACAAAAAAGCGGAAAAAGAGCGTCATAAGCAGAGTGCCTGCCAGTTTCACAACTATCTCGACAGCATTATTGACGCGTACTTTATACCTGTCTGCACGCAAAACACCTATTTCGCCTTTCAGAAATCTTAACATATCGCTTTCTGTTTTCGGCGTCTCTTCCGGGGTCAGTTTTGCCAGTTCTTCCTGAGAATGCCCTTTGATATTTTGAATTTTACGCACAAGAGCCGCATCATTGGCTTTAAGGGTACCCATCTGATCCTGATACCTGCCGATCTCTGCTCCGAGACCTGTAGATGAAAGTCTTTGCTCAAAAAGACTGATCCACTTATCTTCAGCAATAATTCCGGTATGATACTCAAAAAGAAAATCAGCAGTTTTGGAAAGCATCTCTGCTTTTTTATCATCAGCAACCGGCAGAGGTATTGAAAGGCGGCGTCCGGTTTTGGTTTCATGATTAACCAGTATCTCCTGCGCTTTATCAGGCATAAGCCAAGCCTGAACTTTTACCCATTCATCATCCTTTTCAGCTCTGGTCAGCTCTATCTGCTTTTTGAGAAGAGGCAGGAGATTGGAAACTGAATCTTTTTCCTTTTGACAAAGCTGAATAAGATGCTCTGTTTTCTCTTTCTGCTCTTTCAGATTGTTCTTTCTGTTATTCAGTTCCAAGAGTTCCTGATAATAAGCATTTAAAAGTTCGGTCAGGTTTTTGGAGCGCCCTGAAGGAAAAAAACTTAGAAGATATTCATCAAGAGACTCGTCAGATTCCGCTGAACGGAGCGCCTTGTGTTCAAAAGATTGCAGCTCAATTTTGGAAAGAGAGTCCCGTTTCCTTTCAAAATCCTTATTCAGTTTTTCCAAATCCAGGCGAATGTCGCCGCGTTTGCCGACCGAACTCAGAATTTCAGTCAGCATGGAATATCTTTCATCAAGGGTTTTATCCGGCTTGCCGAGGTTTTCAGTCTCCTGCCTGACCATGGTCTGGTGAGTCATCATATCCGCCATTTCAGTCTCAAGCTTCGTAATCTGCTCCCGTTTCAACGCATTGTTTATCCCGTCCGGAATATCGCTGCTGTTGATTTGTCCGCGTCCCAGTCGTTTTTTCAGTTCAATTGCATTGGCATGATTTTGTAGCATAAGTTTGATCGCTTCTGCCAATGTTGTTGAACATCCTTCAATCTGCTGATTCAATTCTTTTAAAGCATTCAGCAGTTCTGTCCGCCCCTTCTGCTGCTCTTCGATGATTCTAGAGCGGTTTGACAGCAGATTCTGATACTGCTCTGCTTCAGCATCAGAAAGGGTTTTTTCTGACGGTTTTACAGAAGTTTTTTTATCATCGGGTAAATCTTTTTTTTCTGTTTCAGCCGGTAATTCCATACCGGCAAGCTGATAAAGTCTCTTGAAAATATTTTTTTTCTCTCCGATGGCTTCTTCCTCAACAGAACGCCGCACCTTACCTTTTAAAGAATCACGTTTCTGTCTGATTTCATCAACTTTTTTCCGGGCGTTCTGATATGTGTCTTTGGTGTTTTGAAGCGTATCTGCATAATTCTGAATTTTTTCGGTACCATCCTTGAATTTCTCAAGAATATCCTGGGCAGCAAAGTTTTTCAGAGATTCATCCCATTGACTTGCCTCTTTGGCAGACTCATAGGATTTTTTCAGTTGAGCAAGCCGATCTTTTGCCTCTTTCCCTGTTTTATCCGATTTTTTTGTCTCTGCGGCAATCTTATCAAGCTCTCCTTTTGCCTTCTGAGCAGCAGACAAGGCTTCTGACAGGCGTTTTGAGACATCATCTCGGGAGGCGGCAATAAGATCGGATCGACATTCTTCAGGAATATCTGCTGATTTGATCTTCCCTTTCTTAACAAATCCTTCAAGAATCTTTGCAACCAGCAGCATTCTGGAAAGGTGTTCACTTAGAACAGTTGCATCGCCCTGAAGAACTTCGCCGTGCTTTATCATTGACTCAAGCGAGGAACGGAGTTCTCCGAATTTTTCAATCCGAGCTGAATGATATGCGGCAAGTTCTCCGATCTTTACGGTTGCCTGCTCCATCTCTTCAGCGCGAAGAGCGGCTCCGGCTTGAAGGATTTCAGCTATATCAGGCGAAGGAGCCGATTCAAGCGACTTCTGTATCTCAATCGCTTTCGTATTACTGCCGCTGAATCTGGTATGCGACAGGTTAAAAGTGCTGTTGAGCCATCCCCGTTCTTCCTGCAAATCAGAGAGAATTCCGAGGAGGTTTTTCGGCGGCTGGTTTGAATAACCCTTTTCCAAAGTCTGGTGTTTAAGTTCATTTGCATAATTATTTTCAGCGGATGTATGAATCGCTTTTGCATCTGAAACAGCTTTTTTTATCTCTTCCAGACGGGTATTGAAGATTTTCAGCTCTTCCTGAACCGCTTCTGATCTTTTTTTCAGTCCTTTCAGCATAGCAGGAAGTTTTTTCATTTGCTGTGTAATATTTTTATTATCTAAAGAAGAAGGAATCTTTTCAGCAGATAAAGTTCTGTCTTTGACGCGCAGTTCAATTTCAAATAAAAAAATATCCAATCGGCTGATTGTATCTTTAAATATTCCTGTGGCTGATTTTGCAGACTCACACTTGCTGATATATTTGTCTAAAAAAGTTTTTTCCGCCCCGACCAGTTCCAATCTGCGGCTGAAGGCATCAAACCGGGCTTTTGCAAGAGCCGAAGCGTTTTTGGCTGTTTCAATCGGATATTCCGTAGCGCTGCTGAAGCTTCTATCATCAGGTATGATTAACGATTTTGTCGCATCTTTTGCCTGATTTAAAAGTTTTTCGCTCTCCATAAGACCGCGTATCTGGACAGAATAAGTATCTGACGCCTGTTTAAATATACTTTCAGCCTGTTTAAGCAATTCATCGTTGCTCAGAGTACACAATTCCGCTGCCTCGGATTTTTTTTCTTTTTTTGTCTCTTCTGCTGTTGACAGTGATGAATTCAGTAGAATGATAATAATCGGTAGAATAAAAATAATTGCCGAACTTCTCTTCATCTTTTTAATCTCCTTTCTTTTATTAATTATACAGCTAACGCAGAGTTAAGCTACGGCGGGGCTTTTTCCGCCGACCGCTTGAACGATTTGTTATACATTTTTTAAATTTCCTTTTATATTCCCAACGAAATATGCTTCATAGCCATTGTTGCCTGCTGACATCTTTTATTGTCAGATAATCCAGCCTGTATTCGTTTGTTTTTGATTAGAATCCTAAAATATGGACATTTCCCATTTATCGCTAAATCCTTTTCATCATTCCCTTTTCTGAATTTGATTATTTCAAATTGATCGGGATTAAATTTATGTAAAAATGTAATTGGTACACCCATAACCCCCTTGTAGTCTGATGGTATGTTTTTTGTTTTATTAACATTAATTCCATCGTAATTGTCATATTTTAGATATTCATCATCGTTCCCAAAATATTTTTTTGTGAGTGCAATGTCTTCGTGCCGTTTGAAAGTATCTAAGTTAGTTAACCACAGACAATTGTTTGGAGAAACTATTCTGTTTCCTAAGCTATCTATCCGAGCCTCTGTTCCATAAAGTTCATAGTGTTCTGGAACAATAAAACCAGAAACACCTCTACCAAGATTTATTCCTAACCACGCTTTGTTTTCTTTAATTAGTTTAAAAATTTCTTTATATGTTATTGCATTAACATTACCAATTATCAAAAACTTTTTATCGTATTTTACTAATTGAGCTACATACTCTCTGAACAATGAAAATGGGGGGTTAGTAACAATAATATCGGACTGTTTTAATAGTTCAATGCTTTCTGAACTACGAAAATCACCATCTCCATTAAAGTAAACAATGTCAGTTGAACTTGGTTTCTCCTTTTCGCCCTCTGTGCCTGTATATTCATAGAAAAAACCATTTTCATCCTCTCTCGTATTAAACAAATCTCTTAATTGCTCCCTGAAACATGCTGCAATTAGTTTTTTAAGACCTAATTCTTTGAAGTTGGAAGCAAAATATTTGAAGAAATTACTAATTCG
>CAIMCT010000491.1 GCA_903839535.1 uncultured Desulfobacteraceae bacterium
AAAACACCTGGCATATCGGCCTGCACAAAAGCTATGCCATAAACAAAGTACCTGGTCTGTCTCTCATAAAATGATTAACTATCCGTTATTAGAAGTTTTCCTATTTGTTACAAAATAGCCGCACCCAAATTAAAATGAGAATCAGATGAAAAAGGTTGTATTTATTTTGTTGATGGCGGTCGCAGTTCTGAGTAACGGCGAAAACAAACCTGTCACGGTGATTTTGTTCTAAGACATAACTATCTGAAATTACGCATATTCAATAAATTAAATATATTCATTTTTGTTAAGTATTCAAGTATGTTATGAGTATTTTTGATCGGATTTTATGGTTAACTATCTGTTATTATAGCCAATATTGTATAGAATAAAATCACCGTGCAAACATGTTGACAATCGAAAGAAACCGTTTTATTTAAAATGCACCCTATAATGTCACGGTCTGGACTTCCCTTAGGGACACGAAAAATGGCGCCTATTATGTTAGGACAAGTGATGGCTTTAATTTCTTTAAAGTGGACTGTACACAACTCTGGGATTTGCAGAAGATCAAAGCAATTAGCTTGAATGACTTGCAGAAGTCCGGTTTAAGCGATGTGACCTCGCTGCTGAAACAGCCCTGAACGGTCGGCGAGTCGAATGAAATAACCATGATGTCGGATGTCACCAACATCAGCTTTGGGAAAATTGTCCCGCTAATAAAACAGTAAGCACTCAAAATCAAAAAGGAGTATAAAATGAAAAGAATTGTATTTATTTCTTTGCTGCTACTTGCAGTTCTGGGCATCATGACGAACAATGCAAGGAGTGAGGAACATTTTTGGCAGGCTAAGATCAATATCGGCAACTCGGCTGAAACACCTGTGTTCATCTCATTGCAAAACAATAACAACGCGGGCGCGCGTTTCCCAGATGACACCTCAACATCCTGGATTTTGCAACCGGGGCAATCCACTTACTTAATCACAGGCTTGGCATCTACAGACGGTACACATGATAAAAATCAATTCAACATTGTTTATAATTTCTACGATGGCAACACTATAAATCAGCAAATCAACGTTGAATATCACACAGATCTGCCGCCATGCGCAAGTTTTTCCAATTCCGGTATTTTTGCCGTATCGCAAGGAACTTTTGTTGACAGCACATATAGTACCGACACATGTGGTGACGTATTTGCATCGCTCTTCAAGTTGTCGGGCACAGCAGCGAAAGTTGTTGCAGACATCGTCAATTTCGAAACTAAACTCGCGGGATTCGATCCGGACATTTCCACTGACTTGGTCTTTGATTATGCCATAAACATCGGACAAAGAGATTACAATATAGACAAGTTGGCCGGAGTGAACTGGGTTGGCTGGACTTACTACGGCGAAGCCCCACCGCCTCCAGTAACGTTCGTCCAGGGACAACAAATATATGGATATCCGGCTAATAATGGGGGCAAACCCTGGCTAAGTTCTCAAAATTTGAATAACAAATCGACGATAGCAGTATTTACTGGCGCCAATGCAAGTATTGGCACGACTGCAGGCCAGATCGCCAGCTTTGACATGTCCAGTGCTGCGCCTCAATCGCCGGGCTATGCGACTTTCATAAGTAACGGGTCTGTTGTTCAAATATCCTGCAATCCAAAGGAGTCCCCTTTGCAATATGTGGCGGCTTTTGACGATTCTTCAGTAGAGTATTATGATGGCGCTAATGCGCATGTTTTACAGAGTAGTGGATGGAATAGCGCAATTCTGCAAATGAGCGTCAATTGGGGCGGAAGCAGTCCGCAAGTGGTTGTTGGTCTGGCTGATGGCGCGGTGGAGTATTACAATGGAAGCTTCTGGATGGAGCTCCAAAATATGGGTTGGAGCACTTCCATCATGCAGCTCAGTGCATATTGGGACTCGAACAGCAAGCTTCAATTGGTGGTAGGGCTTGGAAATGGTGCAATTGAGTACTTCAACGATTCTGCATGGACATGGACTGAACTTCATAATACCGGTTGGTCTAATCCCGTATATCAGCTAAAAGCGCAATTTTGGAATAACCAGCAGCCAAACGTACTTGTAACCCTGATGGATGGAGCGATTCTTTCCTACACTCCTGCTTCTGGTTGGACTCAGATACACAATAATGACAATTTTTATTGCATTATTGATATGGCGCCACAGGTGGAAACCTCTACAGGGTATCTCCCTCCACCTTTTCCTACCTTCCTGGCGGGATTTAGTGACGGCGCTGTGTCCTTGTTTCGTGGGGGAACGGAATACCCATTGCAACCCTCAACGGGCAACAGGGTCCAGTTCATATCGGCAAATTGGAATTATGGCTCCGATCCAGGAAATGTGATATATGTGTACAGTCAAAATTATCAATTCACTTACGGCAATGGGCCTGGCGTAGGTTATCTTTACCCAGCCATGCCCAGCGTCAGTAGCGCGTGCGGTGATATCGACGGGGACGGAAAGGGTGATCTCATCAGTGTTGAAGGCTCAGACTGGTATGTATGGTACTCCTCCAAACAATATTCTAATCGCTATGGACCGTATGACCGAGGCGTTTTCGGTACACCCGTAATCGGCGATATTGACGGGGACGGACAGGGTGATCTCATCATGGTTGATGGCTCAC
>CAIMCT010000492.1 GCA_903839535.1 uncultured Desulfobacteraceae bacterium
CGGCTGCTGCAGCCGACAGGATGCCGGCTCTACGGCACGGATAAAAAAACAATTCATTTTTGTCATCAAGACAACGCCGTACCCGGCTTTACAACACCATCCAGCGTAGCAACGGTGCAGCGATTGCCATCCACCGCAGCAAGGAGCATTCCCTGAGATAGAATGCCCATCAGTTTCGCCGGCTGAAGATTGGCCAGGACAATCACCTGTTTCCCCACCAGATTTTCCGGAGAATATGACCCTGCAATTCCTGCCACAACTGTCCGGTTCTCTCCAAGATCAACTTCGAGTTTAAGGAGTTTTTTAGCTTTGGGAACCGCTTCGGCCTTTATGATACGACCTACCCGAAGGTCCATCTTTTTAAACTCCTCTATACTGATTTCTGGTTTAAAAACCGGTCGATCAGGCTCTGGCGAAATGTCTTCAGCGGATTCGTTCTCATTCTCATTTTTATTGACATCAATTCGGGGAAAAAGGGGAATGGATTTGGGAATCACCGTGCCGGAAACCAGTCCGCCCCACTTGGAAAGAAAAGACATTCGGTAAAAAGCCTTTCCGGGATCATTTCCCAGATGACGCTGCATGGAAGCCGCTGTTTCCGGCATTACCGGAAATATAAGGCCAGAAATGATGCGAAGTCCCTCAAGGAGATTGTAGATAACCGTTTCAAGCTGCTTGCTGGTGGATTTGGATTTGGCCAGTACCCAGGGTGCGGTCATATCAATGTATTTATTCATCTGGCTGATGAATTCCCAGACAGCCACCAAAGCCTTATGAAACATAAATCCGGACATGGCGGTTTCAAATTCGCGAATCGCAATAATCGCATCAGACTGGAGTCCCTGAGTAAGAAGTGGATCTCCATGAGGGTCTGCAGCCGGAACAACCCCTTTGAAATATTTATGGGTCATGGCGGTTACCCGTGAGAAGAGATTGCCCAGATCGTTGGCCAGATCTGCATTGATTCTTCCCACCAACGCCGACTCACTGAACCCGGAATCCAGACCAAAGACCATTTCCCGCATCAGAAAATACCTGAATGCATCCAGTCCATAAATGTTTTTAAGCTCAAGTGGCTCAATCACATTTCCAAGGCTCTTGGACATTTTGCTCTTGTCCACATTCCAGTACCCATGGACATTCAAATGCCTGAAAATAGGAATACCGGCTGCTTTCAACATGATCGGCCAGTAGATTCCGTGAGGCTTTAAAATATCCTTGGCTACAATATGCTGAACGTGAGGCCAGAATTTCCTGAACAAAGGACCTTCCGGATAGCCCAGAGCCGAAACATAATTCAGGAGCGCATCAAACCAGACATAAGTGACATATTTGTCATCAAAGGGCAGAGAAATACCCCATTCCAGGCGGCTCTTCGGCCTTGAAATACATAAATCTTCCAGAGGTTCCTTTAAAAACGAAAGGACTTCATTCCGATATCGCTCCGGCCTGATAAAATCTTTATTTGTTTCAATATATTCAATAAGCCAGTCCTGATATCGACTCATCCGGAAAAAATAATTGGATTCCTTGATGATTTCCGGAGGTGTTTCATGATCCGGACATTTTCCATCCACAAGCTCCCGTTCAACATAGAACCGCTCGCAGCCAAAGCAGTAAAGCCCCTCATACTCGCTGAAGTAAATATCGCCTGCATCATATATCTTTTGAAGAACCTGTTTTACAACTGCGATATGCGCCGGATCAGTGGTTCGAATAAACGCCGAATAGTCGATATTGAGCTGAGGCCACAGTTGCCGGAAAAGCTCACTGATTTCATCGGCATAAATCCGGGGGCTCAGGTTTTCTTTTTTGGCTGCCCGGACAATTTTATCCCCGTGTTCATCCGTCCCAGTCAAAAAGAAGACTTCGTGATCCAGCATCCGGTTAAACCGACCGGCCACGTCAGCAACGATGGTGGTGTAGGCATGTCCCAAATGCGGCCTGGCGTTAACATAGTAAATTGGCGTGGTAATATAGAAAGGGTTAGGCATCAGCGTGTTCCTCTTGATTTTCGGTAACAATTTCATCTGGTCCAATTTCAATTTCATTTCCATCTTCAAGCCGGACAGCAATCCGATAACGGATGGGGTTGTGTCGAATGACTTTTCCCTCACCTTTTTGAGTCATGACTGTTTTGCCGATTTTCGGCAGTTCAGAACGAAGCGCCCGGTAAGTCTCGTATTCAAAAGTCAGACAACACATCAGCCTGCCGCACTGGCCGGATATTTTGGTGGGATTCAGTGAAAGACACTGTTCCTTGGCCATGCGAATGGAGACAGGTCCGAATTTGTCCAGAAATGTCGAGCAGCAGATTTCGCGGCCGCATCTGCCAATTCCTCCGCAAAGCTTGGCCTGGTTACGAATGCCAACCTGGCGCATTTCAATCCGGACACCAAGCTCCTTTATCAGCATTTTGACGAGCTGCCGGAAGTCAACACGGCTTTCGGAAGTAAAGAAAAAAGTTAATTTGTTACCATCAAATGCGTTTTCAACGGCAAAGAGATTCATGTTCAGTCCCAGTTCTTTAATACAGGACTGGCAATAGACCAAGGCTTTTTTTTCGGTTTCCAGATTATTCCCGACTTGCATCAAATCGTCTTCAGTCGCCATTCGAAATACTTTTTTAAGCACCTGGCCTTCCGGTATATCGTCAACTGCAACTGGAGAAACAGCCACGATTCCCAAGCCAAGTCCCTGCTTGGTCTCGACTATGACGGAATCACCCTGACGCAGAACAAATGCACCTGGATCAAAATCATATACCTTGCCAGCAGGTTTAAATCGAATGCCTACTTTTTTCGCCATGATATCATCAATAAACAGTTCTGTTTGGAGTTATGGGGAGGAGCTTCAAAGAAAAAATCTGCTTGGCAATAGCTAACAGATACCGGTTTTCTCCGGATTTTGCGTAAGCGTTCAGACTCCTCCCCCCAGCGGGGGGAGGTTGGGAGGGGGGAAATGCTGTCATGCCAAACACTTGCCCTCCCCCCGGCCCCCTCCCGATGGGGGGGGGAGTGAACGATTACGATTTTGCTGCTGCCAGAGCCGCAACAGAAGACGATCCATAGACAGCCGGATATTCGTTTTTGCTTCAATATTGGCCTGAGCGGATTTAACGGCGTTGACGCTTTGGAGCAAATCGCTTCTCGAATAGCGCCGGGAGGCTTCCTTAACATGTTCCAGGTGATCCCTGTTGATAACATGGGTCGGATCGCAGGTGAAAATCAGAATATCCCTGAACCAGGAGAGCATAACCTCAAAAACATCCGAAATGGTGTCCCGGTTTT
The DNA here is from genome assembly GCA_903839535.1 of uncultured Desulfobacteraceae bacterium. Classification (GTDB taxonomy): domain Bacteria; phylum Desulfobacterota; class Desulfobacteria; order Desulfobacterales; family Desulfatirhabdiaceae; genus RAAP-1. Next base: position 3,291 of record CAIMCT010000492.1, read on the forward strand.
TAGATAGTTTTTCAGAAAACGCCAGAACAACATGAAAAGGGCTGGACCCCAATCGCGACAGTTCGGTGATCAGCCAGCCTCTCCAGCTCATCCAGGTGGCTTTTTTGATCGAAAGAGCCCTTGAAAAGCTACCTCCGGCCAGGGCTGCAACAATCGGGGCTTCATCTGCACCGAACCCATGATGCTTAATCAACGCCTCGGAAAGAGCTGTGCAGGAAACAGGGTTAAATCGGATATGCAGACACCTGGAAACAATTGTTGGCAAAAGATCGGACGATTGCCTTGCCGTAAGGATCAGAAGCGTATGTTCCGGCGGCTCTTCAAGCATTTTCAGCAGTGCGTTACTTGCCGGGGGATTCATCAGATGGGCATCGCTGAGAACGGCTACGCGGTCACGCCCTTCAAAGGGTTTCATCGAAAGAATTCGGCACAGATTACGGATATCCCCAATCTTGATCACTCCGGCTTCTGGCTGGATCAAGGTGACATCCGGATGAATTCTCGCAGCAATTCTTAAACAAGGGCTACACTGCCCACAAGGGTAATCGGAAAATTCTTCCGGATTATCAAACGAACTTCCGTCTGACTGTAATCGTTCAGACCCCTCCCCCCAGCGGGGGGAGGTTGGGAGGGGGGAAATGTTGTCATGCCAACCACTTGCCCTCCCCCCGGCCCCCTCCCGCTGGGAGGGGGAGTGAACTGTTACGTCTGATTGCCTCTGTTGGGCGACATTACGGGTGCAGTTGCGAGCCATGGCCAGCCGAACAGCAGCACTTCGCTTGCCAACCCCGTCGATGCCCAAAAACAACAGCGAATGCGGGATACGACCACTTTTCAGGATGCGAAGTAATGCTCTGAGCGCCTGATCTTGGCCGACGATGGTTTCAAATCCGGACGAAGGCCTAATAATTCACCCGTTCTTTCAATTCTTTTCCGGATTTAAAAAACGGGAGTTTTTTGGGTTTGATAACCACTTTTTCTCCGGTTTTTGGGTTCCTGCCTGTGTAACTCTTATATTCCTTAACATAAAAGCTGCACAGTCCCCGAATCTCTACCCGATCTCCACCGGCAAGGGTATCGGCCATGTTATCGAAAAACACCTCAACGACTGTAGCAGCTTCTAATTTCGAAATATCTGTCCGGGTTTTCAGAGCAGATATCAATTCCAGTTTATTCATTGTTCCTCCTTGAGTTCATCGTCAGATGAAAATGTATCCTATTAAAATTATAAAACATAATGAGATAACAAGTCAAGCAGTTATCAAAAGATTGTCACGGATCATCTCGATATCATCTTCGCTGACATTCACTGCTGCGTTCTGTCCCAAGGCTGCTATGCTCACCACCACCCTTCCCTTGCCGCGATATCGGACAAATTCGCCCAAAACTCCGACAAAAGGACCGCTGATAACCCTGACCAAGTCTCCACGTTTAAATTTAAAGCCAATCAAAATCTCTTGGCTGTTTAGAACCATAATTTTCAATGAGTCAATGGATTCCATCGGGATTGCTGACGGACCTTGAAGATTGCCCACAAATTTGACAACGCCAATGGTCTTGGCGATTTCAATTTGTTTATATGGATCCATACTGGTCTTAACAAAAAGATAACCTGGAAACAGTGGAACCTGAATCATTGTTTTCCGGTCGAGCCGCATGCTCTTGATCGTGATTTTGGGCAGAAAGACTTCGACTTTCTTTTTCTCCAGTCCGTCCAGAACAACGTTCTCAAACCGGCTTCGGGTACGAAGGGCATACCAATCCATGGGCAGGTCTGTGATGACCATTCTATTGTAGCCTCTCTATGCCAGCAGCTCCGGTGGATGCAAATCGATTCGAACCGCCTGCATGATCATGTGAACCACAATCATGTGCATATCCTCGATTTTCTGCATATCTTCCACCGGCGCTATCCAGATAATGTCGGCCAAGGATGCCAGCTTCCCACCGGAAAAACCGGAAAGACCGATGGTAATCCCCTGATGCATTCCGGCATAATCAATGGCAAGAAGAACATTGGGAGAATTACCGCTTCCCGAAATCCCGATTACCAGATCACCGGGAAGAAAAAAATTCTTCAGTTGTTCGACAAATACCGCATCGTAGGACACATCATTTGCGATGGCCAGAAGGGTGGGAATATTGTCATTCAAACAGATCGTCCTGAATTTTTTATTCAGGTCCATGCAGCAGCCCTTGTTGATATCGCAGGTAAAATGAGATGCTGTTGATCCGCTTCCACCGTTTCCCATGACAAAAATTCGTCTTTCCGCATGATACGCATCCAGTATTTTTTCAACAATTTGCTCAAAGCTGCGGGTATCAAAATTCTCAAGCAGGGATTGTATTCCTGAAAGATAGTTGTTCGCAAATTCACTGATATTGCTCATGATATATTCCATGTCTGAAAAACGCATTGAATTTAAAAAAAGTGCTTATTGTCGATCGTACCCGATCCAGCCACCTTCTTATCACAAACCGGCCATTCTGCGAGCGCCTGCTGATAGGATTCTATGGTTCCGATGTCTCTCAGGTATTCCGTAATCGGGTATCCATACATCCTGCCAGCCAGAAGCGGCAATACTTGATGACCGAAATCCAGCACTGAAGCAGATGTCTCCAACGGTGTTGATGGAAAAAACTCAAAAATCTCCTGAGAAGCCATATAAATGCCAGCATTCGCCAGATTACTTTTGGGATTCTCCGGTTTTTCAGTAAACGCCAGGATTTTCTGATCTGAATCCAGCTCAGCAATACCGCAGGCTCCGGGATTTGGCGCACGGAACAGGGCCATCGTCAAAATTCCTTTTTTTTCCCGGCATTTCTGGTGAAAATTCGCAAACGGTTTCAGATCGACATTCGTTAAATTATCGGCGTAGAAGATCATAAAATCATTGTCGCTGTCAACAAAATCCCTGCGATGCCAGATTGTTCCTGCACTTCCCAGAAGTTCCGGTTCGTTGCTGAGAACGATACGAATGTCCCGGTGGTGGGAATAACTACGCACAAACGCCTCCACCTGATGTGCATGGTGGTGGGTATTGATCAGCACTTCCTGAATGTTTTGCTGTCGCAGGTGATCCAGCCATATCCCCAGAAGCGGCTTTCCGTTAATGGAGATAAGGCACTTTGGAATTGTATCCGTGTATGGCCTTAGCCGCGTTCCTCTTCCGGCCGCCAGTAAAAATGCTTTCATGAAAAACCTTTATATGGACATTGATTTGCGGATCACCTGCAATTGCTTCATGTGTTTTTCAGCATAATCCAGGATGTCTCCCTTGTTGTCCTGGAGCAGAAGATACGCCCAGTAATCACTAATGCTGTCTTCCACCTGGTGGACAGGTTTCCATCCCAAGGACTGGAGTTTTTGAGTGTCTGAAAAAATATGGCGGGTATCTCCATACCGGTAATATCCGGACATCACAGGGGGGTTTTCCCGTTTTACAACACGCTGCATGGTGTTATAAAAATCCAGAACCGTCCATGCCTGATTGCCGCCGACGTTAAACACCTGGTAATCGGATCGACTGCTTTCCAGCACCAGAAGATTGGCGGAAACCACATCCTGAATATTGACAAAATCCCGGATCTGCCTGCCATCTTCAAAAATGGTTGGCTGTTTGCCCAGCATCAAGCTTAGAGCAAATATTCTCATGGCTCCGGAATAGGCATTGTAAAAAGACTGGCGCGGTCCCTGAACGATGGAATAACGCATTACAACCGATGGAATATCGTAACGTGATCCCAGATGGATGGCTATTTGTTCCTGAGCATTCTTGGAAATGGCATAGGGGTTACACGGATGAATCACGGATTCATCCGAAGGCATCCAAGCCAGCGGTTGATTGCATTCCTGGCACAGGTGATCCCATTTTCCCTGGGACAACTGAGCATCCAGGCGAATACTTGGGAAAACATCCTTCAAGCATGAAGAACATCGGTAACGACCCTCTCCCATCACTGCCTGGCTGGCGGCCACAATCACCTTCTGAATCTGGGAACGCATTCCGGTTTCAACCAGAATCTCATAAATCAGAGCTGTTGATACAGCATTGACCCGAAAGAATGTTGAAAAATCAGGCAGATAATCCTGGTAAGCCGCAAAATGATAGACCGCATTCATGCCTTCAAGCGCAACCGAGAGGGTATTTTTGTCGCAGACATCACCCTGAATAAATTCAGCTTCCGGATGAAGATAAGCAGGCTTTCCTTTGGGGTGAATTGTTGCCTGTAGGTTATCCAGTATCCGGACCCGATGGCCTTTGGCGATCAGGGCATCAGCCGTGTGCGATCCAATGAAACCGGCACCGCCGGTGATGAGGATGTTCATAAAACTCCTTTATCTTCAGTTCAAAACCTCTGAACGCTTGCTTCTTGATGGTCTTTTGCTTCAAGCCTCTTTATTTGCTGGAGTATGACGTATCATCAAAGATGACCTTGCTACCGCTTTCTTCAATCATAAAAGGCAACTCCCGATAAGCCTTCATGGCTTCAAATACCTGATTCTGACGTTCTCTGGGAACAATCAGCAGCAGAAACCCTCCGCCGCCCGCTCCGGCGATCTTCCCTGCCAGCGCGCCAGCAGACAATGCCGTTTCATACATGGCCTGAATGGCGGGGGTGGAAATACCGGCAGCCATGTTCTGCTTGAGTTCCCAGTTCTGAGCCAATAACCGGCTGCAGGCATGAATATCGGCTTTTTCCATGGCTTCGGTAAAAGTATCCACGAGGGTAACCATCTCATCCATGATGCGTCGTTTTTCGGGCTGAACAAAATTAGCTTTTTGCCGGGATAAAATCGCATCAGAGCTACGGGTGATGCCGGTATAATACAACAGCAGCGAAGAGGCGAACTTTCGCTTATCAGCGCTCTTTATCGTAACAGGAACTCTTTCTGTCGTGTCATCCGGATGAAAAATGAATTTATTCACTCCGCCATAAGCGGCCGCGTACTGGTCCTGCCTGCCAATGGGTTTGCCCAGAATGTCAATTTCAATTTGGCATGCCTCTCTGGCCAGACGTTCGGCTGTTACCAGAACGTTTCGGTAAGCATAAAAGGCATGAAGAAGGGCTACTGTTATCGAACTTGAACTCCCCAGGCCTGATCCGGTTGAAGGAATGTCGGCCAGCGTGGTGATTTCAATGCCGTGCGTTACGCCGGTAAGCTTCATGGCTTCGCGGACCAGGTCGTGGCGAATATCCGACACCTTCTCAACACATTCTTTTTTGGAATAGTTGATGTAAATCAAATCGTCGAAACGCTCTTTGACGATGGCATAAACAAATTTATCAATCGCCGTGCAGATCACCTTTCCGGTTTTTTGCTGATAATAGTCCTTGATATCCGATCCGCCGCCGACAAAACTGAGCCTAAGGGGGGTTTTAACAATCACCATGGCTATACTCCGCTGAATTGTATTTTAACGGTACTGGAGGGGAAGGTAAGTGTTGGCATAACAGCATTTCCCCCCTCCCAACCTCCCCCCGCTGGGGGGAGGGGCTGAACGTTTACGTCGAATTCACTGAGATCTGATAACCTGATAAGGCGCATCAAACATCGTATAGCGGCCTCCAAAATCATTCATATCCCGAAAACCACTGCCAAAGCCGCCAAGGCCTGAGAGATTGATGAGAAAAATATATTTCCGGTCATCTACCTCATCCAAATACCGAAGGTCAACAGACCAGCACTGGGACTGGTATCGCATTCCGAGCCCGGACTGAATCCGCCGGCTGTCCATAATGTTCTGCTCATAATCCGTATAAGCCTTCACGCTGTCTGTCAAAGCTACCATCAAATTGGTATAAACGGATTCGCTGTCTTTCGTTTCATACCGATATTCGACAAAAACGCGGTCGCCCCGAATATCCGAGAGCATCGTACCGACATTTCGGGATTTAAAATCGTTGTTATCATGAGACCATTCGGCATCTGCCTGAAACGCCAGAAATCGGTATGGCTCAAGCTGAACTTCCCCGTATAAGGGCAGCAGTGGCTTTGGATCACTCTGATCCGCCTGCTTCATGTCATAGCTCTGTTCGATCAAAAACCGCAGAAATTCCCTGTAGGGATATGGCGACTGTGCTTCGGGGTTCTTGTCTGGCATATCTTCCGGGGGTTTCAGTTTTGAAATAAACGTGTTGGTCAGTGAACCGGTAATAAGATTCTGTTCCTTTATACGGTCCAGTTGGTCAAAATACGGATATAGACTCTGGCTGTATTCCGGAATGAAACTGTAGCTGATCCGGGGCATAAGGGTGTGCTTGATCCGCTCGACACTTTCCCCGTTGACCTTATAAACATTAAACAGTTCACTGGACAAATTCAGGTTGACATCATACATGCTCCGAGTTTGAGAATTGTCCGCATCACTCGGGCCGTTCTCGTTGTTTTCAGAATACCAGGCGGTTTCCCGAATGCCGATGGATGGCTCGACGGTGAAATACTGTTGATACCGCCAGGGGAAAGACAGCTTGGGATACATATCCGCCCGCTGTCCCCTTGTTCCGTCCTGTCTGTAAAAATTGGCGACTTCCGTATCAAAACCCACGAAAAGCGGCGTTTGATACAGGTATTTCTTGGAGCCGTAGAATTGGACAACCGGAAGTCTCTGAAGGCTGTCATCAGGATCGCCCGACTGGCGGGCGACAACATTATCGTACCAACGGGTTTCGGCGTTAAGAGCATAGCCGGACCAGTATTTGTTGATGTTCAGGCGGTTGATCCTGACCGGATCATTATAGTCGTCCAGGTCTCTTCCAAAATATTTATAAAAGCTCGCATTGGTATCGTCATAGCCCATATACATGCCCCGGAATTCCCGAAGATAGTCCTGATCGCTGACAACATCCAGATCCAGCTTGGCGGTAAATCCGGAAGAAAAAGCCTGATCGTGTTTCATCCTGAACCAGTAGCGGTCCAAATTGGTGCGCATGGTATTATCATCGGTGTAACCCCAGGTCCCCGTACCATCATCCACCTGCCGGTCTTTTAGATAGTCAACCATTGCTATTCCCTTTGAACTGGCATCTAAAACATAGCGGTATTCAACGCCGGTTTTTATCCCTCGATTGGCTAAATATCCGAGAGAAAACGTGGCATCGGACTGGTCATTGATGGCCCAGTAAAACGGCTGACTGTATTGAATACCATTTCGCTCTGAATACCCTGTTTCTGGGACCAGAAGCCCGGACTGACGTTGGGTTGCCGCCGGAAAAATCAGGTAGGGTGAATACATAACCGGAACCTGTTTGGCCCACAAGGCGGCGTGGCGAACCGTACCATAGCCTTCAATGGTAACCGCCATATTTTTTCCTGTAATCTTCCAGTCTGGTACTTCACCATCGCAGGAAGAAACACTGGCCGTATCGGCAGAGTACGATTTCGCCCCAACTTTTTGAAGTTTGTCCCCTTTGATGTAAAAATGATTTTCTTTGATAAAAATCGTGCCTTCGTATAGTGTTCCGATCTCGGAGGCCAGATTCATTTCCAGGCTGGCACCTGTAAAAACATCATCACCTGCTGTCATCATTACATGGCCCTTGGCGAACGCCATCATGGCCTTGTGATCAAATCGGACAAAATCAGCAGACAGTTGCCGGGCTTCTTTGGTAATCGTTACATTGCCGGTGGCGATATAATGGCCTGATTGTTGATCGTGGAATATTTCATCCGCCATGATATGCCAAGGCTTGTCCGGAGAATCCTGGATAGCGCTGAGATCTGAAAGTGCATGTACCTGGACTGTACTCGACAAGCAGAAGAAAATTGCAATAGAGATAATAAAACGGTTCAGTTGCACTAAGCGACCTGACAGAACGATGATGTGAGATTTGGGATATTCATAATTCGTATAAAATCGAAGTTGGAGCAAAATGTCAATATGTTGTTCAATAAATACCTGCTTTATAAATTTTTCCAATTGGTATATGAGTATTATTAATAGTGCGCCAACGGTTTTCAGTGATTAACTGTTGGACAATCGCTGATTATACAATGTTTAATATCAACATTCAAGGAAAGTTAAATGCCAAAAAGTCAGTATGTCAGCTCCCTGAAACCAGGTGAAACCGTGGATGATGTTTTTGTGCTGTCTGAAAAAAGTCTGTCGCAGAAAAAAGACGGAAAGAACTATCTGAACCTTACCTTCATGGACAGAACAGGAACCCTCAAGGGTGTATTATGGGAAAATGTTGAGGACACTGTGGACCGGATTTCCGCCGGCGATTATGTTCAGGTGAAAGGCAGCGTTTCAGAGTACCGGGGAACGCTTCAATTAGTTGTTCGTACCGTGATCCGATCTGCTGCAGAAAACGTGGAACCCGCCGATTTTCTGCCGGTGACCACCCGCAACATTGATGCCATGTTTGAAAAGCTTCTTCAGATCACTGACACACTCAAAACCCCTTGTTTTCATGATCTGTTCAAATTGTTCTGGGCGGATGCCGAGATGGTCCGTCTTTTCAAGGCTGCGCCTGCTGCGAAAAAAATGCACCATGCCTATATCGGCGGATTGCTGGAACATACCCTTTCCATGGCGATTCTCGTTGACAGGCTCGCTGGACATTACACGGGCGTGGATCGGGATCTGCTTCTGACCGGAGCCATTCTTCATGATATCGGCAAGATTCGGGAATTTGAATTCAGTTCGTATATCGACTATACCAGTGAAGGCAGGCTCCTCAGCCATATTGTAATCGGTTTACAAATCATTGATGAGAAAATGAAGTTGATCAAGGATTTCCCGGAAGAACAGGCGGTACTTTTGAAGCATCTGGTGGTCAGTCACCATGGCGTAAGGGAATTCGGCTCCCCCGAACTGCCCAAAACCATTGAAGCGGTACTGCTGAATCATATTGATGAAATTGATTCCAAGGTAAAGGGAATTCGGGAGTTCATGGCTTCCGAAGACCCAAATGCATCCTGGACATCTTTTCATAAGCTGCTGAATCGGCATTTTTACATGGGAAAAAAGGGATGATTTTTTCATAAACTTAACGACGGAGAAGACTGTCAGCGATATGTTTATTACACTTGAAGGCATTGAAGGATCGGGCAAATCAACACAGATTCTGCATGTATTTAATTTTCTGAATAAATTGGGACTTAATTGCGTCATGACGCGAGAGCCAGGTGGAACAAGGATTGGCGGAAAAATCCGGTCCATTTTACTGGACCCCGAAAGCACCGCCATAAATCCTTCGGCAGAGCTGCTCCTTTATACTGCGGATCGGGTTCAGCATATTCAGGAAATCATTCTTCCCATGATCGAAGGCGGCAGTATTGTCATCTGCGATCGTTATTTTGACGCAACCATTGCCTATCAGGGAGTTGCAAGAGGTCTGGACATAACATTAATCCTGGATCTGCATAAACTGATCTGCCGGAATTTAAAGCCAGACCTGACCTTTCTTCTGGATCTGAGACCAGATACGGGGCTGTCGAGGGCGTGGAAACAGCTTGAATCAGGGTCCAGAATGGATACCGAGTCACGATTTGAAAACGAAACCATTGCATTTCATGAACGGGTTAGAGCCGGGTACCTGGCGATTGCCGGGAAAGAACCCGATAGATTCCGGATTATCGATGCCTCTCAAAGCGAGGATCAGGTTAAGGCCCAGATCATCAGAATTTTGGAATTTGAGATTAAGCAGTTCATGGATCAATCAGCAAGAGGATAACAGAAAATGCTCATGACATATCCTTCCATACTGGACACCATTGGAAATACCCCTCTGGTTGAAATCAGGCAGTTAAATCCCAACCCGTGCGTCAAGATATTCGCCAAGCTGGAGTATTTTAACCCCGGCGGTTCCATCAAGGACAGGCCCGCCCGATATATGATCGAAGCAGGCGAAAAATCCGGAAAACTTACGCCCGGAAAAACCGTTGTTGAGGCAACCAGCGGAAACACCGGAATCGGACTGGCGCTGGTCTGTTCGGTAAAAGGCTATAAGCTGCTGCTGACCATGTCCGACGCGGTCAGTATGGAACGCCAGAAAATATTGAAAGCCAGAGGTGCTGAGATCATGCTAACACCGGGGCATCTGGGAACTGACGGGGCGATTGAGGAAGTATATCGCCTGGCCAGGGAAAATCCGGATACGCATTTTATGGCGGATCAGTATAACAATCCGGCCAATTGGCTGGCCCATTATCACAGCACTGCAGTTGAGGTCTGGGAGCAGACTCAAGGGAAGATCACCCACCTGGTAGCCACCATGGGAACATCTGGAACCCTGATGGGAATGTCCAGAAGGCTAAAGGAATACGATTCCAGGATTTGCATAGTCGGCGTTGAACCTTATCTCGGGCATAAAATTCAGGGTCTTAAAAACATGAAGGAGGCCTATCAGCCCGAAATCTATGATAAGGGCCGTCTTGACAAAAAGGTGAACATTGACGATGAGGAAGCCTTTGAAATGACGAGAAGGCTTGCCAGAGAAGAAGGGATTTTTGTCGGAATGAGCAGTGGGGCCGCCATGGCCATTGCCGCAAAAGAAGCTGAACAACTTACAGAAGGCGTGATTGTGGTGATCTTTCCGGATTCCGGCGAACGTTATCTCAGCACGTCGCTCTTTGCGGTTCGTGAAAAGATCGAAATGAATCTTTTCAACACCCTCACCCACCGGAAAGAGCCTTTTCAATCTCTGGTTCCGGGTAAGGTTTCGATGTATTCCTGCGGCCCCACAGTCCATGCCCGAATGCACATTGGCGAATGTCGGAGGTTTGTGTTTTCGGATCTGCTCAGTCGATATCTGGATTTCAGGGGGTTTGAAGTAACCCACATCATGAATATTACCGATCTTGATGACAAGACCATTGATGGCTCTGAAGCTGCTGGAGCGAGTCTGTCTGATTTTACGAATAAATATATTGACCTGTTTTACCAGGATGTGGCTGAGCTTGGAATCAAGCCGGCAAACTGCTATCCGAAAGCCAGCGAGCATATCCAGGACATGGTGGATATTTCCGAACAACTGGCCCGCAAGGGATTTGCCTATGAAAAACTCCATTCCCTGTATTTTGATATTTCCAGGTTGGCCGACTATGGAAGGCTTTCAGGTATTGATCTGAACAAAATACGCATTGGCGCAACGGTAGATCTTGATGAATATGAAAAAGACAACCCCAGGGATTTTACACTGCTTAAAAGGTCTCGTCTGTCTGAACTGAAACGGGGAATCTACAGCAAGACTCCTTGGGGAAACGTCCGGCCATCCTGGCATTTGCAATGCGCCGCCATGTCCATGAAATATCTGGGGCCGTCTTTCGATATTCATACCAGTGGACGGGAGCTGATGTTTCCACACCACGAAAATGAAATCGCCATTGCGGCGGCCTTGAATGGAAAACCCCTGGCCCGGTTCTGGGTTCACTGCGACCGGGTTCTTATTGACGGGAAAAAAGTGGATGAGAAAAAAAACCGGATTACCCTTGAAAGCTTGGCGGCAATGGGCTATTCAGGCCGGGTTATTCGGTACTGGCTGCTTTCCGGCCATTATCGAAAGCCGTTGACATTTTCCATGTACCAGTTGAACGAGGCTCAGAAATCATTGAATCGGCTGGATTCCTTTATCGACAATCTGGATCAGGTCACAAGCTCGAAGTGGCAACCAGATTCGTATCCGGAAATCGATCAGATAGTTTATGATATCCGCAGCGGTTTTATTACGGCGATGGATGACGATTTGAATATTTCTGCTGCGCTGGCCTCCTTGTTCACACTCATCAAACAGATCAACCGCCTGATTCAGCAAAGAGTGCTTGATTCGGAAGGCGCTATAAAAATTCTTGCCGCCATTCGGCAGGTCGATGGGGTGCTTCATGTATTGCGGATAAATACGCAGACATTTCCATCAGATATTCAGGAGCTCATCGAAAAAAGAAATCTGGCCAGGCATGAGAAAAACTGGGAGATGGCGGATCAAATACGGGATGAGCTGATCGCCAGAAGAGTTGTCTTGAAGGACGAAAAGATTTAATAGATCACAATAGCAGAAAATCAGAAGGATTTGTCCATGATGCCAATATATTTTCCATTTACATGGGCTGACGTGTCCACGATTCAGGCCATTACAGCGGTTTTTCCCAAAATCGCCATTTATCAGCCCTCAGTTTGCAGGGTTCCTTCATTGCTCCACCCGTTTGAACAGGACGGGAGTCTTGAAATCCGCGTACCGGTTGCAGAAGACAGCAAGAAACTTGAAATGATAGTCGCCGATTATCAGAATTGGGCCAGGTTGCATCAGGGAAGCGATCTGGCGTTATTGAAAACCCGGCAATCTGCTTCGCCTTTTATCGATCATCTTTCATCGCAAATCCAATCCGATATTCTGCATTATCAGGATTCTCCAACGGATCAGGAATATGATCCGGTTTTTAACGCCAGGCTTTTTCTGGAAATTGCAGCGGCTTACGATGCTCAGCAATCTGAGTTCAACTGCGATCTGGAAAAAATTCAGCATATAGAAAAACGATTTATGGCGGCATTGGGGGATCATGCGGAAATGGAAGAACCTGTTCATCTGGGCAACCTTCCACTCTTTCAGGATGATCCAGGCGACTTTATGCTTGCAGAAAGGCTGCAGGCTTGGTCCATATTGTTTCTTCAGGATCAGCAGTTGCGCATGACAGGGGATCTGCTTGTTACATCCTGTCTTTCTGTTGTCGAGTGGATTCGGGATGAGATCAGTATGGAACAGGTGCTGGAAATAAACTGTATTCCCGTTCAAAAGACCATTGATGACAGCACACGCTTCTGGCAGGAAAGCATTATGGCATATCTGTCTCAGCTTCAGACAACTCCGTGGCCATCAGCAATCCAGACTTATGAGCCACCTTCCTCGAATTATGCCTGGGAAAATGCGGTTTCGGTCAAGGGATTCATTATTCCAAACCAGACACCTTTGGCGTTTTTTCAAAAACTGGCGGCAGGTCCAAATTCTCCGCCTTCTGTGGATATCTCTTCTCCGGAGCAAGCACTACATACGATTGTGGTTTATATCAACAACATACAATAACATTCTGGAAGATGCTGGCTGAATACCGGTATTTCGGTATTTCAGCAAAAAGTGTCAACTACTTTTGGGGACAGAAGGATACCCGATTATGGGGCGGTTGCGCCATAATATCCATCATGGAACTTGGGTTGTTTTCCGGATGAATTTTACACTGGAGGCTTTTTATGTCCCAATTTGGCGAAAAGGATAAAGAAATCCTGAACCGAATACAGTCTGATTTCCCGGTCACGCCGCGCCCTTTTATGGCGATTGCAGAAGATCTGGATTTGACGGAAGAGGCGGTTATCGAAAGTGTAACCCGGCTGAAAGATTCCGGCATCATTCGAAGAATCGGCGGTAATTTCGTGCCTGGAAAACTGGGCTTTGTCAGCACACTTTGCGCAGCGAAAGTTCCGGAAGATAAAATCGATGATTTTGCCAGGATAGTGAATCAATTTCCAGGTGTTACCCATAATTATCAGCGGAACGACGAATTTAATATCTGGTTCACCTTTATTGCACATTCCATGACTGAAATTGAAGAAAACCTGAATGTCATATCCCGAACAACCGGCATTACCGATATTTTGAACCTGCCCGCAACGAAAGTGTACAAGATAAAGGCGCAGTTCGATATCTGAAAAGGGGTCAGAATGAATGCCGATGAAGAACGTCAAATCTCGTTGTTTAACGATCAGTTGAAGCAGGATATACGGCTGCGTCTGGTGAAAACACACCATGAGGGAAGCCGCTCGCTTGAGGATTTTTGTGTGGACTTGCGGAAGGTGGCCCCCAAAATCCATATTGTTCACGAAAAAGTCGAATCAGATGCTCCTTCGGAGCTGAGAATTCATTCCAATATCCGCTATCGGGCCGTGCCTATTGGGCGTGAACTGGCTCCTTTTTTGGAAGCGCTGTCCTGGATTTTTAAGGGACAAGCCCTACCGTATTCGCCTTTTTCATCGCTTCTGGATAAGCTGACGCTGCCGGCGGAATTGAAACTCTATATCGCTAAGCAATGCCCGTTTTGTCCCGGTGTTGTTCAGAGCCTTCTTCCCCTTGCCATTTCAAGCGAGTGGATTCAGGTGACGTTGATCGATGCCGGTTTGTGCATGAAAGAAGCCAGCGGCGACCGGATTCAGTCAGTTCCCACACTGGTTCTGGATGAGCAATTCCGCTGGACCGGCACCGTCAAAATTCAGGAAGTCTTGGAGGCAATCAGCCATCGGGACCCTTCCAAACTCGAAGCCAATACCTTGATGAACATGATTGCGGATGGCAATGCAGGCCTGCTGTCGAAAATGATGATGGAAAAGGATATGATTTTTCCTGCCCTGATGGATATTTTGGTTCACCCCAAATGGCCAGTTCGACTCGGAGCCATGGTGGCTTTGGAAACGATAGCAGAGGAAAATCCGGCGCTGGCGCAAAAAGCGATGTTGCCGTTATGGGATCGATTCGGTGCAGTTGATGACAAGGTTAAAGGAGATATTCTTTATCTGGTGGGAGAAATCGATAATGGGGTTTCTATCGAACGAATCCAGGATGTCCTGAATAAAAGACTGAATTATGATGCTGAAATAATTGAAGCCGCCGAAGAAGCTCTTGAAAAGCAGAAAAATTACAGAAAAAAACTGGAATAATTTGGTCTAAAAATGTTTTATATGGGTATTCGGCATTTTTATATTGACGATGTTCTTCATTTTATGTAAACAGAGCAGACAATTGAGGGATCGTCTAGCGGCAGGACGACGGGTTC
>CAIMCT010000493.1 GCA_903839535.1 uncultured Desulfobacteraceae bacterium
CCCATAGATGTTCTGGCAAAATATGAGGCTGGTCTTTACACATTCATTGAAGAGCGGCATCCCAAGGCTTTTACGGAACTGGCGGATAAAAAAGTCATTACCGAAGAGATAGATAAAATGCTGCGAACTGCCTTGACTGAATATGATGAAGAATTTAAAGATACGATTAAATAATGCTTGATAATATTAACATCTCTGGTGTTTTTTATTAAGGACGAATTGATATGGCAAGATTAAAAGACGTTCAAAATAAAATAAGCGCGGTTAAAAAGACCAAACAAATTACAAAAGCCATGAACATGGTAGCGGCTTCAAGATTGCGTGGAGCGCAACAAAACATGGAGGCTTTTCGTCCTTATGCGAATAAATTCGCTGAAGTATTGACCAGCCTGGCGGAAAAAGCAGGGGAGGGCGCAAGCCCGTTGCTGATACCTCGTGAAGAAGTTAAAAAAATTCACATCGTCTTATGTACATCAGACAGAGGATTATGCGGCGGTTTTAATTCCAATCTGGTTACCAAAGCAGAGAAATTTGCAAAGGAAATGGCGGAAAAAGGACTGGAAATTTCTTTTACGAATTTTGGCAAAAAAGGTCGGGATTGGTCAAGAAAAGCCAAAATGCCCATTGTCAGTGAACATCTTGGAATTATTGGGACAACTATCGGTTTTAATACTGCATCGACAGCAGGGCGTAAGCTGGTTGATCAATTTCTGATCGGCGTTTATGATGAGGTTTACGTTGTTTATGCAGAGTTCAGATCCATGTCCAAACAAGTGCCTTTAGTTGAGAAAATATTGCCAATTACCCCCTTTGAATCCGAAGAAAGCCCCGTTGCAGATATAGACAAGGCCTATCTGGCTGAACATATCTGCGAACCATCACCTGTGGGTCTGCTGGGCGAATTGTTGCCAATGAATGTATATGTTCAATTGCACAGGGCATTTTTAGAAACATCTACCAGCGAACATGCTGCCAGAATGATGGCGATGGAAAATGCCACAACAGCCTGCAATGACATGATCGGAAGCCTGACTCTCGCTTATAACAAAGCAAGACAGGCCGCAATTACGGCTGATCTGATGGATATTGTTGGCGGTGCCGAAGCGCTTAAAGGTTAAATAATTGATGCAGCATATCGAAGGATAGGAGGATATTTGATGGGACAGAAGATTGGATATATTAAACAGGTGGTGGGACCTATCGTTGATGTTGAGTTTGAACAGGGACAGTTGCCCAACATTTTGACTGCACTGCTGGTAAGCAATCCAGCAATTAATGATGAAGCAGACAATCTCGTGATTGAAGTTGCTCAGCATCTGGGTGACAATATTGTCCGGACGATCGCCATGGACGTTACAGATGGTCTTGTTCGGGGAATGCCTGTCAAGGATACCGGAAGCCCTATTATGATGCCGGTTGGTAAGGCGGGTTTGGGACGCGTATTAAATGTTGTTGGAAGACCGGTCGATGGTCTTGGCCCCATCAGCCAGGAAAAAATGATGCCGATTCACCGTGAAGCCCCTAAATTTACTGAACAGGACACAACTGTTCGTGTTTTGGAAACCGGCGTAAAGGTGATTGACCTGTTGGTGCCATTTCCCAGAGGCGGGAAAATGGGACTTTTTGGAGGTGCAGGGGTAGGAAAAACCGTTATC
Source organism: uncultured Desulfobacteraceae bacterium (assembly GCA_903839535.1). Classification (GTDB taxonomy): domain Bacteria; phylum Desulfobacterota; class Desulfobacteria; order Desulfobacterales; family Desulfatirhabdiaceae; genus RAAP-1. Next base: position 1,656 of record CAIMCT010000493.1, read on the forward strand.
ATGATGGAGATGGTAAATAACATCGCCATGCATCATGGTGGTATTTCCGTTTTTGCAGGTGTTGGTGAAAGAACGCGCGAAGGAAATGACCTGTATCACGAAATGAAGGATTCAGGTGTTCTTCCCAAGGCTGCCCTGATTTATGGGCAGATGACAGAACCCCCCGGTGCCCGCGCCCGAGTTGCGCTTTCTGCTCTTACGGCTGCAGAATACTTCCGGGATGTTGAAGGGCAGGACGTTTTGATCTTTATTGATAATATTTTTAGATTCACCCAGGCCGGGTCTGAAGTTTCCGCGCTGTTGGGACGTATGCCGTCCGCTGTTGGGTATCAGCCCACACTGGCGGTTGACCTTGGTACGCTTCAGGAACGCATTACCTCCACCAATAAGGGCGCCATTACTGCTGTTCAGTGCGTCTATGTCCCTGCAGACGATTTGACTGATCCAGCTCCTGCAACCACTTTTGCTCACTTGGATGGAACGGTTGTTCTTTCTCGCCAGATTGCAGAACTTGGAATTTATCCTGCGGTTGATCCGCTGGATTCCACCTCCAGAATTTTGGATGCTGCATATATTGGCGAAGAACATTATCTTGTAGCCAGAACTGTTCAAAGGGTTCTTCAAAAATATAAAGAACTTCAAGATATTATTGCAATTCTGGGCATTGACGAACTGTCTGACGAAGACAAAATAACCGTTGCTCGAGCCAGAAGAATTCAACGATTTCTTTCTCAGCCTTTCCATGTTGCTGAAACCTTTACCGGTATGAAGGGTGCGTATTGTAAAATCGAAGATACCGTTCGAGGCTTTAGAGAAATCTGCGACGGAAAACATGATAATCTTCCGGAACAGGCTTTTTATATGGTTGGCGGCATTGAAGGCGCTGTAGAGAAAGCCAAAAAAATGGCCGATGCACAATAAATACAGGTTGAGGGCAAATGAATGGCTGGAAATATAAAACTTGAGGTTGTTACTCCAGAGAGATCTGTTGTCAGCGAAGAAGCACAGATTGTAATAGCTCCTGGAAGCTTGGGAGAATTCGGTGTGCTTATAGGCCATACACCATTTTTAACAACTCTAAAACAGGGAATAGTCCGTTATAAAGACGTTAAAGGGATTGAGCGCTTTGTTTTTGTAAGCGGTGGATTTGCTGAAGCGCTTCCCAACAAAGTGACGGTTTTAGCTCAGGCGGCGGAAAGAAGACGCGATATTAATCTTGAGCGTGCGAAATCAGCCTACGAGCGTGCCATGGGCCGTCTTGAAGGCAAGGTTAAAGAAGATGTGGACTTTGTCAGGGCAAAGGCGGCTTTAGACAGGGCGTTGTATCGTGTAAAACTGGCTGAAACCCGTTAAAGACATATTCTTTCGTGTTCCAGTAACAATAAAGAGCAGATCATCGTACAAGATGATCTGCTCTTTTTGCTGTTGACAAGTTCAAATGTGAACGGCAGTCTGTTTACGTTTTTCAGATAAAAATAAAATCCTGTCAAATTCTATTTTGGACAATAACGATGAGTTATTGATGCTGACTATACTATACTGCGAACTGGCATAATCTGCGCTTTTCATAAACTCCCTCTCCCAGCGGGGGAGGGTTGGGGTGGGGGATCAAAAACGTAAAATTATGCCAG
>CAIMCT010000494.1 GCA_903839535.1 uncultured Desulfobacteraceae bacterium
GGAGTATCCATTATCAATTATTTTGTTTATTAAAACACAGGTTTAATATATTTTGGTATCTTTTGGAAAACAGAAAAATGGAAACATAACTTTTTTATCCTGTCTATCCATGCTACTATTTTTTACCTGAATCAGCCGGAAATCGCCCCGGCCAGTTTGAATATTGGCAAATACATGGCAACGACAAGCCCTCCAATGGTTACCCCCAAAAAAACCAGCATAAAGGGTTCAATCAGAGACGTGAGATTTTCAACCGCTTGATCCACTTCTTCATCATAAAAATCCGCTATTTTTTCCAGCATGGCATCTAGCGCGCCGGTAGATTCACCTACAGAGATCATCTGACAGACCATCGCTGGAAAAACACTGCTTTCAGACAGCGGTTCAGCCATAGTCTGCCCCTCCGCAATTGCAGAGCGCACATTGTAAAGGGCGCCCTCGATTGTCTTGTTACCTGAAGTTTTGGCAGTAATATCAAGCGCATCCAAAATGGCAACCCCGCTTGCCAGCATGGTGCCCATGGTGCGGGTGAATTTGGCTACCGAGACTTTTCGGATCAGCATGCCGACAACAGGCACCGACAACACAAGCTTGTCAGCAAGAATCCGGCCTTTTGGCGTTTTGTAAAATCGTTTGAAAGAAAAAATAAAAATAACCATGGCTCCAAGAATATAAAGAATCTTGCTTTTGACAAAATTACTCATGGCGACAACTATTTGAGTGGGCAAGGGCAGTTCTTTGCCGAAATCGGCAAACATCTGCTGAAAAACCGGAATAACAAATACCAGAATGACGGCCAGCACAATAAAGGCAATGACCAATGTGACAAGGGGATAGGTCATGGCACCTTTTACCTGGGCCTTCAGCTTGGCGGCTTTTTCCATGTATCCAGACAGCCGCCTCAAAATTGTGTCCAGAATACCACCGGCTTCTCCGGCGGCAATCATGTTTACAAAGAGATCGTCAAATTGTTTGGGAAATTTTTTCAACGCATCCGCCAAGGTTGCGCCACTTTCAACCGATTCTTTGATATCTTTGAGCATTTTTTTGAAAGTCTTGTTTTCCTGCTGATTGAGTAAAATCTCCAGACACTGCACAATGGGCAATCCAGCATCAATCATTGTGGAAAACTGCCTGGCAAATAAAATCACATCTTTTTCAACAATCTTGGGTTGAAAAAATGAGATGTTTCCAAAAATATCCTTAGGCTTTTCCTTTATACGCGATGGCGTTACGTTAAGCCTTTTCAGGTGAGACTTTACAGCCTGCTCGCTGCCTGCTTCCATCTCCCCTTTTTGGAGTTTACCCTTTTTGTCTTTTCCAGTCCATTGATATACAGCCATCTTACCCCCAATGAGTAGCGATTGGATCAGCTTTTACTCGCCATTCACCACTCGCCACTCGTAACCGATTAATAGGTTGTGTGAAAAGAAACGCCAAAGACATATTTGAATTTGACGGATCACAGGAAAAAAACGAATGGCTCTCTGGGCCATGGCCTTCAGCAGGTGAACATTGTTCAATTTACTTGTAAAGCGCCCAGTTGGTTCCTTTGGCAATCAGGACGACAAAATTGCTTCTTGCCAGGGTGTTATCGGGTTTAAAGGAAATGGGACCGGCAATTCCCTTGAATTCCCTGGTTTCTTTCAGGGCATTTAAAATGGCGGACTTGTCCGCGATGCCGGCTCTTATGATGGCATCAGCCAGAAGGTTCATGCCATCATAAGACAGCGCGGAGTAGGGACCGGTTTCTTGATTGAATTTTTTTCTGTAACTGTCCTTAAATGCTTTGGCATCCGGCAGATATTCAACCGTAGGGTTTGAAAAACAGAAAACGCCTTCGGCGGCTTTGCCAGCAACTTCCAGCAGTTTGAGAGAATTTGAGCCGTCGCCAACTGCAATCAGTTTGCTGAATCCACCTTGACGAAGCTGTTTAATGAACAGTGCGCCATCAGCATAGTAGGCAGTCCAGAAAACCGCGTCTGGGGTTTTGTTTTTCAGCCTTGTTACCAATAAGGAGTGGTCCCGCTCGCCTTTGGCGACCCCTTCAACGGCAACTACTTCACGGCCCATTTCTTTCCATTTTTTTTGGGTCAGGAATGCCATATCCATTGAATAGCCGTCTCCCTGATGGATAATAGCCAGTTTCCTGATTTTCTTTTCCTTGAAAAGATTAACCGCGGTAATCGCCTGATCGATTCCCGAGCTGTTGATCTGGAAGCCGTTTCCGGGGTTTGCAGCAATCAATTTGCTGGAATTGGCCGCCGGAATGACAACGGGAACACCGGCATCGCCATAAATCTTCAATGCTGGCACCGTCGCTGGTGAACAATATCCACCGACAACCGCCACAACATCTTCAGCAACCAGATTGCTGGCGGCAGCAATAGCCTGCTGGGGGTCACAGGCTTCGTCGCCGGTTATGGTAATCACATTTTTCCCCAGGATTCCACCTTTGGCATTGATTTCAGAAACCGCCAAAAGGATGGCATTTTCCATGTCTTTACCAAAAGTTGCTTCGAGGCCGGTGATCGGAACCATAATCCCTACCTTTATTTCATCGGCTGCAAAGCTTTGACCGGCCAGAAAAAGTCGTATTACAGCAACAACGACTGTCATCGAAAACCACTTCTTTGTCAAATAGCCCCCTACCATTATGCCATCCTAATCATGGAATTATTCATAAAAGAGTGCAACTCTCAATATAACTCAGTAACCTGACCGTAAAAAAAAGTACAAAAATCGCTTTTGTCTGCGATGTTGATTTCGATTTTTATTGTATTTATTGCTTAATAATCTCAATTTTCTAAACTACAATCGAATCTTATGTCAATGTTTATTTTCTTATGGGAATTCAGACAACTGAAAGCGGCAAGAAGCATCAATTTTCCTTCCAAGTGATCAGGCTTGCATGTCACGAATTTTGTCAATTCCCCTGCTCCCAATACCTTCTGTAATTCATCCCCGCAGCCAGGATAACAGAATAACTGCAAGGGTCAGCGAAAAGCAGAGATACTGGAAAGGGGGGCCAGGAGGTTTTTTCAGAAGATATTCAAAAATGCAACCGACCACCACTCCGCTTCCCATGCCAAAAAGATGGGCCAAAATATCGGTATGCTCTCCTTCACTGAACAAGCCCAGAAGACAGAGACCGCCTCCCAGGGGAAGCCAGGCTCTGAAACGCTGTTTCGTAATCCGGAATGTGCTGAATGTCTGATGTGCGATAAGAATGCCGACTGCTCCAAAGACGGCGGTGGATGCTCCGATCGAAAGGTGGGCGGAGCGGTAAAGAAGGGCGGTAAAATAGTTTCCCAAAGCTCCTGATGCAAGAATGCAAAAAGAGCCTACCCCAAAACCCTGAACCGCGCATACAACTGTAAAAAAAAGCGCCATGCTGACCATGTTGCCAGCAAGATGAACTGAATTGGAGTGAATCATCAGGGCGGTTATGGTCCGGTAGATATCTCCATTCAGGATGGAAGATGCGGACGCACCATAAGTTTCCGCAAAAAACGGAATTCCACCATGATGGATCATGAAAACATGGCCGGCCAGCAGACTGAGAGCAGCCCCAATACCAGTATGGATTTTATAGGGAGTACGGCTCCAGATATCCTCTCTTTCAGGGACTTCACGATTTTCCTGAAAATATCTCTCAATCTCCTCCAGGGCTTTTTCGCTGTTTTCGGGAAGAACCGATACCGTCCAGTTGTCAGGCTGCCCGGTTGTTTGGCAGGAAATCCCTGCGGATGCCAGAACCAGCAAGCAGGTATTGGCATCAGACTCTGAGAGATTGACAAAAAGCTCGATCATCGTTCAGCCCACAAATCCAGTCGGAAAAAGACGAACCCCCCGACATTGCCGGAGGTACTACATACCCGTATAGAAACCACTTCCAGCGATTTTGGATAGCATCTGTTCCGGATGCTGTCAAGGACATTTACAGTCCGATTTATTGCAGACTTATGCAGATGATCAAACTGCGTTCTGCCATGATGATTTTGTTCTAATCACTTTTCCCATGTTTTTGATCAAACGTACCGACAAACTCAACGACTGGATCAAAGGTATTCGTGATGGCATGACACAACGCCGTATAGTGAAGCGTTTGCGTAAGGTCACGCTGGGTAATCTGGGTGATGTCAAACCCGTTGGCGATGGGGTGTTCGAGATGCGCGAACACTTCGGGCCGGGCTGGCGTATGTACTATATCCAACGCGGATCGGTGTTGATTTTAATGCTGGGCGGTAGTGATAAATCCACACAAACTGCCGATATTGCCAAGCCCGTGAAACTCGCGGCGATGATTGAGGAGTAAACCATGACCAAGAAAATCCGCATTGATGACCTGCCTGATTTTGATGCTACCGAGTACCTCGATAGCGAACAGGCGATTATTCAATATCTAACAGTTGTTTTGGAAGAGAACGACGCGTCCTTGCTGGCGGCAGCCTTAGGTGACATTGCCCGTGCACGGGGTATGAGCGAGATCGCCAGGCAATCCGGTCTGACCCGCGATGCGCTGTACAAGGCGCTCAGACCGAATGCTATACCGTGCTTTGACACGATTAGTCGTGTCTGCGCGGCGATCGGAGTGCGGCTGGAGGCGCAAGCTGTTCTTATGTGAGTTTCCGTAGTAAAAAGCCTAACAAAAGTGCTATTTTACTTTTCACACTTATGCCGGATTCAACCTTAACAAGCACGAGGAAAATATGCACTGTCTCATCAGTCTTTGGGATACCATACAATCAACCCTTTTTCCATGGATGGAAGAAGAGTTGGACCTGCTGACGGAAAAACAAAGCATTTTGTATCTGTTTGCCATGGAAAGGAAATAAACTGATTATAACGGATTTGGGGGATTTTAACATGCCATTTTGAAAAATAATTTGAAATATTTTTTCAATTACTATTATTTTTATTATAAATACAACATGTTACTCTTAGCACGCAAACCTTATGCAATACATCAGCTATCCTTATAACCTATTGATAATACAATCAACCCCCAAATCCGTTATAATCAGGATAAATCTTCTGCTCTCCGATTTTTCTTTGGCATGATGATATTTTGCATCAGTAATTCAAGAATATTGTCATTCCACCAGGGGCCATCCGGAATCTTCATTTTTTCTCCCTTGCCGATTTGTTCGCCCAAGCTTCCAAGTTCATCGGCATCTTTTGTCCGCCATCCGTTTATTTTGGCCCAGCCGCATATTTCTTCCGCCAAAAGTTTCTCACCGGCTTTATGCAATCGCTGAAACATTTCTTTTGCCCGATTCATATCGCTTGGATAAGACAGGCCTGTGGATAAATTGATTCCGATCGTAATGGCGTTAAGCCCTTTTTCAACTAATGGTGTCATGCTGCATCTCCTGTTATTGAATTAAATGGGTTATAAATTATCAGCAATTAGGGGTTCGATAGTGATGCACCTGTAAAACGTTAAGCCTGGTGGCCTCAATTGATATATGGACCGCCACTCATACGCCGCAAATGTGGTATCATTCTTAATTTTCATCGAACGCTCTTGTGCCCGCTAATCACAACTAAAATCGAAAGGATTCCCCCCTTTGGAAAAGGGGGGCCAGGGGGAATTTAGGAGGCTATCCACCTGAAAAATCCCCCTCAATCCCCCTTTTCCAA
>CAIMCT010000495.1 GCA_903839535.1 uncultured Desulfobacteraceae bacterium
GGCCCGCTCAATGTAGCCGCCGAGTATGTGGACAGAATCAGCAAGGGCGATATCCCGCCGAAAATCACCGATTCCTACAACGGCGATTTCAATGAAATAAAAAACAACCTCAACCAGTGCATTGATGCTGTAAACATTCTGGTAGTTGATGCCAAAATGCTCTCCAAAGCCGCAGTGGAAGGAAAGCTTGCAACCAGAGCCGACGCTACCAGACACCAGGGCGATTTTGCCAGAGTTGTGGCAGGTGTCAACGAAACATTAGATGCCGTCATCGGCCCGCTCAATGTAGCCGCCGAGTATGTGGACAGAATCAGCAAGGGCGATATCCCGCCGAAAATCACCGATTCCTACAACGGCGATTTCAATGAAATAAAAAACAACCTCAACCAGTGTATCGACGCGGTAAACATTCTTGTAGTTGATGCCAAAATGCTCTCCAAAGCCGCAGTAGAAGGAAAGCTTGCAACCAGAGCCGATGCCAGCAAACACCAGGGCGATTTTGCCAGAGTCATAGCAGGTGTCAACGAAACACTTGATGCCGTCATCGGCCCACTGAATGTGGCTGCCGAATATGTGGACAGAATTAGCAAGGGCGATATCCCGCCGAAAATTTCTGATAATTACAATGGCGATTTCAATGAAATCAAAAACAACCTGAATGTTCTGATTGAGGCAATGAACGAAATTACCGGAGTTGCCGAGCAGATTGCCGATGGCAACCTGATGGTCGATATCCGTGTACGTTCGGAACAGGATAAACTGATACAGGCCTTGGTATTGATGATCGAAAAACTGACGGAAGTGGTAAAGAGCGTTCAGACTGCATCGGACAATGTAGCCACGCGCAGTCAGGAAATGAGCTCCAAGACCGAGCAGATTTCCCAGGGCGCAACCGAGCAGGCGGCATCAGCGGAAGAAGTGTCTTCTTCCATGGAACAGATGACATCCAACATTATGCAGAACGCCGATAACGCACAGCAGACGGAGAAGATCGCCGTGAAATGCGCTGAAGATGCCAGTGAAGGCGGTACCGCCGTCGGCGAAACCGTTTCAGCCATGAAGGAGATTGCAAACAAGATATCAATCATCGAAGAAATTGCCAGACAAACCAACATGCTGGCGCTGAATGCGGCAATTGAGGCCGCCCGGGCAGGAGAACACGGCAAGGGCTTTGCCGTAGTAGCCGCCGAAGTCCGCAGGCTGGCGGAAAGAAGTCAGACCGCAGCAGGCGAGATCAACAGACTGTCCGCATCAAGCGTGCAGATTGCTGAACATGCAGGCGAGTTACTGGGAAGTATTGTTCCTGCCATTCAGAAGACTGCGGATCTGGTTCAGGAGATCAGCTCCGCCAGCAACGAACAGAAAACCGGCGCGGACCAGATCAACAAAGCTATCCAGCAGTTGGATCAGGTGATTCAGCAGAATGCAGCGGCTGCAGAAGAGATGGCTGCCACAGCCACGGAACTTGACGGTCAGGCAGAGGAACTTCAGACATCAGCAGCATTCTTCAGAACAGATGAGGGCGGTGGATCGAAAACACGAAGGGTGACAACACGTACCAAAGCCCTTACGGACAAACGTGAACGAAACGCCATGAAGCAGTTGCCATATAAGGCCACTGGGAAAGTGTTAGCTCCAGGTGCCAGAATCGTCAACCCCCACGAAGTACACTCAGGTTTTGCCATCGACATGGCGGATGCTCGAGGTAAGAAAGATATCCAGGATTCGGATTTCGAGAAATATTGATAGTTAAACAGGCTAACGGCATATATACCCCTTTTGGGAAAGGTGGGACAGGGGGGATTTACAAATGAAATCGTGCGTAAAAATCCCCCTCTGTCCCCCCTTTCTAAAGGGGGAAACCAATGTGAATATTCCAAGAGCAGATAACTAACGCCTATAAGGGGAAATAATAATGAGTACAACCGGCATAACCGAAACGACTCAGTATCTGACATATAAGCTTGAAGATGAGATATTCGCCGTCGATGTGGCCAAGGTTCGGGAAATTCTGGATTTTACACCCGCAACCAAGGTACCCGGAACCCCGGAATTCATGCGAGGTGTGATCAACGTCCGGGGCAATGTAGTTCCTGTTGTGGACATGCGGCTGAAATTCGGCCTTACAAAGACGGAAAAAACAGTGGACACCTGTATAGTAGTCATGGAAATAGTCGTAGATGAAGATACTACGGTGCTGGGTGCCCTGGTGGATTCGGTTCAGGAGGTTTTCGAGATTGAGGCCAGTCATATCGAGCCTCCCCCCCGAATGGGGACGCGCTGGCGGACGGAGTTTATAAAGGGAATCGGCAAACGAAATGATGAGCTGATCATCATTCTGGATATCGACAGGGTGTTTTCCTCCAGCGAACTGGGGGCTATCCAGGAGGTTACAGTGGAATAGAAGGGGTAGTGAATCACCTGATAAGTTTTTGTGCGAGCAGCGGGGTAGATATACCAATAGCTAAATTGTACAGGTTCTGGTGAGACAAATCATTCAAATGATAGTACCAACCGCTTCCCCAATGCGCTTGCAGCACGGTCCAACTGCTTCAAGCTGGGCCAGTGGTGGGGGTTCTCCAGTCTTGAGGCCGATGGCCACGATGTTTCCAGGCTGCGAGCAATATCCGAAAGTGGCCGATTCCCACGGCAAAATCTCACCAATAGTGCAGCCTGTACTTTGGATGAAGGCACCACTTCATACGCACCGTCGATAGACGAGGGCATGGGGATATTCATACCTTCGTCTATTCGGCTTTCAATCGTTAATGTCAGAACATCGGCAGCGTTAAATAGCGCCTCTTCCAGACTGTCGCCTTCAGTAATAGCCTCGTCAATATCCGGAAAAGAAACGGTAAAGCCGCCTTCACCCTGGTGTTCGATGATTGCTGGATATCTGATATTCATTTCAGTTCTTCTCCTTTCTGCCGTTCGATATTGGCTATTGTGCCTTTTTTCAGGTCTTTTTTTCCATGAATCGGAATCGTGGTTCGCAGTTCATCTTTTCCCATTCGAACATGACTTCCTGTCTGGCGTAGGATACACCAGCCTTCAGATTCAAGAATTTTGATGATTTGTCTGCCAGTCATGTCAATGACAAATATATCAAAAAAGATATAATGTCAAACATCTCCAACATCTCTTTGAAGCTTTTGTTTCTTCCAAACTTGTGATATATTTTCATAAGCGGTAAAAATAAGGTTCATCTTCACATGTGTATGCTGACAAACATAGCAAACGCTAACATAGCTGAACAACTTATATACTGCGACCGGGCGTAATCTGCGATTTTCCGGCCTCAAATGTGTAACTGGCGGCCTCGGATGGATCGCAACAGGGAGTTGCTGATGAACGATGAAAAACTTGAAAAAAGACTTTCCGACAAAGATTTTTTGCGCGTCAGTCGATTTATTCACAAACAGTACGGCATTCATCTGCCACTGGCTAAAAAAACCCTTCTTGAGGGCCGCCTGCGCAAAAGGATGAGACAATGCGCCATCGGTACTTTCGGTGGCTATTGCGACTATCTTTTTACTGAACAGGGCATGAAGGAAGAGTCGATCTACATGATTGATGCGGTCACTACCAATAAAACAGATTTCTTCCGCGAACCTCACCATTTTGAGTTTCTCACCCTTCAGGCTCTGCCGGAATTGATCGGAAATTGCAATGGCCCTTTGCGGAAAAAAGTTCAGGCATGGAGCGCCGCCTGTTCAACGGGTGAGGAGCCATACACGCTTGCCATGGTCCTTAGCGAATTTGCATTGAATTGTCCGTGTTTTGACTATTCCATTCTGGCAACCGATATTTCCACCAAAGTCCTCGACATTGCTGAGACTGCTGTTTATGATGAGGAAAAAATCGCGCCCATTCCCCTTGCACTTAAAAAGAAATATTTGCTGAAAAGCAAAGATTCGAGTAAAAAAATCGTGAGAATCACGCCAGAGTTGCGAAGTCGGGTAACCTTTCGCCGGTTCAACCTGATGGATAGCCATTTTCCCATCGCGGAATTGATGGATGTAATCTTCTGTCGTAATGTGATGATATATTTTGATTTGGAAACCCAGGGGCGACTGGTTCGTCAGTTCCATCAACGACTTTCGCCAGGGGGTTACCTTTTTATGGGACATGCGGAAAGCATCAACAACATGAATGTGCCGTTGCGCTATGTGGCACCGACCATCTACCAGAAGGAGATGTAGCCATGAATACGGAGAAACGTATACGCGTACTGATCGTGGATGATTCCTCCTTGGTCCGCCAGACGCTCAGCGGCATTATCGAAGCTGATCCGGAACTGGAGGTCATGGGAACTGCAGCAGATCCTTTTATTGCAGCAGAACGGATCAACAGGGAGATTCCGGATGTTATCACTCTGGATGTGGAAATGCCGAGGATGGATGGCATCACATTTTTGCAGAAGATCATGTCACAGCGCCCGATTCCGGTTGTAATCTGTTCGAGTCTTGTGGAAGAAGGATCGGATACCGCCCTGAGGGCGCTGGAATACGGTGCTGTGGAGATCATTCAGAAACCCCGCTTGGGAACCAGGAATTTTCTGGAAGAATCACGAATTCGCATTTGCGATGCAATCAAGGCTGCGGCCATGGCGCGCCCGCGCCGGCTGGTAAAGGTGCAGAAAATTCAGCCAAAACTAAGCGCCGATGCCGTTATCGCCAAGTCTCAATCAAATGCCATGATCCAGACAACGGAAAAAGTCATCGTTGTCGGAGCATCCACGGGAGGTACGGAGGCCCTGCGTATTTTTTTGGAAGACCTGCCCCAGGACGCTACCGGGCTTGTTATTGTGCAGCACATGCCGGAGCATTTTACGGCCTCCTTCGCCAGGCGTCTGGATGAGATCTGCCGCATCACGGTTAAAGAGGCGCAGGACGGCGACACAGTGCTCAGAGGCAGAGCCTTGATTGCCCCAGGCAATATGCATACCCTTTTGAAGCGAAGCGGTGCCCGGTATTATGTAGAGGTTCGGACAGGGCCCCTGGTTTGCCGCCACCGCCCCTCCGTCGATGTTCTGTTCCGCTCCGCTGCCCGCTATGCAGGCAGAAACGCCGTTGCCGCAATCATGACAGGAATGGGCGATGACGGAGCCAACGGCATGCTGGAGCTGAAAGAAGCAGGTGCTTACACCATCGCCCAGGATGAGGCCACCTGCGTAGTCTTTGGCATGCCGCAAGAAGCCATTAAACGCGGCGCAGTACACAAAGTACTTCCTCTGGATGAAATAGCCTCGGCGGTATTGAAACAATGTGTTTAAAAAATTATGAATTATGAATGACTTATCATCCATCAACCACAGTTCGTAATTCATAATTCATAATTTAAAAGGACGGTCCATAATGATTTACCCCGAAATGAACAGCGATTATTTAAACACGCTTACCATTCTCTATGTGGAAGATGACCGTGACGCGCGCGAACAGCTCAGCACGTTCCTGCAACGCAGGGTTGGCAAACTGATTACCGCAGACAACGGTAAGACGGGACTGGAGGCGTTCGCTAATCAGCGTCCGCATATTGTCATTACCGACATTCAGATGCCGGAGATGGACGGGCTGACCATGTCGCAGGAAATTCGCAGACTGGATTCCATGGCCCCGATCATTGTTGTCACAGCATTCGAGCAAACGGACTACTTGATGCGTTCAATTGAGATCGGCATGGACAAATATGTTACAAAACCAGTCAACCCCGAAAGGCTGTTTGCCGCGCTGCTGGAATGTGCGGGCCAGTTGCGCACCGAAAAACAGCTCCGACTGGCCTCCAGGGTGTTTGACAGCAGCCGGGAGGCAATCGTCATTACCGATACCACCGACATTATTGTCTCAGTCAACCGCGCCTTTACCGATGTCACCGGCTACACCGCCGACGAAGCCATTGGCAATAACCTGACGCTGCTGCTTTCTTCGGGAAAACAGAACAAGGCATTCTACGATACAATGTGGGAAAAAATTCTGACACATGGGTGTTGGCATGGCGAGATATGGAACAAGCGCAAAAACGGCCAGATTTATCCTGAATGGCTCTCCATCACTACGCTCACCGATGCGCATGGCAGTGTAACCCACTACATCGGCATCTTCTCGGACATCTCCGAACGCAAGCATATAGAGGAACAGCTCCGGCAGTCTCAAAAGATGGAGGCAATCGGCGAACTGGCCGGCGGAGTAGCCCATGATTTCAACAATATTCTAATGGTGATCATCGGCTATTGCGACATGATGAAAATGAACCTGGAGAAAGATGCCCCGCAGCACCTTGATATCGAGCAGATATCCAAGGCGGCCAATCGTGCCGCTGTGCTGACCAGCGGTCTTCTGGCGTTCAGCCGCAAACAGATCATGAACCCCAAAAAAAACGACCTTAACCTGATCATCTCGGATGCGGGAAAATTCCTTCGCAGGATCATCGGCGAGGACATCCGGTTTACCACTGCATTTAGGGAAAAAACCCTTAACGTCTGTGTGGATGGCGGACAGATCGCACAGATGCTGATGAATTTAGCCACCAACGCACGTGATGCAATGCAAAAGGGCGGCATGCTGGCCATTGAGACATCACTGATAGAATTGGATGAATCATTTGTTATGGCAAACGGTTATGGCTTACCGGGCAGCTATGCCCAGATAATGGTATCGGACACAGGCAGGGGCATGGACGAGAAGACCCGTTTGAAGATTTTTGAGCCATTTTTCACAACCAAGGATACGGGAAAAGGCACTGGTCTCGGGATGGCTATCGTATATGGAATCATCAAGCAGCACAATGGCTATATCAATGTTTACAGCGAGCCGGGAATCGGAACAACATTCAGAATTTATCTTCCCGTTATGGGCAAGGAGATGGTTTCAGACCAGGAGATTACGGTTCAGGCTTTTCCCAAAATGGGAACAGAAACAATTCTGGTGGCGGAAGATGATCCAGCGGTCCGGGAAATTGAGGCATCCATCCTCAGAAAATTCGGATATGAGGTGATTCTGGCCGAAGATGGCCAGGATGCCGTAAAAAAGTTTGCAGAGAACCAGACAAAGATTCAGATAATCCTCATGGACATGATCATGCCTCATAAGAACGGCAAACAGGCTTTAGATGAGATACGGATGCTTAAGCCAGATATAAAGGTCGTATTTGTCAGCGGCTATTCGGCGGACATTGTCCGAAGTCGGGGAGAAATTGACGAGAACGCCGAGCTGATCATGAAGCCCGTCAATTCTTCGGAACTGCTGAATACAGTGCGGCGGATGCTTGACAGGGATTAATTTTTCGCGCCTCGCTTTGATGCAAAAGGAAAGGCCATAATGAAGAAGAACGTACGGCTGTTTGATAGGCAGCCGTTTTTTGTTGTCATATCGGCTTGCTTGATCATCTTGTTTTCAGCAGGGGGGTATTGGCTCTACGTCCGGGAGGCGCGGGTAATCAGGGAGGCCAGATATAGTGAGCTGAAGGCCATTGCCGAATTAAAGGCCAACCAGATTATCAGTTGGCGCAATGAAAGGCAGGCGGATGCCTTCAAACATGCATCGGGCCTGATCAGCTTCGCCTTTGCCCAGTGGATCAAAACACCGGAAGATGCGCTACTGAAAAATATCATTCTGGAGCGCATGGAAACACTTAAAAACATGGAAGACTACGACGATCTGATACTTGCCGACACCAACGGCGATGTTCTGATATCCGTCAATCCATCCGCATCTGCTCTTGACGTACATGCCAAACAATGGATCGCTCAGACGGTTTCAACCAGCGGCGTTGTTTTCGGTGATTTATTTCGCTGCACGATCTGCGGCCGGGTGCATATAGATGTCATGGCGACAGTGTACGGCCCGGGTGGCAGACCCGCAGCCATCCTCATCCTGCGGTCCGATCCGGAAGCATATCTATTCCCCCTTATCCAGTCGTGGCCCACGCCAAGCCGGAGTTCAGAGACCCTGATCGTCCGCAAGGAAGACGACAATGTCCTGTTTCTGAACACCCTGCGTCACCACACGGAATCCGCTGTTTTGAACCTGCGCTATCCTCTGTCCCAAACCGCCATGCCAGAGGTTCAGGCAGCCCTTGGATGTGAGGGATATTTTGAAGGCATGGATTATCGTGGAGTTGAAGTCATAGCGGATTTACACGCCATTCCCGGCTCATCCTGGATGATGGTGGCCAAAGTGGATTCGTCCGAGATTCTGGCGGAAGTGAGTATTCACCGTAATGTCATATCTCTTTTCGTTTGTCTTTTCATCGTACTGACCGTGACAATGACAGCGTTTTTCTACAATTACCGCGAGCGAACTCTGTACCACAAGTTGTTCCAAGCGGAACGGGGACTGCGTGAAATCCAAGAGGAATTGGGCGCAACCCTGTACAGCATCGCCGATGGCGTCATCTCTACAAACACATCGGGTAGCGTCAATCGGATGAACCCAGTGGCCGAACAGTTGACGGGCTGGCGCGAAGTGGAAGCGCTCGGCAAGCCTCTGGAGCAGGTGTTTCTAATTATCAGCGAACTTACCCGCGCCGAGGTCAAAAACCCCGCTGAACGGGTGGTTCGCGAAAATCGTGTGATCGGTCTTACCAACCAAACCCTGCTAATCTCTCGTGACGGAACAGAGCGCCCCATTGCTTACAGCGGCGCGCCCATCCGTAATGGAAATGGAGAAATCACAGGCGTGGTGCTGATCTTCCGGGACCGGACGGAACGAAAACAGGCAGAGGAAGCACTGACCGCCAAGCAGTTGCAGCTTGAAGAATTTAACCTCACGCTTGAAAAACGTATTCAGGAAGCTGTGGCCGAACTGCGTCAAAAGGACCAGATAATGATCAACCAGAGCCGACTGGCATCTATGGGAGAGATGATCGGCAACATCGCGCACCAGTGGCGGCAGCCGCTTAATGCGCTCGGCCTGTTGATTTACAACATCAAGGATGCATTCCAGTTCAACACGCTAAATGCTGAATATCTGGATCAGGCTGTTGCGGACGGCAGCCGTATGGTCCAGAATATGTCCACGACTATCAGCGATTTTTCCAATTTCTTCCGTCCTGATAAAGAGTTCGTCGCTTTCTCTGCAACCAAACAGATCCGCGCGGCTATTCTGTTGGTGGAATCGAGCTACAAAAACAGCGACATCGCCATTTATCTTGATGCACCGAACGATCTTGAGCTGATGGGTTTTCCCAATGAGTATTCCCAGGTGCTGCTCAACCTGCTTTCCAACGCCAAAGAGGCGGTACTGAGGCGCAATCAACTGCATCAACAGCTTTCCCGCAGGGTGGAAATCCGACTTACAGAACGCGACGGTCATGGGTGCGTTGCTGTGGCTGATAACGGTGGCGGTATCCCCGTGCATATTCTGGACATGATTTTCGATCCGTATTTTTCAACAAAGGATCGGGGGAGCGGCATCGGCCTGTATATGTCGAAAATGATCATCGAGCGCAACATGTACGGCGGCATCACGGCCCGGAATATCGAAGAAGGTGCGGAATTCACAGTCTGCACGCCGCTTGCAAAGGAACAAGGAGGGAGATGCTTATGAAAAAAGCTTTCAAAACAGCAATGAACGCCAATCAAAAACTACCCTGCTTAAGGCTCTCAGAGAAACAATCAATCGAATTTTGACAATTATGGCTGAAGGAGTTTAAACTGACGTATGAAAACCGAAGAAACAAGAAATAGGCTTTAATATGAGTGACCAACAGACAACCCGATTTCACGATACGAAAAAACCGCACCTGACGGCTGTGCTGCTTCTGGTTATTTTCATTGCCATAGTCGCCGTGATGGGCATGTATCAGCAGGCCAGCGCGACGAGCCACTTGCCGGTTTCATCAGATCAGTCAACTGACCAATCCTCGCCCATCTTGCCTGTACAAACACCGGAGTCCATCCGCATCGGAGTGCTGGCGCATAAGGGAACAGATATCTGCATGAAGATGTGGCAGCCCACAATGGACTACCTGAACCAGATGCCGGTCGGCCATCAGTTCGATCTGGTTCCGCTGAATTTTGAGGATATTGAACCAGCAGTCAGGAGCAAGTCGATCGATTTTCTGATCTGCAATCCTGCTATCTATGTAGATATGGAGGTGAGGCACGGTGTTACACGAACTATGACCCTGCGTAATCTGGTGGGGTCACAAACCGTGTCGGAATTTGGCGGCGTTATCTTCCGCCGTGCAGATCGCAGCGACATTCAGAGCTTGCGGGATGCTCGCGGCCAGCGCCTTGCAGCCACCGGACAGACTTCTTTTGGTGGTTGGTACATGGCCCTGCGCGAATTCAGGTCAGCAGGTATTGACCCCGCGCAGGACTGTTCAAGGTTGATCTTTCTGGACAATCACCCCGCAGTGGTCCGTGCGGTTCTCTCCGGCGATGCGGATATTGGCACCGTGCGCACCGATACAATTGAACGCATGGCTGCAAGCGGTGATATCCGGATGGATGAAATTAGTGTTATTCCCGCCGATGCTGCGCCAGAGTTGCGATCCACCTTCCCTTACTTGCACAGCACTCGCCTCTATCCCGAATGGCCGTTTGCAAAGCTCTTTGACACAGACGAAGTTCTATCGCGAGAGGTGACCGTGGCATTGCTGACCATGCCCTCAGATTCTCTCGCCGCCTTAGCTGCACAAAGCGGAGGATGGACCGTCTGCTTAGACTATACCAGCGTTCATGACTGCTTGCGCGAGCTGCGATTGCCGCCATATCAACACTACGGTCAAATGAGCTGGCCGGATATATGGCTGCAACACTGGCCGTGGATAGTAGCAATACTGGCCTTGATAATAGCGTTGATAGGCGCTTTGATGTATATTCGCAGCAGACAGATTGTAATGATGATGGTCAGCGGCCAAAACCGTTTACTGCTCGCCTCTGCTGGGGAAGGGATTTGTGGTATAGACATTAATGGGATCACGACATTCGTCAATCCAGCGGCCGATAAAATGCTGGGACATACGACAGGTGAACTGCTCGGCAAGAACCTGCATGCCCTCACGCATCACACGAAACCGGATGGCCAACCCTATCCGAATCATGAATGTCCAA
The DNA here is from genome assembly GCA_903839535.1 of uncultured Desulfobacteraceae bacterium. Taxonomy (GTDB): domain Bacteria; phylum Desulfobacterota; class Desulfobacteria; order Desulfobacterales; family Desulfatirhabdiaceae; genus RAAP-1. The sequence goes on from CAIMCT010000495.1 coordinate 11,057, forward strand.
TCTTCATGGCATGCAAAGACGGTACAGTTCATCAGGGAAATGATGAGTTTTTTTATCGCAAGGATGGGAGCGCTATTCCGGTATCGTATTCCAGTCGGCCCATCGTTGATAAAGAAAGAATTGTCGGGGCGGTCGTTTGTTTTGCGGACATTACCGGGTACAAGAAAGCCGAGGAATTTATCCGCAAGATTTCCGCTGCGGTGGAACAGAGCCCAGTCGCCACCGTCATTACCGACATAAGTGGTGCCATTGAATATGTCAACCCTAAGTTCACTGATGTGACTGGCTATACCCTTGCCGAAGCGATAGGCCAGAATCCACGCATTCTCAAGTCGGGAGAGTTCCCTTCTGATGGATATAAGAATCTCTGGGAAACAATCCTTGCAGGCAATGTGTGGCGGGGAGAGTTCCACAACAAGAAGAAGAATGGCGAGCTCTTCTGGGAGCATGCATCCATCTCTCCGATTAGGGATGATCGGGGGGTCATCACCAGCATCGTTGCTGTCAAAGAGGACATCACAGAGCGCAAGCATAACGAAAAAATGCTGCGAGAGAGTCAAGAACGATTAAGGTTGGCAAAGGAAGAAGCCGAGAATCTGAATAATCATTTGCAACAACAGACCGCATTCGCCAAAGAGATGGCGACTCAGGCCCAGATAGCCAGTGCCGCCAAGAGCGAGTTCCTGGCCAACATGAGCCATGAGATCAGAACACCGATGAACGGGGTCATCGGCATGACCGGACTGCTGCTGGATACGGAGTTAAACGATGAGCAGCGGCGCTACGCTGAAATCGTGTGCAGCAGCGGCGAATCGTTGCTCTGCCTGATCAACGACATCCTCGACTTCTCCAAGATTGAAGCGAATAAGCTCGATCTGGAGATGCTGGATTTTAATCTATCAAGTCTGCTGGACGATTTTGCTTCCACGTTGGCTATGCGTGCTCACGAGAAAGGGCTGGAGCTGCTATGCTCCGCAGATATTAACGTACCAACGATGCTGCGCGGCGATCCGGGACGCCTTCGCCAGATCCTCAACAACCTGGCGGGCAATGCTGTTAAGTTCACCCATGACGGCGAGGTGGCTGTTCATGTCTCGCTGGAAGAGGGTGCAGGAGGCTCGGAGCAGGGGGCAGGAGAGCAGGAAACCGTTTTGCTGCGCTTTTCGGTACGCGACAGCGGCATTGGCATTCCTAAGAACAAGATTGGTCTGCTCTTCGACAAGTTCAGCCAAGTGGATGCCTCGACCACGCGGCAATACGGCGGTACCGGCCTGGGACTGGCCATCTCCAAACAACTGGCGGAGCTGATGGGAGGTGAGACAGGTGTGAGCAGTGAAGAGGGTAAGGGATCGGAATTCTGGTTCACGGCGCGTTTCGGCAAACAGGCTGAGGATGCGTATATGGAGAGTACATTGCCTGGCGACTTGCAAAACGTGCGTGTTCTGGTTGTGGACGATAACGCCACCAACTGCGAAATTCTATACACACGCTTGGTCTCATGGGGTATGCGCCCGTCTGTGGCTCATGAAGGCCCCGTGGCGCTCCAGATTCTCTACAGGGCGCTGGAAGAGAAAGACTCCTTCCGCATCGCAGTAATTGACATGCAGATGCCGGGTATGGATGGCGAGACTCTGGGCAAGATCATCCAGGCGGACAAACGCATGAATGATATCAGGATGGTAATGCTAACATCTCTGGGAATGCGGGGCGATGCCAGACGTTTGGACGAGATTGGCTTTGTGGCGTACGCGACCAAGCCGATACGACACCATGAGCTAAAAGCCGTTTTGTCCCTGGCGTTGGGCGATCGGAGCAAGTCAACTCAGCGGTCCATCACTACCCGCCATACAGCCCGAGAGACATTGAACCTTTTCGCCGGTTGTAAGGCGCGTATTCTGCTGGCCGAGGACAACATCACCAACCAGCAAGTGGCGCTGGGTATCCTGAAGAAACTGGGTCTGCGGGCGGATGCGGTGGCTAACGGCGCTGAAGCGCTTGATGCTTTGGAAACCCTGCCCTACGATCTGGTGCTTATGGATGTACAAATGCCAGAGATGGACGGGATTGAGGCCACAAGGAGAATTAGGAACCGCGAAAGGAAAATGATGAATGATGAATGCGGAATAAGGAATCAGGAAGAACCCGTAGCAGATGATTCTCCCTCGTTATTCGTAATTCGTAATTCATCATTCGTAATTCCTATTATCGCTATGACAGCCCACGCCATGCAGGGCGACCGTGAGCTTTGCATTGAGGCGGGCATGAATGACTACATCACCAAACCGGTATCGCCTCAATCGTTGGCGGAAGTGCTGGATAAATGGCTGCCTAAGGAATATGATGATCGCTGTGCTGGAATGATGAAGGGTGAAAAGAAAATGATGCGTGAAGACCGATGCGCTGAAATGATTAAAAAGAGCGAAACTGAAAAAGACGCATTCCATTCATCACTGATTTTCGACAGGGCTGGCATGATGGCCCGTCTGATGGATGACAAGAATCTATCCCGAATGGTTGTCGAAGAATTTCTGAAAGACATCCCGCTGCAGATCGTAGCACTGAAGGGATATCTGGAGATCGGAGACGCTGCAGGAGTTGAACGACAGGCTCACACCATCAAAGGCGCTTCTGCTAATGTGGGAGGAGAACGCCTGCGGGATGTGGCTTTTGAGATAGAGAAAACGGCCAAGATTGGAGACTTGAACGCTGCATGGATACACATGGCTGAGCTGGAAACGCAATTCTACCAGTTGAATCGAGCGATGATAAATTAGAACATAACCATCAGTAATCGTTAAAGACTATCCCAAAATGAGTAAAAAATAGCAAAATGTATCTCATGTTGGGCTATGTTGTGTTGATCGCCAGTACGCCGGGCGAGGCGATCCGCCAATCTGAAACCCACGCTGCCGAGATAAATCTTCTGATCACCGACGTGGTCATGCCGGAGATGAACGGCCAAGACCTGGCGAAATTGATCAGCAACATCAAACCGGGGCTGAAATGCCTGTTCATCTCCGGTTACACGGCCAACGTCATTGCTAACCATGGCGTGCTGGACGAAGGTGTCCACTTTCTTCAGAAACCCTTCTCCATGAAAGATCTCGCATCCAAGGTGCGTCAGGCATTGGAACAAGAATAGCACAGCCTTATGGCCAATAGGCAACCGCAACCGGGGAAAAAGCTTTTAGCGCTGAAAAGAAAACGGAACAACAACGGGATCAAGTAGGGAAGGGCAGGAGGGCAGGAGGCAGAAACGCCTGCCCCCTGATTCCTGATTCCTGACTTTTTATTCTTCAGACTTGCACACCGCCTGTGGATCGGCTATCTGCTTCAGGGTTTCAAACCGCTGAAGGATTTCCTTCTCGATCTGAGCCCGAAGTTTTTTTGACTCTCCCGGAAAAGTCTTTTCAAGTTGGGCATAACGGTTCTCGCCGGAAAGGAATGCCTGTAAGGTTCCATCCGGAGCTTTGTCATAATCCAGAGTAAACGGATTTTTCCCTTCATCCGCCAGAAGCGGGTTATAGCGGTAAAGCGGCCAGTAACCGGCCTGAACAGCAAGTTGCTCTTCAAGCTGGGTTTTTCCCATGCCTTTTTTAATCCCCTGATTGATACATGGCGCGTAGCAGATAACGATAGACGGTCCGGGATATCGGTCCGCTTCCATAAACGCCTTTATGAGCTGCTGCTTGTTTGCTCCCATCGAAACCGATGCCACATACACATATCCATAAGTCATGGCGATCCGGCCCATATCTTTTTTCCCGATTTTCTTTCCGGATGCAGCGAATTTGGCTACTGCCCCAGTTGGGGTGGATTTTGATGCCTGGCCCCCGGTATTGGAATAGACCTCGGTATCAAGGATTAGAATATTGACATCTTCTCCGGATGCAATAACATGATCCAGACCACCGTAACCAATATCATAAGCCCAGCCGTCACCGCCGAACGCCCAGATTGATTTTTTCACAAAAATATCTTTCATGCCGTATATCTGGTCCATCAGGCTGTTTAACTGCATTCCGGCAAGAAGCCCTTTCAACTGATCGCCGTAAGTTTTGGACAACTCGGCATCATTCATGGTGCCCAGCCAGCCGGTCATAGCATCCTTAATCGCATCAGATACAGGGGTGTCCAAAGCCGCCTTTATCAGATCCGCCAGTTTATTTCTGCGCTGACCCACTGAAATAGCCATCCCGTACCCGAATTCCGCAGCATCCTCAAACAGGGAATTTCCCCAGGCTGGGCCATGCCCGTCCTTGTTCACCGAATACGGCGTTGAAGGTGCCGGCGCACCCCAGATCGAACTGCATCCGGTTGCATTGGCGATGATCATGCGTTCACCAAGAAGCTGAGTCAGAACCTTTACATAAGGAGTTTCCCCGCAGCCGGCGCATGCACCGGAGAATTCCATCAGGGGTTTTACAAACTGACTGCCTTTGACCGAATCACGCTTTAAAATATTATCCTTGACCGGAATGGTCAAAGAGAATTGATGGTTGGGAACCTGAACCGCAGTCTGCGTTTCAATGGGTTTCATGACCAGAGCTTTTTTCTTGGACGGGCAGATATCCGCGCAGTTGCCACAGCCCTGACAATCCAGACTATTTACCTGAACCCGGAACTTATAGTCTTTCAGCTCCTTACCCAGGGACGGGCGGGTCTCGAAAGCCGCCGGAGCTCCTGCAAGCTCGGCGTCTGTCGCCAAAACCGGAATGATGGCGGCATGGGGACAGACAAAGGCGCACTGGTTGCACTGAATACAGTTATCGACGATCCATTCGGGAACATGAATAGCGACACCACGTTTTTCATATTTGGCCGTATCCACAGGGAAAACACCATCCGGCTGAAACGCACTGACCGGCAGCTTGTCGCCCTGCTGTGCAAGAATGGGATTCATAACCTTTTCCACAAAGGCCGGCAATTCTGCGCCAAGGATGTCGCTTCCCACAGCATCTTTCCAGGATTCAGGGTATTTTATTTCATCAAGGTTGGCCAGAGTCTGATCCACAGCATCCATATTCATCTGGATGATTTTTTCACCCTTGTTGCCATAAACCTTTTTAATTTCACCTTTTAAAAGCAAAAGCGCCTCTTCAACGGGCAACACATTGGCCAATTTAAAAAACGCGGTCTGCATGATCATGTTGATTCTGCCGCCAAGACCCACAGCGTCGGCTATTTTGACCGCATCAAGATTATAAAACTTCAGCTTGTTTTCGGCGATGAACCGCCGCATCCTGGCAGGCAGCATCGTTTCCATTTCTTCGGATGACCAGTTGGAATTCAGCAAAAAGGTTCCACCCGGCTTGATGCCTTCCAGCACATCATAAATCTGAACATAATTGGCTTTGTGACAAGCCACAAAATCCGCTGTGTTCACCAGATATGTGGACTGAATAGGCTCATTTCCAAACCGCAGGTGAGAAACCGTAATACCGCCGGATTTTTTGGAATCGTAAGCAAAATAGCCTTGGGCGAACATCGGGGTGTTGTCACCGATAATCTTGATGGCGGTTTTATTGGCGCCAACCGTTCCATCTGATCCCAGCCCCCAGAACTTGCACTGAACCGTGCCTTTGGGGGTGGTATCTATCAGTTCTTCAACATCCAGAGAAGTATGGGTTACATCATCGACAATCCCGACGGTAAAATGATTTTTAGGTCCTGCTGCGTTCATGTTTTTATAGACTGCTTTTACCATGGCCGGGGTAAATTCCTTGGAACCCAGCCCATATCTGCCGCCGGTAATGACCGGCGCTTCCCCTCTTTCCATAAAGGCGGTACAGACATCCATGTAAAGCGGATCACCAATGGCGCCCGGCTCCTTGGTCCGATCCAGAACTGTTATTCTGTCGCAGGAGGCTGGCAGCGTTTCCAGGAAAGCAGAGATGCAGAAAGGTCTGTAAAGCCGGACTTTGACCAGGCCCACCCTTTCTCCATCATCATTCATGTGATTGACCACTTCCTCAATGGCCTCGCAGGATGATCCCATGGATATGATCACACGTTCGGCCTGCGGATCTCCCACATAATCAAAGAGACGATAACGTCTTCCGGTCAGATCGCCCACTTTTTTCATGTATTTTGAAATCACGGCGGGAATTTGCTGATAAAAAGAATTGGCGGCTTCCCTTCCCTGAAAATATATATCCGGATTCTGCGCTGTTCCACGGATATGGGGATGTTCGGGGTTCATGGCCCGGCTGCGAAACGCCTCAATAGCTTCAAAATTGGTCAACTTCGCCATATCCGCATAATCAATCAGCTCGATTTTCTGGATTTCATGGGAGGTTCTGAATCCATCGAAAAAATGCAGAAACGGCACACGGCCTTCAATGGCGGAAAGATGCGATACCAGAGCCAGATCCATGACTTCCTGAACCGAGTTGGAACACAGCATTACAAACCCGGCCTGACGAACCGACATAACATCGGCGTGATCCCCGAAAATCGAAAGGGCGTGGGCGGCAAGGGCGCGGGCCGTTACATGAAATACGCCCGGAAGCAGCTCGCCGGAAATCTTGTACATGTTGGGGATCATCAGGAGCAGCCCCTGAGAGGCTGTGAACGTGGTGGTCAAAGAGCCTGCAGCTAGCGCGCCGTGAACAGCGCCTGCAGCACCGGCTTCGGACTGCATCTGTCTGACCAGAAGGGTCTGACCGAATATATTTTTTCTTCCATCGGCCGCCCATTCATCGGCAATCTCTCCCATCGGGGTCGAAGGGGTTATCGGGTAAATGGCGGCGACATCGCTCATGGCATAAGCCACATGGGCTGCAGCAGTGTTGCCATCTATTGTTTTCATTTTCCTGGACATAACAATTCTCCTTTGTTCTGGTTTTTTCAAACAGCTTCCACAAGATGAAGGTGTTTTAGCGTATAAGCGGCATTTTGTAAACAGGATACGGCGACAACAGCATCTCAGTCATAAAACTTTGTTACCGTAAAGGATAGTCACGTTTTCAACACGTCAAATA
>CAIMCT010000496.1 GCA_903839535.1 uncultured Desulfobacteraceae bacterium
CGAATTGATCTGAATATTAAAGATCTGAGTATCGGAGTTAAAGATACAAATAACCGGTTGACTGGGCTTGAAAAGCGGATGGATTATTTTGAAGTTCAAGTTGATAAACGTTTCGACTTACTTACCGGGGAACTGAAAGACTTCAAAGGCGATGTAAACCGGCGTTTTGAGCAAGTGGATAAACGTTTTGAGCAGGTGGATAAACGTTTCGACGTACTTGCCGGAGAACTGAAAGACTTCAAAGGCGATGTAAACCGACGTTTTGAGCAAGTGGACAAGCGCTTTGAAAATGTGGATCGCCGGTTTGATCAGATCGCTGCATCCATTGAGCGTCTGGGAGACAAACTGGATGCTCGTGACACCCGGCAGCGCTCTTTTACCCTGCAGATGTTCGGAATCGCGATCAGTATTTCATTTTTAGGGGCGTTGGGTGTATTGGCAAAGTCATTTGGAATTATATAGACTTCAAGATAAGATATGTGGACAACGCAACATCATGTTTTTCAGGAACGGGACATTCATATTGAATCGATGTTTGCTTTATGGTGGTATGCTCTTTGTTGGAAATTTACTGGCAATAGAAAAGATCATGAAAGGTAATTGACCTCTGATGATGCTGCTTTTTGAATGGGATACCAAGAAGGCAAGACGAAACCTCAAGATACACGAAGTTTCATTCGACGAGGCAAGTACTGCGTTTCGAGACCCATTGTCGAGGACTATAGATGATCCGCTTCACTCGTAGGAGGAGGAGCGCATAGTCCTGATTGGAAATTCGCATATTGGTCTTCTACTTCCGGTGCCTACAGTTCGAACGGCGCGTGGGGCGTGCCCTTCTACTACGAATTCAGAATAAAAACAGGCAGGTTGAGCTGTGAAAAAATCTAAAATGACATATTTTCAGGAAAGCGATGTTATTCATCTGTCTGTTTCCGAAGACGAAGAAGCGGGGAGTGTTGAAATCAGTCCGAATATTACAGCAGAAGTTAATAACATCGGTGAGTTGATCGGTATAGAGATTCTGAATGCTTCTTCATTTATCCGAAATTCGGTTTTGGAAAGCGTTCAGGCGAAAATGCTTAATATTTTTGCCCCGTCTGTAAGTAAGCGGACTACTGCGAAACAACGGGATAAAGTCAACAGAAGAAAAATAGCCTAACCCCTTGTTGCACCTGACAGAGCAGGTGAACATGATGTTAGGAAAGCTTAAAACTCAGACTGTACTAAAATCGAAAGGATTCCCCCCCCTTTGAAAAAGGTGGGCCAGGGGGGATTTAGAAGGCTATCCACCTGAAAAATCCCACTCAATCCCCCTTTTCCAAAGAGGGAAGTATCATTTTAATATATGGGGTGATCGAATTTAAGAAAGATCCTAAGATTCCATGTTTTATCACCTCAAGTTATTATTCACTTTGACTTTCGCCTACCATTACGAGGAGGCAATTTATGTTTGAGAGGCATACATACAGTATGAAATCACGTCTGATGTGTTGGTTTTTTGTACTCATTTCATCGCTTTTGTTATCTGGCTGTTCCCTGCATACGCATGCCGACAAATTTAACGGAGTTGCCGGCATTCGTGGCGAACCGGTTGAATACCAACAGACAAACACTTGGGCGCTTCATGCTCTCTGGATATTCCCGTTGGCAGGAGACGCAAGTATCGAGAATGCCGTGAACGAGTTCAGCTCAGAAGCAAGTAAGCGTGGCGCAACCCGCATCAACATTGAAGAAACATCCAGCTTCACATATTGGTTTATTTTCCCACCGTTCTCCTTTTTCATCCATCCGGTCAACGCGACGATCAGTGGCAACGTCGAAGGCACCACTGGGAAGGTAAAGAAATGAACTAAACTGAATGGAGTTGAGTTTTCAGGGGTAACTATACAATCGACATTCGCCGCACCAATCGGTATGATGGAACGAAAATGCTTAAATTCTATCCACGAACATGCCTGCAATGGAATCCAGGACCATCATTCCCTGAAAGGTTAATGAACAGTACTCCGGTGTCTGTATGATCAGTTTCTTTAGTTCCGGGTCCGTCAAAATATCCTGAAAAAGGATAATGAAAGGCTTGGCGGATTTTTCTTCAAACCGCCTGATCGAAATCCCTTCTATGGTTCGAAGTCCCAGAAAAACGGTCTCCATCAACTGCTGTTCAATGCTTAAAGTTTCTTTTTCTACTACCGGAAGCATTCCGCTGTTTAAATCCGCCATATATGTGGCGATATCCCTGTGATTGCTATATCGAACCGGGGCAAGATAGGAATGGGCGGCCGGGCCAAAACCCAGATAAGGGGCATCCGTCCAGTATTTCTGATTGTGGCGGGACCTGTTAGCATCGGATGAATTGTCCTTTCGGGCGAAATTGGAGATTTCATATAGCGGGTATCCATGTTCTGATAATTCTGTGGCTGTGGTCTCAAACAGATCACAAACATCCCCATCCGCCATGGTCTCGAAAACCTGATGAAGTCGCATGCGGTCCAGCGGCGTATCAGGCTCACAGGTCAACATGTAACAGGAAATGTGTTCCGGATCAAAGGAGATCGCATGGTGCAGATCGGCAATCCACGCCCGCCGACTCTGTCCTGGAATGCCGTATATCATATCCATACCAATTTGATCAAAGCCTGCTGCTCTGGCCCATAAAATGGCATCTTTTGCATCATTAACTGAATGAATCCGTCCCAGCCACTGAAGGTCACTTTCCTGAAACGACTGAACCCCGATATTAAGTCGAGTGATGCCTCTTTCCCGGTAAGCTTTCAAAGATTCGAGAGTAACGGTTCCTGGATTGACCTCAAGCGTTATCTCTGCCAGCACATCAAGGTTAAACTGCTCATATATTTGGTCGATGATCTGGCCGATTTTATGAGCGGGCAGAATCGACGGAGTTCCGCCGCCGATATACAGCGAATCAAAGGTCAAAATGCTTTTTGTAGCGGCTATTTCACGGAAAAGCGCTTCGAGAAAAGCATCCTGCCGGGACATATCTGTTATCGAATAAAAATCGCAGTATAGACATTTTTTGGCGCAGAAAGGGATATGAATGTAAATGCCGGCAGAAGGATTTGTCAAAAAAGCCATCCTGCCGCTACCATGAGAAACAAGGTGGATTCCATAACTTCCGTCATTGCGCCCAGCATATCCCCGGTAATACAGCCCATGCGGCTTCGATAATATTCGAGAATTACGGCAAGGGTCAGGGCGAACACCATGTTCAGCCAGATTCCCCGCCAGCCCAGAAAGATCGAAAACACGGCCGGCAGTATCATCCATTTGAAGTCCAATGGTTCAAGGGCGTTCTGGAAAAAGGCCTGGCCGGTGCCACCGGATCTGCCATAAGGGAGAAATCTCATGCCAAACAACATTCCTGAACGGGAATACGCTGGTATCAGTATAAGAATCAAGGTCCGCTGATGGGCATCCAGGCTCTGGATGCCTGCCCACTTGATCAGCAGACAGCAGAAAACGGCCATGAGTCCCATGGCTCCGATGCGGCTGTCTTTCATGATTTCAAGCGCTTTTTCCCGAGACCGATGCCCCAGCAGTCCATCGGCCGCATCTCCCAGGCCATCCAGATGAAATGCTCCTGTGATTATCGCCAGAAACACCACATCCATTGCAGCCACGGCCGGAAGTGGCCAGAAAAGCAGAGCGATTTTGTCAAAAATGGAAACCAGAACCCCAACGATCATTCCTGCAAGCGGGAAATATGGGGTCATGCCTCGCGTGTCAAATATTTCGGATTTGCCCAGCGGCAAAAGGGTCAAGAACTGAAGCGCTGATTTGAGATTATTCATGAGGGGCTTCTCTGTGTTGAGGCGGTGTTGCGGTTTTTGAGGCCGGTTATTTGATGCGCTGAAGCACGACCAAGGTTTTTGTCATCGGAAGCTCCTGAAACATATCGGAAGCCTTTGCAATCCGGCAAACTTGATGAATATTGCGTTTTGATATAAGAATGGTTTTGTTCTGTCAAGCAGAAAATGGTGGATAACACGATAATTTTGTTCTACGCATTTTATGCGTAGCTTTGTTTGCCATTATAGTGGGAACTGATATCAACTGCATTTTTCGAACAACTCTGCTTCACAGTTTAGCTGGTTCCCGGAAACCAGCTAAACTGTGCGACTTGGGGCATAATGGTAAAATCACAGCTTTCATGTACCATTCTTAAATTTCATCGAACAATCTAAAATCGAAAGAATTCCCCTCCTGTGAAAAAAGGAGGCCAGGAGGGATTTAGGAGGCTATCCACCTGAAAAATCCCCCTCGGTCCCCCTTTTCCAAAGGGGGAAGTATCATTTTCATATATGGGGTGATCGAATTTAAGAAAGATACCAAAAAACAATACTTGGGAGCCATTCTGGGATCGCCGCACCCCAGTGCGGCAATTATGACGACGCTCTTGTGGCGGCTAAAACAAGAGCCGCACTGGGATGCGGCGATCCCAGAGGCGATTTGCCGCTCATCCATCTTATACCCCCTGACCCAGATAGGTTCGAATCACCGCAGGGTCGGAACGCAGTTCAGCAGCCGGTCCTTCCAGCACAATTTTTCCGCTTTCAATCACATAGGCATAAGAAGACACGCTCAGAGCCTGGCGGGCATTTTGTTCGACCAGCAAAATAGTCAGGCCGCTGTTCCGCAATTCGCTGACAATTTCAAAGACAGTACGAACCAAAAGGGGCGCCAGCCCCAGCGAAGGTTCATCAAGCAACAGAAGTTTGGGGTGGGCCATAAGTCCGCGAGCAATAGCCAGCATCTGTTGTTCGCCTCCGGATAGCGTACCCGCCGCAGCATTGCGACGCTCGTACAAGATCGGAAAGCGAGCCTCCATACCCCTTATATCGGCTGCTACATCCCCTCGCGGACGCCGGTAGGCGCCCAGCTCCAGATTCTCCCGCACACTCATGCCAGCCAGCACCAGCCGCCCTTCAGGTACCTGCACCAGGCCAGCAGCCACTCGTCGATGCACGCTCCATCGGCTGATGTCCTGCCCATCCAGCAGAATCCGTCCGCCACGCATAGGTGCAACACCGCTCAGCGCATTGAGTGTAGTGGATTTTCCAGCACCGTTGGGGCCGATGAGTGTTACAACGGTTCCCACTGGAACCTTGAAGGATATCTTGTGTACAGCCTCAATCAGGCTATAAGCCACGGTCAAATCCGTTACTTCAAGCATGGTGATCGCTCTTTCCCAGATAGGCTTCGATTACTTCCGGATGCATGCCCACTTCGGCAGGGCTGCCTGTGGTGATAACGCTACCGAAGTTCAGGACTGTGATCTGTGAACACAAATCCATCACAAAAGCCATATTGTGTTCAATCAGGAGGATCGTCATACCTTCTCTGACCAAAGACCTGATCAGTGCTGCAACCCCCAACATTTCCTCGCGGCGCATCCCGGCTACCGGTTCATCAAGCAAAAGCAGGCGCGGACGAGATGCAAGAGCGCGGGCGATTTCCAAACGCCGACGTTCGCCGTAAGACAAATGCTGCGCAGGAAAATCCGCCCGGTCACCCAGCCCCACACGCACCAAAATATCCATAGACTGCTTTTGATAAACAGCTTCCTGCCGCCGCGTCCCGGACAGACACATCAGACGGGGAAGCAATGGACGAGGAGCCACCAGGTGCTGTCCGGCAATGACATTTTCAAGACTGGTCAGAACAGGAAATAGGCGGATGTTTTGAAAGGTTCGGGCGACACCCAGAGCCGCAACCTTGTGGGCGGGAAAAGTTTCGATCCGCTGGTCGTCCAATCGCAGGTTTCCGGAGGTTGCGCTCGTAATGCCGCTTAAAATGTTGATAAGAGTGGTTTTGCCTGCGCCATTGGGGCCGATCAGGCCATGAACGCTCCCGCTTTCGACACCAAAAGATACACCCTCCAGTGCGCACAACCCTCCAAAGTAGCGGGTAATATTGTTGATGTCCAGCAGCATCAGTTATTCCTCTCCTATCCCAACACAAGCCAGAACACTGGCATCAGCCGTCTTGCGGTGTTGAAACAGGGAAACCAGGCCATTGGGTAAAAACAAAATAACAATAAGAAGTATCAATCCGTTGACAAACATGCGAATGGGCCCTGCGGTTACCCCGATACCCCGAAGAATCTCCGGCAGGGCGGTCAGCAGTGCTGCTCCAAGTACCGGGCCGTACCACACCCGACTTCCGCCTACAATACAATATATCAACAAATTAACGGCGGCTGAAAATCCGAACTCACCCGGAGTGATGATATAATTGAGATGGGCGTACATGGCACCCGCCAGCCCGGCGATAAAAGCCCCGATCGTAAATGCCAGGGTTTTGTAATAAGTAGTGTTGATACCCATGGCGGAGGCTGCTGTTTCATCTTCGCGGATGCTTTCAAAGCTCCAGCCAACACTTGAATAGCGAAGTTTCGCCAGGAAATAACACACTCCGATGATCATCAGATAAATAAACCATGTTTTGGTATGGGTCGGCATGCCCATAAGCCCTTCCGCCCCTCCGGTGATCTTCAGATTTACGGCGGCGATGCGCACCACCTCGCCGAAGCTGAGGGTCGCCATGGCCAGAAATACGCCCCGCAAACGCAATACCGGCATTCCGAGCAGAAATCCCACCAGCGCAGCCACCAGCGCACCCGCCAGGAGCGACATCATATATGGAACGCCAAACCGGGTGGTGAGAATTCCCGCCGTATAACCGCCAATCCCTGCAAATGCTGCGTTGCCGAGCGACAGTTGACCTGCGGAAAGTGTCACATAAAGGCTCAAGGCCAGCAAAGCATTGATCCCGATGAAGTTGACAAGACTGCCGTAAACCGAGAAGAAATATGACAATTGGGCCATTTCTGCCTAAGCCTCCCGCATCCGGCCCCGGCCCAGAATCCCGGATGGCCGCAGCAGCAGGATGGCGAACAACACGGCGAATGCCACAGCGTCCCGCAGGTTGGAGGTGCCAGTAATGGCCACCGTGAGTACCTCGCTTAAACCAAAAGCCAATCCTCCGGCAATGGCGCCAGGAATGCTCCCCATGCCGCCCAGAACAATCACGGCCAGGCCTTTGAGTTCAATGGAACGCCCCATGTCCGGAGAAAGCGAGTCAAAGTACAGGCCAAAGAGGATTCCGGCTGCGCCGCCGAGCGCCGACGAGATAAAAAAAGTGAAAGCGATAATCCCATCCACATGAATGCCAAGAAGACGCGCCATCCGGTCGTTTTCCGCCACGGCGCGGATGGCCTTGCCCGTACGGCTGTGCTTGAGAAACTGGGTAAGCCCCACCATCAGGAGCAACGCCACTGCAACGATTTCCACCTGCAGGGAAGTCACCGTAACGCCGGCAAATCGCCAGATATGTAGCGGCACGGTATTTGCCGGAAAGCGCACTGTGTGAGCTCCAAATAAACCAAGAGCAACGCTTTCGAACATGATGGCCATGGCGATGCTGGAAATAAGGCCGGAAAAATAAGTGTCCGCACGCTGACGTAGCGGAGCAAAAGCCACCCGGTCAAGCAGCAGCCCCAGCAGCCCGGCTACCAGCACCGCTATGGGGAATGCCTGCCAGAGTCTCAGCCCCGCTGTTTCCACCAGCCACAGAGCAGTCAGCCCCCCCAGGGTGAACACGGCGGGATGGGCCAGATTCAGGATATCCAATACCCCGAAAACCAGCGTATAACCCACGGCGAACAGACCATAGACGCTACCGATGAACAGGCCGTTGATAAGTTGTTGCAGGAGAAGGTTCATATTCAGTTGATTTATTCGCCAAAAATCGCAAATTTGCCGTTCTTGACCGCCTGAACCACTGGAACATAATCTGCATCGCGGCCATCGGTAAAGGAGAATGTTCCCAAAACCGTGTTCATGCCTTTGATCTGGGCCAGAGCATCCCGAATAGCCTTGCGATCATCCGGAGAAGAGGCTTTGCTGATGGCATGGTAGGCAATATAAACGCCGGCATAAGCCTGGGCGGCGAACTGGTCGGGCAATGCTCCGTACTTGCTGCTGTAAGCCTCTAAAAACTTGCGATTGAGTGGACTGGCGGAGCTTGCATTCCAGGCGGCGCCAACGATCACGCCTTCCGCCGCCTCACCTGCGTTTTTCATAAGGTTCGGAGAATTGAAGCCGTTCCCTCCGATGATCGGAATCGATTTGGGAATATCTAATTTGCGCGCTTGGCTGACTATGCCGGAGGCTTCCTCCACCAGGGCCGATACAACGATGGCATCCGGATTCTGGGCTTTGATCTGGGTCAGTTGCGGGGAAAAATCGCGATCTCCCTTTGCAAAGGTCTGTTCATTTAAAATGGTGATGCCGGCATCTTCCAGGGCTTTTTTAAAAGCTTCATAACCGGCCTTGGTAAAAGCATCGTCATTGCCGTAGAGCAGCGCCACTTTGTTCACCTTGAGTTTTTCCTTGGCGACCTTAATGGTGTTTGGGATTACCACCATTTCGGTGAGCGAATCTCGAAAGATAAAATCGCCGATTTCAGTGATGCCTTTGGCTGTGTTGCTGATAGCAAGCACCGGCACGCCAGCCTGCTGAGCGATGCGGTCGGTCACCTGGGCGGTGTTGCTTAGAGTCGGCCCGATAATGAGCGACACCTTGTCGGCGTTAATGAATTTATTGAACACATTGATGCCCTGTTGGGGGGTGCTGGCATCATCATCAAAAATTGGTATCAGCTTGAGGCCCTCGGCTCCGGCGGCGGCATTGATTTCGTCCACCGCCAGTTGCACGCCGTTCTTTTGGGTGGAGCCATACCCTGCGGCTGCTCCGGTCATGCTGAAGGCCAGGCCAATTTTGGCTTCTTTACCCGCTGCTGCGGCAAAATCCGTATAGATCGTCAGCAGGAGTGTTAAACTCATCAGAACAGAAATTCCCATCAGAACACTTCGTTTGTTTTTTTGCATACCATCTCCTTTGGATAAAATTCTCGAAAAAATACGGTTGTCACCAATAAAATCGACAATAAGGTGATTTCCAATAAAGAATATTCGGCATTGATGACCGTTTCGGCCAGTTGGGTTTATTTCGTAGGGGCGAATCTTGTATTCGCCCTTTCGAAAGGGCGAA
>CAIMCT010000497.1 GCA_903839535.1 uncultured Desulfobacteraceae bacterium
AAAGGGGGGGGAATCGTTATCCATAGCAGTGACTGAAATGATGATCAAGGCCATTTGTGTTCATCAAAAAAAGTGTCAACTACTTTTGAGGTAATGTGCAGGATGCTCATAATTCCAGCAGAATGAATGGCAGTCATACAATGTATTTCAGTCTTGGCAATGCTGCCTTCTTTCTTAATATACTGAACATTTTTCTTGACTAAACATCTAATATAAAATACAAACAAATTTTACAAATAAATTTTATTCAGGAATGGTTTTCATGGGAATTCAGGAAAGAAAAGAAAGAGAAAAAGAGCGGCGGCGGCAGCAGATTATCGTGGCGGCCAAACGGGTATTTTCGGAAAAAGGGTTCAGCAAGTCAACAATGGAAGACATTGCCAGCGGAGCCGAACTCAGTCCTGGAACCTTATACCTGTATTTCAAAAACAAGGAAGAGCTGCACGCATCCCTTTCATTGAGGATTCTGCAGTACCTTCATATTCGGGTCGAACATGTCAACAAGGAAACGGATATCTCGCCGGAACAAAAATTGGAGAAGCTAATTGAGGCCATGTATGATGTCTATGATTTCGATCCGCTGATTATCATCAATATGTTTCACCTTCAGTCCAGCGAAACGCTGAAAAATCTATCTCCAAGGTTCATGACCCAGATTGAGGATCTGTCTCGTAAATCCATCGGTGCCATTTCAAATATTTTTCGGGAAGGTGTAGAGAAAGGCGTATTTATCGAAAAACACCCGGTCGCCCTTTCGGATATCTTCTGGGCAATGTTTTCAGGGGTTGTCCTTTGGGAAGCCAGCAAGAAAATCATGAATGAAGATAAGGATTATCTTAAAAAAACCCTGGCCATAGCCTTCGAAATTTTCTCTCAAGGTTTGAAAAGATAGACTTTTGGAAAATGATTTTGGAAAAGCAGCAGAAAGGGGATGGTATTTTTTCGTAGCTTCCCGACCGATAACGCACCCAAAATCTTTTTCCGGGAGTCTATGGAAAAATTCACGCACGAATAACGCTTTCTCTCATGCGATCATTCTTGTCGCATCCTTAAAATTGATCGTCAGTTCATATTCGCTAGTGCATGGCACTCTTGCAATTTTAAATCCCAGCTTTCTGCCAAGGGCCAGCATCTGCGTGTTTTCTGTCAGTACAACGCCCATCACGCTTTCGACACCACGCCCTTTTGCAATGGAAAGGCACTGGCTAAGAAGTTCCGCGCCAATCCCCTTGCCCTGACAGGCATCGCTGACGATAACGGCAAATTCTCCGTGATGCTTTTTGATGTCCAGAATTACCCTGGAAACACCCAGCATTTTTTCCTCTCCCTCAATTTCCTGAATGGCCACCAGAGCAATCTCCCGATCATAATCAATTTGGGTAAATCGCACCAACATGCTGTTTTGAAAACTTCTTAAAGGGGTAAAAAACCGCATGTATATGCTTCGCGGGGAAAGAGATTCGTACAGCGAAAGTAGCAGCGGAGCATCTTCCGGGCGAATGGGCCGAATCAGCAGCTCTCCGAAACCTTCGCGGAACACCTTGTTTTCAAACTCATTGGGATACGGGCTTATGACCAGATGCAGGGGGGAAGGTGTTGATGAAGGTACTACAATTACCCTGGCATTCACTGCACTTGCCCAGGTATCTCCCAGAAACAGGGGATTAATGTCCAGCTCCTCAATGTGTTCGATGTCGGTTACAAGCTGAGATACCCGCATGAGGATTTCTTCCAGAAGCTCAATGCTTGGTGAAGGCGGATTCCTGACTTCACCGAGAAGTTTGCTGATCTTCGTTTCATCAATGAGAATCCTTGCCAATTGACGGTTAATGGGTGGCAGGGCGAATGCGTAATCCTTGAAAACGTCGGACATTTTTCCACCAGTTCCAAAAATCAGCACTGGTCCAAAATCTGGGTCTTTTTTGGCACCGATCTTCAGTTCATGATGGGCCAAGGGGGGAGCAGGTCCGACTGGAATACCATAAGCAGCCAGCAATTCTTTTGATTCAGTCTCGGTCATTTCATTGCGGCCGCTTTGAATAAGAGATTCGACCAGGGATATGGCCTTGTTCCGATTGAACTCAAGCCTGCGATGAAATTTGGGTGGAATTTCCTGCAGCACTTCAATATTTCGTGCATAGCGGTATAAATCCATAAAGGCGCGTACTGCTCGTTCCGGAGTATCAAAAGTCGGAATACTGGCGCGATTAAAAATGTGACGGGCAGGCTCTACGCTTTCTCCGCCAACCCAGGACGTAATGACCGATTTGGTTTTATCCTGCAGATAATTGCTGAGCAATTCGGCAATACGAACGGGTTCGCTCATAGCAAGTGGTGAAAACAGGACCAGCACCCCGCTGACCTCCGGTGCGTTCAGGCAGATGTCAACGGCTTTCAGGTAGCGCTCCGGACTGGCATCTCCCATTATATCTACCGGGTTTGAACGACTCCAGTAGGCGGGAAGAACCTGATCCAGCTTTTGAAAGGTTTCGGAGCTTAGAACGGCAGGTGCCTGTCCATAATCCTGCAACATATCGACTGCCATGACGCCGGGCCCTCCTGCATTGGTGATGATCGCAAGGCCGATGTCTGCAGGCTGTGGCTGCTTGGTAAGAAGCTCTGAACAATCGAAGAGTTCTTCAAATGTTTTTACCCGGACAATGCCTGCCCGTTTGAAAGCAGCATCGTAAATGGCATCATCGCCGGCGACTGCGCCGGTATGATAAGCTGCTGCAATAGCACCTGATTGTGTTCTACCGGATTTAAGGGCGATGATGGGTTTTACGCGGGATACCGCCCGTGCTGCGCTCATGAAATTTCTGAAATGACTCAGGCATTCGACATACATGACAATGCTGCCGACATAAGGATCGCTTCCCAGATAATCAATCATATCCCCAAAATCCACATCCAGCATGGAACCCAAGCTAACTACATGGCTGAAGCCAACCGAGGCGGATCGCCTCTGGTCTGTGGTGGACAGATCGAGAATGGATGAACAGATGGCTCCGCTCTGGGATATAAATGCGGTTTTTCCCGGAATTGGCATGCGATGAGACATGCTGGCGTTTAGAAACGTTCTGGAATTGATAATGCCGATACAGTTGGGACCAATCACTCGCAGGCCGAATGCCTCCGCCTTCTGGCGGATAACCGCTTCGATCTCTATGCCTTTTGCGCCGCTTTCCTTTCCCCCAGCAGATATGATGACCACGCCGCCCATACCGGTAGCGCCGCATGCTTCAACGATTCCAGGAGCGTCTGCGATATCAGTGGCGATAATGCCTAAATCCACAGGGGAGGGGATCGCATCGACGCTGCTGAATGCTTTATATCCCATGATCTGGCTGCGACGCGGATTTACCGGAAATATTTCACCGTCGAAACCGCCTTCCTTCAAATTGTGCATTATGACGGCACCAATGCTGTTGGGTTTCTGGCGTGCACCGATGACGGCAATGGATTTGGGTCTAAACATTCTGTCGAGATTGTGAATGCTCATGAATATATCGCCTCATAAAATTAAGGACAAAAGATGTGCCGATAAAAGCTAAAGCACAGATATAAGGTATAATTCAATGATGTGCAATGGATATATACTGCGAACCGGCATAATTTTACGTTTTTGATCCCCCACCCCAACCCTCCCCCGCTGGGAGAGGGAGTTTATGAAAAGCGCAGATTATGCCAGTTCGCAGTATATTATCGCTTCAGTCTTTACCGTGAAAATACTTTTAACCACGAAATACACGAAATACACGAAAAAAATGTTCTTTGCGCCTTTGCATGAGAAACAATTTTCATGCAAAGGGGCGGCATAGACCATGCCATGGGCGTTTATTTGGTTATGAAGGATAAAATCAAGTTATCGAATTATTTTTCAGATTGTAGTGTAGGATCATATAAACGATGTTCCTCTTGATAATCATGAGCGAATAAGATAAATCTGGGATGGATCGTAAAGTCTCAGACGATGCCATGCACAGCTTTTAAAAAGGAGGAAATTGATGCAAAGAAACAATTACTGGGCGGATCGATATATAGAAAAACAGAAAACCGGCGAGGAAGCCATCCGCTTGATCCGGCCGGGGCAGCGTGTGTTTATCGGGTCTTCATGTGGCGAGCCTCAACACCTGGTTCGCATGCTCTCCGAAGCTTCCGGCTATTTTACGGACATTGAAATTGTAAGGCTGCTGTCGCTTGAAAGCACGCCGTTAACATTGATCGCCAATAAAACGCAGGACCAGATATTGAATATCAGGTCGTTTTATCTGGGATCGGCCAAACCCAAAAGTCTGTCCCGAAACATGCGCTTTATTACGCCCATAAACCTTTCGGCGATTCCAAGGCTTTTTAAAAGCAGAAAGCTTCCCATTCATGTGGCGTTGATCCAGGTTTGTCCTCCGGACGACTTTGGATGGATGAGTCTGGGGATTTCAGTTGATATCACCATGTCAGCGGCCCAATCCGCGGATATTGTTATTGCCCAGGTGAATCCCCGAATGCCCAGGGTTCTGGGCAGAAGCTTCATTCACGTTAATGATGTGGATGTGTTCGTGGAATACGAAGAGCCGCTCCTTACGGTCGGCAAAGCCCCGGAGCTTGAATCCGCCAATAATATCGGAAGAATGCTTGCAAGACTCATTGACGATGGCTCTACCATCCAGATCAGTCCGGGTACAACTCCTCTGGCTACCATGCTGGCGTTGTCGGAGAAAAATGACCTTGGGATTCACTCGCAGTATTTAACAAATGATATCATGAATTTATATGCCATGGGGGTTATCAATAACCGGTACAAGGGGTATAACGATGGAAAAATGGTTGCAAGCTGCGCGATCGGGGATCAGAATCTGTACGAATTTGTCAACGATAACCCGGCCATCGAGTTCCATCCTTCGGAATATGTAAATGACCCGGGAGTGATTGCCCGGCATCGCAATATGGTTTGTTTGAATGTCGCCACAGCCATTGACCTGACTGGCCAGGTTGCCGCCGATTCCCTGCCGTATAACCAGTTCTCAGGTGTTACCGGCATGATGGACTTTATCCGTGGGGCTGCACGGGCTGAAGGGGGAAAATCCATTTTGATGGTTCCCTCAACAGATACACGTGGGGAGAAGAGCCGGATTGTCCCCTTGCTCAGCGACATGGCTGTGGTGGTTCCCAGAGCTGATGTCCATTATGTGGCCACGGAATACGGGGTGTTTAATTTATTTGGGAAGAGTTTTCAGGAACGGGCACTAGGCATGATCAGCATTGCGCATCCGGATTTTCGGGATGAATTATTTCATGAAGCCAAAAAAATGGGCCTTTTCAGTGCTGAGAGAACGCTAACAGAATCCATTCATGGCGTTTATCCGGTCAGACTTGAGGAAGTACGAAAAATTGACGGGGAATCGGTCACTATTCGCCCAGCCAAGCCAGTGGATGAAAGACGGATTCAGGAACACTATTACAACCTGGATAAAAGTGATGTTATCTCCCGGTTTTTTCACGAAAAAACCAGTTTTCTCCGCAATCAGGTCGAAGGCATCTCCCAGATCGATTATGTAAAAAACCTGAGTATGCTGGCAGTGGTTGGCGAATTTGGCTTTGGCAAAGTTGTTGCGGTGGGAGAATATCTGATTGATGAAAACAAAAACATGGCGGAAGTGGCTTTTTCTGTGAATAGAGTTTGGCAGGGAAAAGGACTTGCTCGCATACTGATACTGAAATTAGCCGAGGCTGCAAGGGAAAATGGTATTTCCGGGCTGATCGCCTACACGTCCCATGATAATATGGCCATGAAAAATCTGTTTAAAATATTGCCTTACAAGGTAAAGACTGCTTTTGATGAGGATGTTCTGGTCCTAAGCTGTAAATTTTCAGAGCCAAAGGAAAGTAAATGAAGGATACATTCAAGATCAGATTTTTACCTCACAACAAGGAAATCGCTGTTAAAGAAGGGGAAACCCTGATTAGGGCCGCAATGGAAGCCGGTGTCCATATCAATGCTTCCTGTGGCGGCGAAGGCGTTTGCGGAAAATGTCGCGTCATTGTCGAGTCTGGCGCTGTGGAAGGTGGTATCACCGAAAAGCTCAGCCAAAAGGATCGGGAAGCAGGGTATCGGCAGGCGTGTCTGTCTCTGGTGAAGAGTGACCTGATTGTAAGAATTCCTGTGGAATCCTCAATTGACACCAGCGTTCTGAATATGCAGAGTACCCCCCGCTGTACCGCCAGAATCAAGGAAATGAATCTGGAAGACCTTAAGGACAAGGGTCTGTTTGTTCCGCCGGTTGAGAAAAAATACCTGGAACTACCGGTGCCGACGGCTCAGGACAATCTTCCGGATGTGTCCCGTCTGGTCGGTTTTTTGAAACTGGAACATGGCGAACATCGGATAGTAGTGGATCTTCCGGTAATTCAAAAGATTCCGGATATCATCAGGGAGGCTGGTTTTAAAATTACAGCTACGCTGGCAAGGCCAGTTCATCCTGGAAGGAAAACCCACATCATCAACATTCAATCGGGAGATACGACGCACCGCAACTACGCCATTGCCATGGACATTGGCACCACCACCATCTACGGTCAGTTGATTAATCTGATTACCGGCGATGTTCTGGCCCAGTTTGGTGATTTTAATGCCCAGATCAGCTATGGCGAAGATGTTATCAGCCGGATCATGTATGCTGAAAAACCAGGGGGTCTTGAAAAGCTGCAAGAAGTGGTGATTGGTGTCATTAATTCGCTGATCCAAAAAATGGTTAAAAAAGCCAGAATCGACATTGATGAAATTTCCACCATTACCCTTGCCGGCAATACCACCATGACCCAGCTTTTACTGAAGGTCAACCCCCGGTATATTCGAAGATCGCCTTATGTGCCGACTTCATCAATTTATCCGCCGCTAAAGGCTGTGCAGTTGGGAATGGAGCTGGGGGATCATGTGACCGCCCTGGTTTATCCGCAGGTTTCAAGCTATGTCGGTGGGGATATCGTAGCCGGTGTTATGGGTTCCGGCATGTATCTTACAGAGGAACTCACCCTGTACATGGACATCGGAACCAATGCCGAGATCGTCATCGGCAACAAGGACTGGCTGGCCTGCGCCGCCTGTTCGGCAGGTCCTGCCTTCGAAGGAGGCGGGATTACCTTTGGAATGCGGGCCACCAAAGGGGCGATTGAAGATTTTTCCATGGATCCCGTCACCCTTGAACCCATGAATATTACCATCGGCAATGTTCGGCCCAAGGGTATCTGTGGATCTGGTCTCATTATTATGGTCGCCACCTTGTTTGAGCTGGGAGTGATTGACAATCTGGGGAAATTTAACAGAAATCTTCAAACGCCCCGCATCCGCCAAATTGATGGAATATGGGAATATGTCGTGGCGTGGGCGGCTGAAACACAGATTGACCGGGATGTCGCCCTTTCAGAGCCGGATATTGACAATCTGATTCGCGCCAAGGGCGCTATTTACAGCGGATGCATGACTCTTTTGGAAGAAGTTGGACTGACGGTAAAGGATCTGGATCGCATCACTCTGGCAGGGGGATTTGGCAGTTATGTGGATCTGGAAAAAGCCATGACTATTGGTCTTCTGCCGGAAATGGATCCAACCCGGGTGACTTTTATCGGCAATGGATCTTTGATGGGTGCCAAGATGAGCGCGCTGACCAACCGAATTCGCAGGGATGTGGTGGAAGTAACTAAAAAAATGACCAATTTTGAGCTTTCGGAAACCCATTCTTATATGGACAATTATGTGGCGGCTCTCTTTCTGCCACATACGGACATGAACCAGTTTCCCAAGATCAAGGCCCGTCTGGAAGCCCGAAGGGCATTGGGGAAAGAAGGGCGCAGATAATAGCGGATTCGCCAGGGAGCCGCGCCAGCAGACACGACACCCTGAGCTACCTGCTATGAATGACGGTAATTTTTTTATTCGGGTTTATTTGTGGTTCAAACAGCGTTTTAACAGTAAAGGGGGAAATTATGGCAGGAGTCAACAAGGCCATCATCGTTGGACGGCTGGGAAAAGATCCCGAAATGCGCTACATGCCGGATGGCAGAGCTGTGGCCAGTTTTTCGGTCGCCACTTCAGAGGATTGGAAAGACAAGGCAACTGGAGAGAAAAAAGAGCGCACGGAGTGGCATCGCATCGTAGCTTATGATAAACTGGGAGAGATTTGCGGCGAGTATCTTTCGAAAGGAAAGCAGGTTTATATCGAGGGACGCATTCAGACCAAAGCCTGGGATGACAAGGACGGGAATAAACGCTATACCACAGAGATCATCGCTTTGGTTATGCAGATGTTGGGGTCCAAGGACGAAGTGGTGAAAAAGAGTTCCGGTGAGTTTGATTCCGGATCCAAGGGCGGCGGGAATTTTCCCAGATCCGAAGGACCGGTGGGGGAAGATGACATTCCATTTTAAATTCTTATGATTTCCGACCGCTTTATTATCCTGCGCGATCTGGATGTTCTGTACAACCAATATAACCGTCGCGAGCAGGTGCACCCGGATCCGCTGGTGTTTCTTTATGGGTATGCGGATATTCGGGACCGAGAGATCGTAGGACTTTTGGCCTCTTCTCTGGCGTATGGACGTGTTGCGCAGATTTATAAAAGTCTGCGCAGCGTACTTGAGAAAATGGGGCCATCACCTCTGAGTTTTTTGAACCGATCTACACGCCAGTCTCTGACTGCTACATATCACGGTTTTTCCCATCGGTTTGCTACCGACGAGAACTTGGTCAATCTGATGCTGGCAATAAAGGATGTGCTGGATCGTTATGGATCGATTTACGGTTGCTTTCTTTCGGGCATGACGATTGAAGCTGACACAGTGCTGCCCGCTCTGACACGATTTGTCGCCGCATTTACTGCTGGAAATGCACAGGGACTGGGGCATTTGATTCCTTTGCCGGAGCGGGGCAGCGCCTGTAAGCGTTTGAATCTGTTTTTACGGTGGATGGTTAGAAGGGATGATGTGGACCCAGGAGGTTGGGATCAGGTTCCGGCTTCAAAGCTGATCATTCCGCTGGATGTTCATATTCACCGGATGGGGGTTACCCTGGGATTTACACGGCGAAAGCAGGCGGATATGCGGACGGCGCTTGAAATCACCAGTGTTTTCAGACTTATGATTCCCGAAGATCCTCTTCGGTACGATTTTACTCTCTGTCGCATGGGGATGAATGGTGTAAGTATACTGCGAACGGGCATAATCTGAACTTTCCATAAACTCCCTCCCCCAGTGGGTGAGGGTTGGGGTGGGGTGATGAAAATCAGCCAAAAACTGGTTTTAAATTGATCCCATTTTTATTCTTTATTGTAGAAGCGGAACAAAAATAGGATCAGTTTTTCACCAAAATATATGGCAATTTTCATCAGCTCACCCCCACCCCGACCCCCTCCCGCAAGGGGAGGGGGAGTAAATGTCCAAACTCCCGACCCCCTTGCGGAAAGGAATTAAGAGAGTGAAAGTC
>CAIMCT010000498.1 GCA_903839535.1 uncultured Desulfobacteraceae bacterium
CGTTCATCATGCCTAAGTCTGGATGAGGGTTAGCAGTAACATTTACAACAAGGCGATGAAGCTGACAGAATGCTTACTCCTATCGAAGCTCTTTGCGTTCGTTCAGAGCTGGCATTCTGCACCTTATCGTTGACGTTAGGCTTGATACAAATATACCGGAGAAAATATATATGTCTTACAGTGATTTTACCCTGAAAAAAGTGAAAACCGAGTTTCAGCTTGACATCATTGAAAATGAAGATGTATTTTCACATGTTGAGGAGCGGGATATCAGTGAATATCTTGAAATCACCTTGCAGCAGAATGTTCCGCTGGCATTGGCCATCAATACTGAGAAAGCCCGTTCCGAAATGATTGTTGTAAATGTCCTGCTGGAGATCCGGAAAATATTTCACGGGAAAATCAGCCTGTTTTCAGGTATAGACTTCAACGTGGACAGGGAACAGAATTTGAACGGTTTCTGTGATTTTATATTAAGCAAATCTCCGGAACAGTTGTTTCTGACTGCTCCTGTTGTTTCAATTGTCGAGGCGAAAAATGAGAATATTATAAACGGACTGGGAGCATGTATTGCCGAAATGGTTGCATCCCGGATTTTCAACGAACGCGAAGGGAATGCCGTTCCCCGTATTTACGGAGCGGTAACTACCGGCAATACATGGAAATTTCTTAAATATGAAGGTGGTAATGTATATATTGATTTAACAGAGTATCATATTGTAAATATTAAAAAAATTGTCGGCATTATAACAGATATGGTAAATCAGCAAGCCTAACAAGTCACTCAACCGGACGTGCGATAAGGCCCGCCCGCCGGTTAGCTTGGTGTTAGGATATAAATTCTGTAATAAAAATTTCAAACACCTGAAATAGCGTCTGGTTGTTCTGTTATGAATTTATTGCTATAATTGTAAGGAGTGAACATGGCATTCAGCGATTACAGACATATTTCTCATGTACAGCAGGATTTCAGGATTACCTATCGTGAAGAATCTTTCATCAGAGTTCTTGAAATCGTACCGCCAGCCGGTTTTCTCGAAGAATTCACTTTCAACAAGGAATATTTCGACCTTTATACATCCGAAGGTTCCCGTTCCGAGCTGATTATTCTGCCTGTTCTGAGAGAAGTTTACAAAACTTATGCCCGGCAATATTCATTGTGGATACAGAAAACACTGACATATGATCAGAAGCTTACCGGTACGCCGGATTATCTCATCTCTGCCCGTTCTCCGCTCGGAAAAACGGTTCTGGAAAAGCCGCTGGTCGTGGCAATCGAAGCAAAAAGAAATGACTTCGAACAGGGATGGGGGCAGTGTGCGGCGGAAATGGTTGCTGCCCAGAAATTCAATGATAATCCGGATTTTCCTGTATACGGAATCGTAACAGACGGACGATTCTGGGAATTCGGCAGATTGGTGAAAGATGAGTTTTCCAAGAATACCGAAGCTTACGGTATTGACAATCTGAATGCACTGTTCGGATCATTGCATTTTCTTTTCCAATCTATAAAAAACTCCTAACCATCAGTTGCAGCGGAGCGCGAAACAGCCCGCGCCCGCTGAACTCGGTGTTAGGCGGGCTCAACCAAGCGCCGCGGGAGGTGGGTTATGAAAACGAGAGTGTTTGCTGTTTGCATGGTTGTGTTTCTGTTTTGTGGCATTACACATGCTGGCTTGAGTGATGGACTGGTGGCATATTACCCATTTAACGGTAACGCAAATGATGAAAGTGGGAATGGTCACAATGGTACTGAATCAGGAGGAGTAACTTACGGTGATGGTGTGATTGGAAAAGCGGCTAACTTTGATGGAAAAGATGATCATATCAGAGTATCTAATTTGAACTTAGAATTCACTGATTTTACGGTTTCTTTCTGGATATTTCCTCTCTTACTATGGGACTGGGCTGATCCTATAGGAACTGATATATGGGATCAATTTCAGTTCCATAGTACACACGATGGTTCTGTTTATGTCGGAGTGTCCGGTGATGACGGTAATCGATTTACCCCAGACGAGATTCCATCCAATACAGTTGTTGTGAATCAATGGCAAATTTTTACATTCATTTTAGAAAACCGAATTGGCAAATTTTATAAGAATGGGAAATTGATTGCTACCAAGAGGCAAGGAGTTCCAAAGAAATGGACTGCTTTTCTGTTAGGATCTGACACAAATCCTTGGAATTTAATACGTGGTTCTATAGATGATCTACGCATTTACAACCGCGCACTCTCCGCATCGGAAATTCAGCAACTTTATCAAGGCCAAGGCACATGTTCAAGTGAAGTAGTAAAGTTTACTGCTGGGACACCTGCTAAAGCTGCTGATGTTAATGCAAATTTTGATGCACTGAACTGCCAAATTCAGGCATTGAAGGCAATTGTCTGCAAGAACGAGCCAACAGCGAGTGTATGCCAATAAAAGAACCGTTACAGTGTTCCTAACCATCTGTTGCACCTGACTTCGCAGGTGAACATTGCGTTGTGCTTGAACAAATTGCAAAATTAACACGGGAGATCATATGAAAAAATACGCATTCTGGAACAATAAAGGTGGCACAGGCAAAACTAGTCTTGCATTTCAGGCTGTCACAATGTTTGCACAAGATCATGCCGACAAACGATTGCTTGTAATGGATCTTTGTCCGCAGGGAAATTTGTCTGAATTGTTATTGGGAGGTCTCACCGGCTCAGGAAGCCAAAACTTGAACAAATTGCAAAGTTATCCGGTTAGGAAAAGCATAGGAGGTTATTTTCAAGAAAGACTCCCTTCACCATATGTAATTCCTGCTACTATTGATGTTCATTATTTCATTTCTAAGCCAAACGGTTTCAATAATAATATCCCAAACAACATTGATTTAGTTGCTGGCGATGCACTTGTTGAATTGCAATCGAATGCAATTACAACTTTAGCTAACACACAAATTCCTGGAACGAATACATGGCTAAAAATAATTGATTGGGTAAATGATTTTATTGCACCTCTCAGCAACGAATACGATTATCTTTTCGTTGACGCTAATCCAAGCTTTTCTATCTATACACAAATTGCTTTAGCTGCAACTGATTCAGTAATTTTGCCAGTTATGGCCGATGATTCGTCTAGGCGCGCTGTACAGAATGCCTTTGCCTTGGTTCAAGGGATAAATTTGCCATCTCCAATATATCAACAGCACAACTTTTCTTCTCAGCTACAGGCTGCAGGCCGTCATGCACCAAAATTTCATTTATTCCCCAAAAATAGGCTCACCCAATATATGGGGCCTGCATCTGCTTATCATGCTGTATTAACAGAAATTGACAATATGATCGGTTCAATTTTAGTAAACAACCCCAATGTAGTTACTTTCGCGACTGTTGTAGATGCTGTAGTGGAAATAAGGGATTTTCAGACGACTGGTGTCGTTGCTTTCGCTCAAGGGCTCCCGTTTACAAAAATGGTTTCAGGGACATATCAGTTACCTGGCAGGGATGTACAAGTGCGAGCAGATTATTTAAAAAATTGTATAGATGCCATGAAAAACCTAATAGCAAAACTATAGCACAACAATTGGGTCAACCAGACGGCGGGGAGCAGCGTTGTGCTAATCACGGTCAAGTTCAGTGGCCGCCGCTGGTTACCCTTGGCGTTAGGCGGGCTCAGGCAACCGTTAGGAGGGGGGGTTATGAAAACGAGAGTGTTTGCTGTTTGCATGGTTGTGTTTCTGTTTTGTGGCATTACGCATGCTGGCTTGAGTGATGGACTTGTGGCATATTATCCATTTAACGGAAACGCAAGTGATGAGAGTGGGAATGGGAATAACGGGACAGCTTATAGAGCAACTTTGACGACGGATAGGTTTGGGAAGATTAATAGTGCTTATAGTTTTAATGGGTTAAACAATTATATCCAGATAAACAAAAGTGATACTTTGGACATCACTACTAGTTTTACGTTGAGTGTTTGGGTTAAAATAAATGCATTCAATCATGGAGGAATCATATCTTACGGCCCAAATGAAGAATGGGATGATTATGAAACATACTCTTTAAATGCATTCCCCTCTCCAAATCACATTGTTCTTCAGGGAAACTGGCCTAACACACAGGTTTTAGAATCGCAAACTCTACTATCATTGCAAACGTGGTATCATATTTCCGCAACCTTTCAAAAAGGAACCGCCAAAATTTTTATTAATGGATTAATAGATCAAACAAATCAATGGAAAATTAATACGTTGTCATTAGCAGTTCGAAGGGTCTTACGTATTGGAGAAAATCAACCAGGTGCCCCTGAATTTTTCAACGGAATTATCGACGACCTCCGCATATACAACCGTGCCCTCTCCGACTCCGAAATTCAGCAACTTTACAATGAAGGACAAGTATGTCCCGGTGTAGCCGTCAAACCCTATACATTCACTACTGGAACACCTGCCAAAGCAGCCGAAGTCAATGCAGATTTTGATACGCTATATCAGCAGATCAACACACAGAACTGTCAGATACAGACATTGAATAGTCAGTTACAGGCATTGAAG
>CAIMCT010000499.1 GCA_903839535.1 uncultured Desulfobacteraceae bacterium
AAAGCTATTCCATAGCAGCCTGGGTAAAACCAATGTCTCCGACCAATAATGGAAGAATTTTCTCAAAAGGGAGTTCTGGTTGTGTTACTGGATACATGATGAGGATGGGTGGGCCGGATGGAAATAACCTTCATCTGGAAAATGCTTTCAATGGTCAGTGCTATATTTATTTTTATAGCAACCAGACTATTGTAGATGATAATTGGCATTTTGTTGTGGGTGTTGTAGATAGGGCAGTGGGAGCAAAAATATACATTGACGGAAAATTAGATTCTTCACAGGCGTTAGATACGTCTGCATATGATCTATCCAACAGCAGAAATCCAACTATGGGAGTAAACGATGTAGACGCGTCAGAGCATTTTAATGGTGATATTGATGAAGTCCGCGTTTACAACCGCGCACTCCCTGCATCGGAAATCCAGCAACTTTATCAAGGCCAAGGCACATGCTCAAATAACATGATAACATTCACCGCTGGGACACCTGCTAAAGCTGCTGATGTTAACGCAAACTTTGATGCTCATAATTGCCAGATTCAGGCATTGAAAGCAATTGTCTGTCAGGATCATCCAACAGCAAGTATATGCCAGTAAAAGCACACTGCCTAAAAACGCTCTTCAGATAGTATCGGGAATTGATAAGTAAGCATTTTAAAGACAAGTGAAAACCCTAACCATTCAAGTGGATAGCCCTATCTGACTACCGCTTGTCATTAGTAAGGATTATGAGATATGATTTGTGATGTCCTTTTGACAAAAACAGATAAAAAATTTATCGCCCGTGTCTGCCAATATCCTGAAATTGTGGCTGAAGATGAAACTGAGGAAGGTGTGCTGACTATGACAAGAGCCAGACTGAAAAAGCTTTTGTTTGGCGGACGAATTGTAAGGATTGATATAGAATCCGAACCGCATGAACATCAGTGGTTAAAATATGCGGGAATGTTTGCTGATGATTCTGACTGGGAACCGTTTCAGGAATCAGTCAGCCAATACCGTAGAGAAACAGATTTCGACACGGCGGTGATGTGATGTATATTTTGGACACAGATCATATTTCTCTTTTTCAGAGAAATCATCCGTCCGTTGTTGCCCGTGTTTCGGAAACTCCGCCTGACAGACTTGCAACAACCGTTATCACCTTTGAGGAACAAATAAGAGGGAGACTGGACAGAGTCCGTAAAGCAAAGAGCGATGAGGAAATTGTCAGAGCATATAAAAATCTGCTTGCAACTTTTTTTTATTTTCAAAGTGTCAGAGTCATCGGTTTTGCTGAGAAATCTCAGACAGTTTTCAGAAGTCTTCGTGAAAAGAAAATCCGTATTGGCACACAGGATTTGAGAATTGCCTCTGTCGCTCTTACGCGCAATGCCACGATAGTTACCCGCAATAACCAGGATTTTATTTCTGTCCCGTCACTGAAAATTCAGGATTGGTCATTGGAAAAACCTAACTATGTAAAGTTATTCCAAACACACGAACCGTTACAAAGCTCCTAACCATCTGTTGCACCTGACTTCGCAGGTGAACATTGTGTTATACATACATTATCGTAGCAGACAGCGGAAAACTTGAGTAAGGAAAAGACACGATATGGCTAAAAAGAATCAATCAAATAGATTAACGAGTCAACATAAAGATTCACAAGGTGTAGTTGGCATATTTGGGCTTGAAGCAAAATCGCATGATGTAACAGTTGGAAAAATCTCATATTTTGTGATAGAACAGCTTGAAAAGGAGTACCCTCAATTATCTTTTCAATACAGAACAAGCATAAAAAAAGAAGAAATAAACGAAGCATTAAAAAAAGTTGACCCAGAATTGGGACAAACCCTTTTTGTTTCAAATTCCAGTATTATACCTGATGGTGGAATAATAGAAGTAAAAGACGATAACGGTAATTGGAGGGTCGTTTTAGTTTCGGAGGCTAAACATCAAGGGAAAGACATTGATAATATCAAAAATGGTGTATTAGTTGGTAAAGGTAACAATCAAGACTTGATGGCAGCTGGTAATGCGATAGAACGGTCGCATAAAAACATATCTGAAATCGCTAACATGATGTTATCTGAATCTCATTTTCCTTATGTCTTATTTCTTGAAGGCTCAAACTTTTTAACAGAAACTATTTCAATTACAAGACCAGATGGCAGGGTTGTGACGCTGGAATACAATTCAGGGATGTTAAACAGATTGGATAGATTGACCTCTGCAAATTATGGGATGCCAATTAATACCAATCTATGTAAAAACAAGTTTGTCAAGCATAAAGATAAAACAATAATGCTTCAGGCAACTTCTATTTACACACAAGGGAATGGAGAAAAATGGGACATCAAAAATATGTTCGATATTATGCTTGAAGTTTCTAAAACATCTCTTCAAGTATTAGGTAGTGACTTATTTAATCAGATAACCAAAAGTTAATAACGAAAAAAACCAAAGGTTTATTAAAATAATATAGGTTGAAAATGGCAAGAAATGCAACAAATGAATTATTACAAAAAGCTAAAAAATCAAAAAGTGACGAGTTTTACACGCAACTTTCGGATATAGAAAGTGAATTGCAACATTATA
>CAIMCT010000500.1 GCA_903839535.1 uncultured Desulfobacteraceae bacterium
ACATCGCCTCAAACGTGTCTTTGCGGGCAATATCGTAGGAGTTCTCCAGCAAGGACAGGAGCAGACTCTTGCCAAAACGGCGAGGGCGGATAAAGAGCTGTGATTGGGCCTGCTCCAGCAATGGGATGGCATGGGTGCGGTCACAATAAAAATAGCCTTGCGTGACGATTTGTCTGAAATCCGCCATTCCGTAGGGGAATTTGATCATGATTCTTTCTGTCGCTGATTTAGGATCCAGAATGGATTGAATCATTTTCCAGACCTTTTCCTGCTGATTTAAATCCAAATCCCCAGTGAACCGATAGCGTCAATGATTACGTTTCAGCAAGCCATGAAGCGCTGCGATTTCCCTTTCACGGTTTATCATGGCATTTTTTATAACTTGAAAATTCGGTGCTGTCAATCGGATATTGAATGTAATCATGTCTTCTGCGCTGCGATCCAGGGACAAAAGGGTACTTCTCGAAAACATCGAATGGGAGCTGGCTGCGGGATACGGCAGGATGCTTCCGAATTCTGTCAATTTTTCTCTGGAGTTTTCGGAACACGCTTACATACTGAAGACTCTTGACCATATGCAATGGCACAGGTCGCGCATTGCCGATCTTCTGGGGGTTCCCATGCCAACCCTTCGTAGCAAAACATAAATATGGTCTTCAGCCTTCCAAACCATTCCATACACCAATGGAGATATTTGAAAAATTATTTCACCGACTGAAATTTTTTTCAACAAATGGTTGCTACTTTGCCCTTTTCTCTGTACAGCATTCAACAATTAGAGATAAAAGCAAAAAAAGATTATCTATGTGGTTTGTGATGAATAATATTTACAGAAGGTTAGCGTGATTGATTTTTAGGCAGTTTTGATTATTTCAATTTATTATTTTATCATCATTACAATGATTGCTCCTACACATACGCAGATGTTCAAGCGGGAATGAACAGGGTCGGAAATGGCTTAAAATCCCTGGGTGTTCGAATGAAAGTGCGGATTGCGGTGCTGCTGCATGACACAGAGATATATTCTCAGTTTTTTTTTGGAAGGCGATATCGGCACCCTTCTGGTCAAAGGAGACAGCTCCGCCGCATATTACTGGAACAAACATGAGAAAACCAAAGAAACAATGCTCGGGGCCTGGCTGAACACCGGGGATAAATTCTATAAAAACGAAAAAGGATATTATTATTACGTTGGCCGCACAAGTTCTTGAATCAATAAATCAAACATGAGGAAGAAATGCCCTATAGCAGTTTTACAATCAAAAAAGTTCAGAAAGAGTTCTCTGTTGAAATAATAGAGAATACTGGATTATTTTCCACTATAGAGTCTCGCGAAATCGGTAATCATCTGAAAGAGACATTGTCAGACAATGTTTCTTTAGCTGTTGCTATCAATACCGAAAAAGCTCGTTCCGAACTGATTATCGCTCCGGTGCTAATTGAAATAAGAAAGATATTCGATAAGAAAATAAGTTTTTTCTCCGGAATCGAACTGAATGTCGATAAAGAACGGGATTTGACCGGGTTTTGTGATTTTATTATCAGTAAATCGCCTGAACAATTATTTTTGAGTACTCCTGTGATTACAATAGTTGAAGCAAAAAATGAAAATATAATGAGTGGGTTAGGGCAGTGCACGGCTGAAATGATTGCTTCAAGAATATTCAATGAACAGGAGGGTACGACTTTATCAAAGATTTACGGAGTTGTTACATCAGGAAATATATGGAAGTTTTTAAAACTCGAGGACAATAAAATTTATATTGATCTGGATGACTATTCTATTAAAGAAGTATCTAAAGTATTAGGAATATTATGTTCAATGATTGAGCAAAACGCATAGCCATCCATTGAACCTGACTTCGCAGGTGAACACTGGGGGCTATTAATCAAAATGGTTTTCATGAAAGCGCGGTGATACTATGAAGATGGAATTAATATTACAGGA
This sequence comes from uncultured Desulfobacteraceae bacterium, assembly GCA_903839535.1. Classification (GTDB taxonomy): domain Bacteria; phylum Desulfobacterota; class Desulfobacteria; order Desulfobacterales; family Desulfatirhabdiaceae; genus RAAP-1. The sequence continues at coordinate 1,949 of CAIMCT010000500.1, forward strand.
AAAACTTCACAGACTATATGAAGAAAATTCAGACATAATGATGAGGTTGGGCAATTTTTTAGAACCGGAATTCGAAGGTATTATTGATGCATTTTATACGGAACTGACGGAAATTCCGGAAATAGCTTCTATCCTTAAAAACATGTTTGTCCAAAAGAATTTAAAGGCATCTCTGCAAAAATGGATGCACGACTTTTTTCAGCCTCGCATAAGTGAAAATATGAAATCGCTGATTGACTTGCAAAAAAAAATCGGTGCGCTTCATGCCCACAACAATGTTAACATGAATTACTTTACGCATGGAATAAGTATCATGAAGCGCGAGATATTTTCCAGAATCTCAAATAAATTTGTTTCAGCGAATGATTTTTCGCGGGCTTTTCTTTTAGTGGGGCAACAATTCGATATTTTGGTGTCAATCATATCCGAAGCCTATTATTCAAATGAAATGATCCATGAAACAAATGAACTCTCATTGAAAATGAAAGGAATGACTCAGAATACAGCCATTGAATGTGAACGTCTCAGATCGCTGTTGCTGGACTGGATGCGAAATACGCTTACATTTTTATATCAGACACCTGAAATTGAGTTGAGTAAGCTGCCCAAACTTCAATATTCAAGTTTTGGTTTGTGGGTAATTTACAAGGCTGATCTGCTTTCTCACACGCTGAATATTTCAGCAGAATTAAAAAAATATATTCAGCAAATTGATGAAGCTCTGTTTACTGCTGCAAAATACCGGGCAGAAAACAATCAGCAAAAATTTTTTGAAGGTGTCACTGCCCTGAATGATGTTGTCTCAAAGGGTTCCTGGTTTATTTCCACCATCGTAGATCAGGCTATTGAAATTGATACGGGAATGGATATGCTCACTCGCTTATTTAACAGACGTTATCTTGATACAATTTTACGCCGTCAGACAGACATCAGCATAAAACAAAAAATACCTTATTCAATATTGATGCTTGATATTGATCATTTCAAAAAGGTTAATGACATTCACGGTCATGATAGCGGTGATGCGGTATTAAAACAGTTTTCAGAATTGCTTCTGCTAAATGTCAGAGCCAGTGATTTTATTTTTCGCTACGGCGGTGAAGAGTTTCTGGCTGTTCTTGGTAATACCGACGGAAAAGGGGCGTACATTGTTGCAGAAAAGATCAGGCGTAAATGTGAGGAACATATTTTTCAACTGCCTGCAAATAAACAAATTAGCAAGACATGCAGTATTGGGGTAGCCGTATATGATGGGCATCCTGACTACAACAGGATTGTCAAATTCGCAGATATGGCTCTTTATGAAGCAAAAGAAAAAGGAAGAAATCAGGTGGTAGTGAAAAATGAAATAATCGCCGCCCCCTAACCAGGTTGTCAATCAGACGCTCGCTATCGCTTGTTGATACCCTTCTCTGAATTTACTCAGGTACTGGTGCTGTGCCGACCGATATGTTGTGCTTTTGAAAAAAAATCTGATATAGGTAGCCCGTTCTTCTAAATTCGATCCAACCAGGTATTGACTTATCTTCCCGTAACATTTATACGCAGAGGAAGATAAAAACATAATCATTCATCCCCCGACCATTCTCTGAGAGTTAAGGGAGAAACCCATGACAGATACAGTTTTGGTTACCGGAGGCGCAGGCTATATTGGGAGCCATACCTGCAAGGCCCTGTCCGCACTGGGTTATTTGCCTGTTACTCTCGACAGCCTGGTATATGGGCATACTTGGGCGGTTCAGTGGGGGCCGCTCATTATCGGCGATATTACTGATTCTTTGGTCCTGGATCAGGTTTTTTCCCAGTATCAACCCAAAGCCGTAATTCATTTTGCTGCATTCGCGTACGTCGGAGAATCGGTGGATCATCCGGCGAAATATTATCAGAACAATGTGGTCGGTTCCATTGCCATCCTGGATGCCATGCGCAGGCACGGCTGTCGGGATATCATTTTCTCAAGCAGTTGCGCAACCTACGGCATTCCCAGGCAAATCCCCATACCCGAAAATCACCCGCAGATTCCCATCAATCCTTATGGCCGCAGCAAGCTCATGATGGAGCAGATTATCCAGGATTATGGCAGTGCTTACGGCTTTTCATACGTCATTCTGCGATATTTCAATGCCGCCGGCGCTGATCCAGGGGGGCAAATCGGTGAAGACCATGACCCGGAGCCACATCTGATTCCCATTCTGCTTCAAACAGTTCTGGGACAACGAAGTCACACAGATGTCTATGGAACCGATTACGATACCCCGGATGGCACCGCTATCCGGGATTATATCCATGTAACCGATTTGGCCAAGGCCCACGTTCTGGCCCTGAAATACCTGGATGAATCCTGTCAGAGCCAGTGTATCAATCTGGGAACAGGACGCGGGTATTCGATAATGGAAGTCATTCGGGCAGTCCAGCAGGTCACGGGAAAGTCTGTGACCTATCGGACTGTGGGAAGGCGCCCAGGCGATCCACCGGTTTTGGTGGCAAAGCCTGAATACGCAGATTCTGTACTATGCTGGAAACCGGATTTCAGCGACATCAATGCAACAATTGCAACAGCCTGGAACTGGCATCAGTCCCAATCAAGGAAGAAAAGCCCATAACGGCCATGAAAATCTTATCTCGTAATTTTGCTATTGGAATACTGATGAGCCTGGCTATAGGTTTTTTCTCCGCCGATTCAGTTGCAGATGATATGCTTCTGGACACCATAGTATTTTCCAAGCAATATCTGGTGCAGCTTTCCGGTACGGTGATGAATGAAACTTTCTCCGGAGCTCAGGCCCTGTTAACCTTGATGCCTCCCGCTCCAGGCGGCAGCAACCCATACCAGATCATCATTGAGGCTTTCCCCAAGAAAAATTCCCGGAACAGCCTTTTCTGGAATGCTGAGTACTCGGAAATGACCGCAATATCAAACGAAATCACCTGTGATATCAAACGTACGTTCGTCAAACCCGTGCCAATGCATTTTTATTTTTTAAGTCCGGCGTTGTTGAATGTGAGGGATGTGTTACAGGAAAAAGACAAGGAACAGGAAATAGCGGCTGAAAAAGTAGCTCTTCCAACTCGGATTGAGGCCAGAGCCGGCAAGCTAAAGCTTCGCATCTATTCAAATTCGGTTTCGGGGACGGTCTGGATGAAAGGTTATGATCAGGTTGAACACGCGTTTGTCCAGTACAGCGCCAAATTGTATGGCAAAAGATCATATCGTCTGCAGCAAAAGCAGGAGACAAAAAAATAATGCGTTGCTTACCCCATATCATTGCCGCAACCCTGCTTTTATCCGTGATTTCAGCCATTGCTCTTGCGGAGAATATCCGCATGTCGTGGACACCATCGGGCTATGGCGGCGGTGGACGATTCACAGCCATTGCCATAGACCCGTCAAATCCCCTGTTAATTTACATTGGCTCTGATGTGGCCGGGGTTTTTCGAAGCCGGGACACCGGAAATCATTTTGAACTTATCGGAACAGGTCTGGGAGGTTTTTGTGTTGCCGATATCGCTGTATCCCCTGAAGATTCCCGTCAGGTTTTTGCTCTCACCAATGCCGGCCTTTATCATAGCATCAATCAGGGAGATACCTGGACCCGATTGTCCGAGGAAATCAGGTACTCGTCCCGTTTTTTCGGAAGCCAACTATTGCTTTTTACCCGGAAATCCCTGTGGATCGGGACGGATGAAAAAGGTGTTTTCCAGATTCCTTTAAGCGACATCAAGTCTTTGCCTCGGCGCGTGCAGGGACTGCAACCATCCAAAATAAATGGCATGGCGGTTTATGATGGTTATCTATATGCTGGAACTGCCGGCGGCGTGTATCGACTGGAGGAACAAAGCTGGAAGCCGCAGCAGGAAGGACTCTCCCGTGGATCACTTGAGATAACGGACATTGCCGCTTCCGGAAACGCCCTTTATATTGCTGAAAAACACTCCGGCTTGTTCCGCTGGAACCAGATATCCCGGGTTTGGGAAAATCGCCCGGTCCCAACACAGGTCAAAGGCTTTAAATCAATTGCTGTCCATCCTGGAAATCCGGATTTACTGTTTATCAGTTCGCATCCGGAAAACTGGCCTCATTTGCTCTATAAGACCATGGACGGAGGCAAAACATGGAAATCCATTCAGTCGTTTAAGATGGAGTCTGAAGCCACTTCCAACTGGGCCAGCACTCTATCCGGAGCAGAACGCATCATGTTTGTTCCTGGCACCGCCGACTCGCTGATCTTGATTGACTGGTGGAATGTCTGGAAATCATCCGATACCGGAGATCACTGGACACAAAAACATCATGGACTTCAAAATACAGTAATTAACGACCTTAAAATTCATCCTCGAAAGCCTGAGACTCTGTATCTATGTGCTGCGGACAATGGTCTGATGATTTCCGAAGATTCGGGAAAACACTGGCGCCGGTCAATGAATGGTGTGGCCAACGGCCATGCTCAGGAAATAGAAATCTCTCAAAATAATCCATCCCGGATGGTTTTGCTCATGAATCCCTGGGACAAAAAAGGAAAGGTTTATGTCTATGAGTCCAGAGATGCCGGAACAACCTGGAAGGACATTGGCTTTTCCGTCCCTGTTGAAACCCTGCCCAAGTTGGGATATGTTGATGGACTGGCAACCAATGTGGAGCTGGACCCCCTTTCTGATAATACTGTGTATGTGGGAACCAATGGCTATGGTGTTTATAAAACCATCAATGCCGGTAAAGACTGGACCCAAATGAATCAAGGGCTAAGTACCCCTTTTATCAAGGGACCGGGGGCGCTTCGCGTTCATCCCAAGCACCCAAGCACTCTTTTTGCCAGTACGCAAGCCGGCGGCATTTATAAATCCACCAATGGCGCAGATACCTGGCAGCGTGTGACGACAGGAGAGCGGTTTACCTTTGGAATGGCTATAGACCCCGTTACGCCGTCCCGAATTGTGGTCGGCTGTGCTGGAAATACACTATTGATCACCAAGGATGAAGGAAAAAGCTGGCAGGAAACTCGCCTTCCAGTTGCCCCATCTCCTCAAATGGCGGTATATGGCGTAGCTTTTCATCCTCAACGCCCGGAGCTGGTTTTGGCGGGAACGATTCGGTATGATGTCCGGGCAACCGAAGGTCTCTTTATCAGCACAGACAGCGCAAAAACATTTCAGCAGGTTCAGATGGAAATTCCCAGGGTTAACATCAATACCATCGCCCTGACGGCAGGGCGGACGTTGGACGGATATATCGGGTTTAATGGAATCGGAATTTTTCGAATCGAACTGGGGGAAAAACCTTAAATGCAGATGGTTTTCTGTAACAAATATTTTTTCTTAAATGGCGGAACCGAGACGTATCTCTATAATATCATGAACCACCTGTCAGCTCGGGGACATACAACCATTCCTTTCAGCGTCCGCTACGCCAACTCCTGGCCTTCCGCCTATCAGGATTATTTCCTGGGGCCTCCGGGGGACCCTGATCAGGCGCATTTAAGCAGCATCCGATTTTCTCCGGCTAATATCCTGCGATTTCTGGACAGAAGCACCTACTCCTTCGAAGCCAGAATAAAATTAAGCAGGCTGCTGAAAGCGGTTGGCGGAGCGGATATCGCCTATATACTGAATATCTATAACTACATGTCGCCAAGCATCTTCCATACCTTCAAACGTCACAACATTCCTGTGGTCATGCAGATCGGCGACTACAATCTGCTTTGCCCCAGCTATTCCCTGCTGCGAAATGGAAGGCCCTGTACTCTCTGCGTTCAGGGACAGTATTATAACGGTCTAAAATACAGGTGTGTGAAAAACCATCTGGCGGCCTCGGCTGTTCGGGTCGCCGCCATGTATCTACATCGCTTGCTCGGACTGTATAAACTGGTGGACGCCATTGTTGTGCCGTGTCAGTTTATGAAAGATAAACTCATAGAAGGCGGGTTTTCTGAAAAAAAGACACACATAATGCAATATCCGGTTGAAAGGAGACAAAAAGATCGGAGAAAACCGGGAGATCGGGAAGGCGAGGGCAGACGGGAAAGAGAGAATAGGCGGAATGACAAGATTAATATCCTGCAGTATCCGGTTGAAAGAGCAACTGAGCCGGATAAAGCCTGGCATAAAAAAAATTATATGGTCTATTTTGGCAGAATATCGTATGAAAAAGGACTGGACACACTGATTGGCGCATTTCAGAAGCTGAATCCGCCAACAGACCTTTATATCATCGGCAGAAGTTATGATGGAGAAGAGGAGCGACTGAAAGCGCTCATTCAGCCTCATGCCCAAAACCGCATACATTTTCTGGAATTTCAAACCGGTCAAACCCTGACAAAGTGGATTGCAGAAGCCTTATTCAGCGTTGTTCCCAGCAGATGGTACGACAATGCGCCGCTCAGTATTTATGAAAGCTTCCTCAATGGTACTCCGGTTTTGGCCTCACGTATCGGCGGCATTCCCGAGCAGGTTCAGGATGGAATAACTGGACTATTGTTTGAACCCGATTCATGTGACGATATGGCGCAAAAAATGGACAAGATGCTGTCCGACAAGGAAAAACTGATTCAGATGGGAATAGCCGGTCAGTCTTTCGTAAAAGGAAACCTTCTTATTAAGGATCAAATGGACAGCCTGATGAATCTGTTTGAAACCGTCATCGCTGATTACAAATGGAGATAGCACCATGATCAATCCCAGAAAAACCCGCGTTGCTGTCGTGGTATCCCATCTGACCATCGGCGGCGCTGAGCAGTTGCTGCTGGAGCTGTTGCGCCACATCGACCGGCAGAGATTTGACCTTAACATCTTTTTTTTAAGAGAGCCGGGCATCCTGGGAAAGGAAATCCTTCAACTGGGCTTTCCGGTCAGCACCGGAATCATTCGGTCGAAATTTGACCTGTCCGGGATTTTCAAACTGACAAGGCTTTTAAAGGATTTTCAAACCGATGTCGTTTTTTTGATCAATCATCTCAACACCCTGTTTTTCGGGGTGATAGCCAGCAAGCTGGCAGACGTTCGAACCTGTATCAACTGGGAGAATGAGACATTCAAGAAATATCCCTTTCATCCCTTGACCATGCTGGGGCGACGCATTCTTCATCTTGGTGTTGACTACGTCGTAGCTGCGGCAAAGGGCCATGGCGATTACATCGCTGTAGAAGAAAAAATCCGCCATTCCAAGATACGAGTCATTTATAACGGTGTGGATCCAGAGCGGTTTCAATCCACTATTGGTCAGGAAGAAGCACGGGGCCGTCTAAGAATACCGGCGCAAAGCCCAGTGGTTAGCATTGTTGCGGCGCTCCGGCCGGACAAGGCCCATCATATATTTCTGCGGGCTGCCCGGATGGTTGCGGATGTCATACCTGAAGCTCACTTTCTGGTGATTGGGGATGGCCCCCAAATGCCATTTCTAAAAAGTCTTGCCGTGGATTTGAATCTTGAAAATCAGGTGCATTTTCTGGGTTTTCAGCGCCAGTTGGGAGATATTTTTGCAGCGGTTGACATTAACTGTCTCTCCTCCTATCCCCAGCAGGAAACATTGTCGGTTGCCGTTATCGAAGCCATGTCCGCAGGCATTCCAATTATATGCACAGATGTGGGGTTCATGAATGAGATAGTGATCCCGAACGAGACGGGGTTTCTGGTTCCCGTGGATGATCCGGAAAGTTTGGCGAAAAAAATTATTCTTGTGCTGAAAAACCCTGAGCAGCAACAATATATGAGCCATCAGGCCCGGAAACTGGTGGATGAAACTCTCAGCGTTCATCAGATGGCAAGAGCTTTTGAGGAGTTATACTGCGAACTGGCATAATCTGCGCTTTTCATAAACTCCCTCTCCCAGCGGGGGAGGGTTGGGGTGGGGGATCAAAAACGTAAAATTATGCCGGTTCGCAGTATAATACTGCTTTCCAAACCAGGATAGTAACTACCCAGAGTGTACAGACCCTGAAATATGCTATCCAAAAAGGATAACGCCATGCAAACCGTTTCATTATCTGATTTTCAAAACCAACGCATTGTATTGTTGAAGCAGGTGGAAAAAATCGGTGAGAGCTTAATAGTTACTGAAGACGGCCATCCGGTGGTACGCATCATGCCTTATGATGAAAGCTCCATTGAAAAATACACTAAAGAGTTGCTTGCTATGTTGCGTAGCAATGTGTGGCGTTATGATGCACCGGAAGAGCCTGTGGGCGAAAACGAATGGAAATCGTTGCAATGTTGATGCTGGATACTCATACCCTGGTTTGGTGGGTGGATGGGAACGCGAAATCGAGTAAAAGGAGACAACTTATGAAACCCTTTTCAGCCGTTATAACGTTCATCTGCGGAATGGCTTTCCTGGTATTTCCCCACAACGGGTATCCGTTGAGTACCCTGAGCGTGCAGTTCGATGATACTCTACACTTAATCAGTTTGGATATGCTCCGCAAAGAAGTCATCGAAACAATAGGAACTCCTGATCTCATCAAAAGCGAAGGAATGTGCCTGCAATATGAATATCTGGGGTTAAGCGTATTTTTGAATCAGAACGACCATGTTGAACAGATATATCTTTCCAGAGACTTTGAGGGGTCAGTCGGCAACAAACAGCAATCCAAAGGCATTCAGCTTTCCGATATCGAAAAAGAATTTGGATCTCATATCTCTGTTGAAAAGCTCAATTATCAGCCATCTCCGATCATTCAGACCAAAGCTACGGCTGAAACCGAGAACGACACAGACCCAAGCGGCAAGAAAAAAGAAGAATTTCCGCTTCAATATCCTGGAAATAAAAAACTTTACATATTCTACAATGCCGGAAATATCTTAAAATACAAATATGTGTTAGATGAAGAAGGGATTGCCTTCTGGCTGGATCATAATCAGCAGCTTTACGCCACGGTTCTTTATCTGTCACGCGATGAAAGTGGAGCAGGGATAGGGACATCCAGACCAGCAAAGGGAAAATCGGCTACAGAAGCTGGAAAATTAAGGCTTGCAATGGTTCATTTCGATTTTGACAAGCAAAATATCAAAAAAATCTATGTCCCAGTGTTGGATCAATATATGGCATATTTGAATGAGCATCCCTCAACGCCAGTTACCGTTAAAGGCCATACGGATTATAAGGGTTCGGATGAATACAACCAGAAACTTTCAGAAAGACGGGCCAATGCGATTCGCGACTATTTGGTTCAAAAGGGTATTGCGTCATCCCGCATTCAGGTGGTGGGATACAGTGAGCATCGGCCAATTGCCGACAACAAGACCGCAGAGGGGCAAGCGATGAACCGAAGATCCGAACTGGAAGTTATCCTTGAAAAATGAACAGACCAGCATTGTCAGCCAGATTGGAAGAGCCAGCGCCATCGTCATGATCTGGACGCTGGTGGACAAGGCCCTGGCCATTGGCAAAGAAATGTTAACCGCACATCGGTTTGGCGTTTCTGCATCTCTGGATGTTTTCAATGTGGCCTACTCATTTCCAGGAACTGTCGTATCATTGTTTTCCGCCGCATTGGTTTCGGCATTTGTTCCTCTATATCTGGAATGGCGCAATCGCTCTTCTCAGGAGGCGGATTCTCATGCTACCTGGTTAATCTATTTAACTACCCTGCTTTTTGCGGTGTTGGCCATTATTTTTTATGTCATTGCCCCGGAAATCATTCAAGTGATCGGTTATGGATTTCAGCCCAAGGAGAAGCAGTTGGCCGTTATCTTGGAACGGTTGCTGATTCTGTTGCTTTTCATTGATGGAGCGGGAATCCTTTTCAGGGGAATCTTGCTTGCCAGAAAGATGTTTTTTCATTTGTATGTCGCCCCGATATTCGTGAATATCACAATTGTTTTTTTTCTGGTCTATGATATGGGGCTGGGTATCTATGCTCTGGTATGGGGTTTTCTGATCGGAACGCTCATAAAAACCGTTTATATGTGCATTGCGCTCCGCAAAGAGAAATTCCAATACGGCACCCCCATTCCGTTTGACCATCAAAAAATGAAAGCCTTTTGGCTGTTGACTATCCCCATGCTGGGTAGCCAACTTATCGCAAACTCAAATATGCTGGTGGATCAGGTGATGGCCACCCAGTTATCTGCGGGATCTGTTTCAACCCTGCGATATGCCTTTCGTATCAACGACCTTCCCATCCAGGTGGTCATCATGGCTGTTTCAAGATCCATTTTTCCGTTTATCAGTGAAGAGGTTGCCGCCGGAAATCGGGATAATCTTCAGAATATTTTCAAATACACCCTCATTTTTCTGGGATTTTTGACCATTCCCATCACCTGCCTGATGGTGTTGTTTTCCGAGGACTTGGTCGTTCTGTTGCTGAAAAGGGGAGCATTTGATATGGAAGCTGCGCGACAGACCGCGCAAACATTGGTTTGCTACAGTCTGGGACTGTTTTTTTATGCCTATACATTTATCAATGGCACATTTTTCGCTGCTCTTCAAAAAACCAAAATACTCCTGTATATGGGGTTTGCTTCAATATTTTTGAATGTGTTGTTTAATGTTCTGTTTATGCATTTTTGGGGTGCCAAAGGCATTGCCTTGTCCACCAGCGCCACAATGGGAATCATTTCCATCTGGTTTATTTTTCTTCTTAAACGCCATCTTGGCATTACCAATTTATCTCAGATGCTTTCCAGCTTCACCCGGATAATTTTTGCAGCCGCAGGTATGTTGGGAACTGGGCTGATAATGGTAAATTTATTTGAATTCACTTCAATATCCCGATTGATTTATGCCCCTGTAACCGCTATTTCTGTGTCGCTGTGTTATATAGGAATTATCTGGATGTTTCGAACAGCAGATCTGGATACCTGCATCACAACATTAACCAACAAATTTACCATGAGAAAACCCATAGGTCTATAAGTTTTGTCAAATCAAATTAACAAGCGCATTCATCCAAATAAGAAAGCATTGTGTACATTCATCACCTGAATCCATGGCAAATTAAATGTCTGACCTTGTGCCAACATAAATGGACTTTTATAGGCATTTTTTGCACCTGACATAAAAGGCGCAAAATTTCTAATATTTGCCATGGCACGGAACGAAATTCCAGCCCACTCCTGATCTCGGAAACTTTCCACC
>CAIMCT010000501.1 GCA_903839535.1 uncultured Desulfobacteraceae bacterium
CCCTCTCCCAGCGGGGGAGGGTTGGGGTGGGGGTCCAAAAGTGCAGATTGTGACAGTTGGCAGTATATCATAATTTGCTGAAATATGAAAGGGAATGCCCACCGATGATTTCGTGATGATGTGGCTGCCGCAGAAAGACGTGTGAGCAGGTAAAAGAGGTTCTCCCAACAGACACTTCTTGGCTGCATCTTCATGCAGGGAAGCGATTTTTTATCTCACCTTGCCTCCAGTCGTCAAATGTGATAGCCTCCGCTGGTGTGGACAGTAAAAGGAATAATACGAATGAACACTGATTTTCTCGATGCCACGACCGCCATTGGCAGGATGCCGGACTGCTTTTCGAGTCCACTCGAATGGCGAACGCTGATCATCTATACGGGATGGCGGCGGAGTGCGGACTAAAGCGCTTGATGGTTGCGTTCGGAATGCTGGTCGGAAGCGATAGTGGTCCTGCCGCCAAATCCGATCGGATTCACGCAAACCTTTCATGGTCACGCTATGAAGCCTATCGATCCGGACATCACGAGGGAGCCTCGTTTGCGTTGCCGACAACCAACCCTTTCCGTGACTGGGATGTTTCACAGCGATATGCCAACCAATGCGATTTCGACCAAAAGCGGGTAGATTCTCACCGACTTGGTGCGGAGGCTGTTCGCAAGTTAATCGGTAAAGCTCGAAAGGAAGGTTTGATATGATGACATTCGATACAATTCTTCCAAAGATGGCGGAAATTTTCCGGCAACATCAGGCGGATTTCCCCTGTGTTCGACCCTTGCTGGTCAATCGAGATATGAACGGACGGGTTCGTCTTATCATGGATGAAAAATGGGAACATGATGACCGAGCAATGGCGGCGATAGACAAAATCACACGGAAGATTGAAGGGGTGCTCGGTCCACATGCCTATCCCGCCAAAGATGCTTTGCTTTTTGAATCAAATTTTGAGGAAGTGTTAGCAAGCGAGGCCAAGTTCTCGCTCGAAGGCATTGAGGGTGCCTATGTCGTCGACCGTCTTGCAACGGAGGGCAACTGGTCGTCGATCTCGCCTCCGAACACTACTACCCCAAGAATCGTGTTCTTCTCAATCAAGGGTGGTGTCGGACGATCGACCGCTTTGGCGGCGACCGCATGGGCCTTGGCGGAGAGTGGAAAACGCGTGCTTGTGCTGGACCTTGATCTGGAATCGCCGGGACTGTCTTCTTCCTTGCTGCCTGAAGATCGCCGGCCGACCCATGGCATTGCCGTTAGGGGGTGGGGGTGGGCGGAACAAACATAGGATCAGTTTTTCACTAAAATATATGGCAATTTTCATCAGCCCAGGGTTGGGGTGGGGGTCCAAAAGTTAAGATTATGACCGTTGACAGTATATGCAGGATATTGATCAGACTTGGCAAGACTTAACGAATGCGATGGAATCGGGTGAATCATGGCCGTTGACCACAATTTGAAACATAAACGAAAACGGGAAGAAGCGCGAAAAAAAACCGCGCTGGAACGCGAGCGAATCAGTCAGTTTGAAAAGATTGATGAGTATCGAGATAAAACTTCTTATGAGTCATGGATGGGAAATTGGAGTACTGTCCTGCGTTATGCTCTGAAGGCATTAAAACTGGCGCCATCGGACAAGTTTTATTGGGAGCATGCCCGTCGTGCAGCATCGGAGTTAAAAGACGATGCGACGCTGTTGAAACTGTTGAATCAGGGATGGTGTCAAAACCTGATCATCCGTACAGGGGATGCCCTGACGCTGGCGGAACTGACATTTCGATACAGTATCAAAGATGTCGATTTGCTTCAAGAGGTACTCACCGCCATTCTCAACGACGGCGACCGGTTCGTGGGCCGGTTGTTGGTCAGGAATAGAAAACGGGCCGAATATATGCTGTTGACCGTTCAACAACAGATATTAAAAACACAGGCAGGTTCAGACAGTCTCCCAGATTCGAAGAAACCCCGGACGACTCCGCTAAAAACCGCTGATACTGCTGCACCGGCTGCTACACCGGCTGCTGCGCCTTCAGTTGATTCCATCAATAAATCAACCGACGCTCCGCCGCAAGAGCCGCTTCCCAATCCGCGCGTTCACTTTGAAATCGATACCGCAGACTTTCTGACTGTCATTGATTCCAGTATCTCCACAGATATTCAATCCCTGAATCTGACGTTGAGCGCCTACCGTCTGGGATTCCGCAGTTCTTATGACCAGTTGATTTGTCTGGGCGCTTTAAGCGGAGTGGAATCCTTCTGGCATCAGCAGGAAACCGCCAGAAAGGTGCTGCGGTCGTTTCGCGGCCGCGCCATTCTGGCGGATGAAGTGGGCTTGGGCAAAACCATCGAAGCGTGCCTGATTCTGAAGGAATATATCCTGCGCGGATTAGTGAAATCCGCCCTGATTCTGGCCCCGAGTTCACTCATTAACCAGTGGAAAGAGGAACTGAAATCCAAATTTGATCTTGATGTCGTTGCATCGACTGACACCCTGTTCAGGGATAATCCGGAACAATTTTGGCAGGCCCCATTTCTACTGGTCTCGCTTCAAACTGCCAGGTCCAAGCGGCGTATGGACGAGGTATGCGCCCGATCCTACGACATGCTAATCGTCGATGAGGCCCATCATCTGAAAAATCAGACTACTATGAACTGGAAGCTTGTCAATGCGATTCAAAAAACTTTTCTGCTGCTCTTGACCGCAACGCCGGTTCAAAACAACCTTGAAGAGCTTTATAATCTGGTGACTCTTCTTAAACCGGGCCATCTGAAAACACGCAAGGCATTCAAGGAACAATTTGTTGTCAGAGGAAATCCGACAGATCCGCAAAATAGAGAGCGGCTTCGCGACCTGCTAAAGGAAGTCATGGTTAGAAATACAAGATCAGCTTCCCAGATCAATCTGCCGCCCCGCTTTGCAACTACGGCGAAAATTACTTCGGCGCTGGAAGAAACACAATTTTATCAGGAACTAAGCAGATTTGCTTCGGCAGTAGCCGAAATGAAAGTATCGTCCTTGAATCGGATGGTGCTTCGAAAACTTCTGGAGGCTGCAGGATCTTCCCATGCTGCTGCTCTGGCCATGCTTGAGCGAATCGATCTCTCCCTTATGAATCAGGATATCGAATCCCGTATCCGGCACTTGCTGAAACTGGGGAAAGCCATCAAGGAAAGCGCCAAGGCCATACAGGTCATGGACTTCCTGCAGGCATCGCCCGATCAGAAAATAGTATTTGTAAATCACTTGGTCACGCTTTCCCATCTTCATGGACTGATTCAGCGCAGAGGCATTTCCTGCGCAGTATATCAGGGATCCATGACTACCGATCAGAAAAGCGCCGCTATTCAGTCTTTTTGCGATGGCCGCCGTGTCCTGCTTGCGACAGGAAGCGGCGGCGAAGGCCACAACCTTCAGTTCTGTCATATCCTTGTCAATTACGATCTGCCCTGGAATCCCATGGAAATCGAGCAGCGTATTGGAAGGGTTCACCGAATCGGCCAGGAAAAAGCCGTGGAGGTTTACAATTTCTGCTTGAGCGGCACCATTGAAGATTAAATCCTGGAAATTCTGGATAAAAAAATCAACATGTTCGAACTGGTTGTGGGAGAAATCGACATGATTCTGGGCCGACTTCAGGGCGATCAGGAATTCAGCGACATGGTCTATGAATTGTGGGTGACCCATCCCGAAGAAACCGAGCGGAAAAAGGCGTTCAATGCTCTGGCGGCTCGCATCAAGCGCGCCAGATCTGCTTATGAAAGCAGCAAGGAACTGGATGAAAAACTCTTTCAGGAAGATTTTGGAGTATAGCCATGATACAGGATTTGGACCTGATTCGATTCACCACCCAATTTCTCGAAAAAAAAGGCGCGCTGGTCGATGAAAATGAAGATCACATTCATGCGCTGCTTCCCCTTGATCTGGCTGATATACTGAATCTTCCGGAAGAAGTACGCCTGGGTGATGATGACCATCCGCTGCTCTATGGAAGTCCTATTCTGGATCGGTTGGTTCAAACGGCAACCGCCAGTATTCCGGTCACCTACGGCGCTGTATCCATTCCCTACATCAAAAAGGCGGGATTTGACACGGCTATCGCCCAGGATTTGAGCTTTGTAAACGGAAAGATTCAAATAGGCGTGCGTGCGGAGACCAGAACATCCTATATGGTCATTACCAGTCGCTATGTGGCGCTTAGCGATGAACGCAAGGAAGGCCTAAAACGGCTGGCGTTTCATGAACCCTCCGGTGCGATTGTTGAGGGTTTTGACGATTCAATCGCAGACTTTGAATGTATGTATTACCGGCAGGGCCATCTGCCGCCGCAGTTTTCTCCCCGTATCGGACTATCGCTTCTGACGGTCCTGAAATCTCTTCAGAGTCGAATTGAACTGGAGCTGGAGCCATTTCTGGCCAGTATGCGCAGAAGGCTTCATCGGGATGTCACCAATACGCGTGAGTATTACCAATCTCTGGCCGAAGAAATGCGCACATCACTGGCTCATCCCAACCTGAGCGACACCCAGCGCATGGAACGGCAGCTGAAAATTGATAATCTGCCATCGGAGGCGGATCGAAAAACAGCGGATCTTCAGCATAAATATGATACCAGGATTCAAATTCGCGCCTGCGCTGGAGAACGATACCTGGTGGATGTCGCTCAACTCCTTCTGACTATTATGTATCAAAAGGCTAAGCGAACGTTGCCTGTCTTTTACAATCCGGTTACGCGGCGAATTGACCCCCTGGTCTGTGAATCCTGTAAAAAAACAACGCGACGTATTTTTCTTATGGACGGAAAAACCAATTTTGTTCTGGTGTGTCCCGGGTGCAGCCGAGCATGAGGAAAGCGCCGGTAGAGCCGGCATCCTGCCGGCTGCTGCAGCCGGCAAGATGCCGGCTCTACGATGAAAGATTATGCCCGTTCGCAGTATAACTCTATAGGTATCAATCTGAGCGACACCCAGCGCATGGAACGGCAGCAGAAAATTGATAATCTGCCATCGGAGGCGGATCGAAAAACAGCGGATCTTCAG
>CAIMCT010000502.1 GCA_903839535.1 uncultured Desulfobacteraceae bacterium
CACACACAGAAATTTACCATAATTTAAACCTCCCTAAAATCACTGCTTTTTTCGGCTGTACTTCTTGCGTTTCGACTCTTCAGTTACAAAACAACCTGTCACCACCGATTTACAAAATTCCTGCAAGCTTCAGCATGAAAAAACCATGGTCAGATACTTTCGGATTTATCACAGCAATTTCCGGAAGAGATGATGATTGTTCAGCAGTTACCGATCCTGCAAATCTCCCGGAAAGTGAAAAGTCTCTACATGTGAACTGCACACTGTTCGCATTGAGGAACAAAGTCTTTGCCAAAAGTTATTCCGTTTATGAGGTAAGCGACCTCCCAAAAGCCTGGTTCAAAACAATTGAAGAGATCAAAAAAACCGGCATCCCCCATTTCAAGAAATACAACAGTACAAAGTTTTATTCCCCAATAGTCGTACACCCTGAACTTGGAAAACCTGCACAACCTTATCCAAAAGAAAATCTTCACGAACATATTTCCATGCTCAACGAGCGATTATGGCATATCAAATCGCTCCGACTGAAGTTTGTGTTCATAGCGGAAAGGAATAAAAAGCAATGATGAAAAACATTCACATTTTGGCATGTTTATCTATTTTATGCCTTTCATGTGTTTCTTGCTCAGAGAAAAAAGACATAAGCGAGATGATAGAGGCTGCTGAAAGCGGGAACCCGAAAGCTCAAGCCGAGCTGGGATTGATATATGAAACTGGTGACACCAATGTCCCACAAAACCTCTCTAACGCCATTGAATGGTATCAGAAAGCAGTCGATGGCGGAGATGCTGACGCAGCCCTGCGTTTAGGTTTAATGTATTTCACTGGAACAGGTGTTCATAAAAATCATGCTTCCGCCGTCAATTTGTACGAGAAAGCTGCTGAACGAGGGAATAACGATGCTCAATTTATTTTGAGCAATTTATATTTCAATGGCTTGGTCGTTCCGAAAGACATGGTTAAGGCGTATGCCTGGGTAAGCCTTGCTCTCGACGGCGAAGGGGAAACCGGCGCAGATGCCAAAAGAAGAATTGAAGCCATAACTTCAATCATGATACCCAAACAGCTTTTACAGGCGCAGGCAGAAGCTACGAGGCTATTGATCAATGATAAAAAGAAATAATGGCTTTACCTTGGTTGAAATGATTGTGGTGATTGCGATTATGGCGATCGTATCGGCCATTGCTGTCCCCAATTTTTATTCTTATGCCGCCGGAATGAAATTGCGTAGCGCTAGTCGGGATTTGTTTTCCACCTTACAGAACACCCGAATGAATGCGATTAGCAAGAACACCCGGTGGACGGTTGAATTTCCTTCTTCATCATCCTATAGAGTGGTGGATTGTGGCCCTGACAATGATTGCAGCGTCAATAACGTCTATCATTCTACAACCAACATATCACAATATTCCGGAATCACTGCTTCGGGAGTTTTTCCAATTACGTTTGAATTCACCTCCGAAGGTACATGTAACGCCGGAACGATTACTTTTACAGATCCAAAACATAAAACATTACGGGTTGATGTTTCACCTTCAGGCAGAATACGGATACTCTGATTAGATCGGACAAACAAATATGGCTCCAATAAAATCTTTTTCCAATGAAAATGGCTTCACGCTGATTGAAACCATGATGGCAATAGCGATCATGGCTATTGGGTTGCTGGCGGTGGCAGCGCTTCAGGCAACCGCAATTTCAGGAAACGCCAAAGCAAAGAAGAATTCTATGGCGATTCTGTTGGCGGAGGATCAAATCGAAACTTACAAAAATGCTCGCTATGAAGATATTCTTCCTGGAGATAAGATTGAGAAGGGTTCTACACTGCTTAAAGACCCCTGGGGCATTTACACCCGAACCACTACTGTACAAGATAATACGCCGATTGCTGATACAAAAACCATCAACGTATCCGTTTCCTGGCAGGATAAAGTCCAAAGATCCGTTGTATTTCAAACAATTGCACGAAATGAGAACTTAGAATGAAACGATTTCCCAGATTACAACTTCATCCCGGATTTACGCTCATTGAACTGTTGATTGCCATAGCAGTTTCTGGAATTGTTCTGGCCGGATTGGTACAAGTGTTCACGACCACCAACCGATCCTATTCGCAGCAGGATGAAATGGCCACCCAGCAGCAGAACCTTCGCGTCGCCAAAATGTATCTGGTGCGGGATATTCGGATGGCCGGATGCGGGTTTGGGAGTGCTTTTTTTTATCTGGGAACTCGAATTTATCCATTGGATAACACCAATGCTGTTCCTTCCAGCTCCACCGGTCCAGTTGACGGTTCAGACATCTTGACCATTAGGTATGTGAATTATAGCGATCCCGATAGTGGAACTTTGCCCCAGTTGATGCCAACAAATCTTGCCCCTTCTCCCTCACCGACAACATTCACGGTATCCACCAATTCGGATATTTCGCTGTGGGAATCGGGACCACATGAATTGCCTTTTTTAGCTGTTTACACCAGACCCCTTTCATTTGGCTCAACAAATCTAATATCCGATGTTTTTACCGTTACTGGGATAGACAGTGTAAACAGAACATTGACATGCACTGGATTGAGGGCTGATATTCCAACAAACAATATTTCGCAAAGCAGCACAATCAATTTTTTCAGCGCAGCGCAGCTCAATACCATAAGATATGAATTAAGATTTGAAGAAACTCCAATAGATGCACTAAACCCTAAGCCGATGTTATATCGAACTGATAATGATGGAATTATGCGGGAGATTGCTGAAAACATTGAAGACCTTCAGTTTGCCTTTGGATTAGATTCAAATGGTGACGGTATTGTGGAAAACAAGGAATGGTTTGGTGACGGTATCTTAGATAATCCTCTTTGGGCTGGTGAACAGGATTTGGACGATAATCAAAAAACTCAGATTCGCTTAGTCCGAATTAGTATCATGGGGAAAAGCAGTCGCCAGCTTCCTGGACAGAAAGAGATTGTCCGACCTGATATTGAGGACCATACTGTTGGGACAGTTCCACCGGAGAAGTACCTGCGACAATTACTTCAGTTTGAAATAAAACCGCGAAACCTGAAAGGATAGGCGCAATGTCGTTTAAGGTTAGGCAGTCAACAAACGCGATATATGCAACCGGCCATGGAGTAATCAATGATTAAACAGTGCTGTAAAACGATGATGAGGCATGTGGATAACGAAGGCGGTTTCACGATGATTGCTGCACTCTTAATGCTGATGCTCTTGACCATCATTGGTGTTACGGCCATCAATACTTCTACAACTGAGACCATGATTTCTTCGGCGGAAGCTGTAAAAAGCACCGCATTTTACGCAGCCGAATCCGGCGCTGAACCCGCTATTATAATGCTTCGCAAGCTTTTCGTTGAACATAATCGGAATGCACAGTCGTTCGCGAGAGCCACGGGAGGTGGTATCCCTCCTCCATCATGGTCATTTGCGCTGGGTGGTCAGATAACCAGCGGGCTACCGGAAAGGCTTCTACCATCTGCTAAACAACCCACCGGTACTCCCCCGCCCTGGGTGAAGCGATTTGATGCTGGGGTACCTTGGATTGTTGATGCAAACCTGGGAAATGGCTATATTTACAATGTCAGGGTCTGGAACAACGCGGATACGCCGGATGGAAGTAGCCCAAAGCCTTCTGAACAAAACGATACTGACGGTCAAATCGTTGTAGGTGTAATCGCTACAGGCCCCCGCAATTCCCGCGCTGCTGTAGAAGTTGTCCTGAATGGTGTCTTCAGCCCTGGTTTCGCGCGTGCCCCAGATTCTAAAAAAGAACATTCAGGTGATGATCCCAGCCCGATACAAGATAAATATCTGACAAATACCGGGACCGATGGTATGCGTAAAATCTCGAACTGATGTGCAGCAATTTTATTGCTGAGTCATACGCAAAAGATGGGCATTCTGATGGGACACGCGACTAAACATTCAAAATTTGGTTCTAATATACGGTATTTTAATTGTGAGGGGGAGGCGAAAGCAATGCTGGTATTAACATATCTAAATAATTTTAAAAATTGTCTATCAAGAGGATTGTTTATGGTGCTGGTGTTAACCCTTTTGTTCCCATCCTTGATATTGGCAGAAGATGGCTGCAAAGCTCCCAAGACCCCAACTCCTTATAGCGGTGTATTCCCTGATCCCGATTTCGACAAGATAAACATATTGGCCGGAACCAACAAACTGAATACAGGAGCTCAGTCGATTGATCCGAATCGAATCATTATCCCGTTTACTCAGGAAGTTTTCGTTTCATTTCTTTATGTAAAAGCAGGGCATATATCCGACATGGGCTGGTTGCTTTATTCGGATTGCGTGAATGCAGACGGAACCTTTTTGGGATGGGGGTCGAACTGTGCAACTCAAATTTGTGCAGACAAGAGGCATCCTATATTTATTAAAGTTAAAGATGGCAATGATGATGGTGGAAACGGTATTCTGGACACAGAATATGGAAACGGGAACTTTCCTATCGCAAATGAGACCGCGCTGTCAACCTATAACGATGGTACTGCTTACTTGTTTAAAGTTAATGGGGACGGAGCAGTAACAACCAAGGATATGAAAAAGTCCATAGGAATCATCAACGGTGGCACAGAAATCGTATTTTTTCTGACAGATAACAAACGCTGGACTGATAATGCTAACTCCAATGTTTTTTTCACAAAACAAGCCTGGAACCCGGACAATTACAATACTTCTTATCCCAGAAACAGAACCCCTACTTATAACTACCCAGACACATTCGACAGGATATATAATTTGGGCTCGCCTGGTGTATCCCATGGCTGTCCCCAATCAAACGATCCATGTCCCGATGCCACTTCCTCTGCCTTACTCCGATCTAACGGCTGGTTAGATGCAGGCGCTATAACCAGGATAAGCACCAATTTTGGGATAACACTCACAGGAGGTAAAACCATTTCGCTCAAACCAGGTAATACTACTAAATTTCCTCACGTTATTGTCGGTGCGCCACCCGATGACTCCAACCAGTGGATACTTGGCTTTGAGGACTTGTCCAGTGGCGGAGATTACGATATTAACGACTTGGTCTTTCGGATCGAACGGCAAACTGGCGGGTCTGCCACCCTTAAAACTGACAAAGCAATTACCGTGGACCCGAACGATTATTATACGGCAGTGACTATTGAAGTCTATGACAATATGCCAGGCGGGGCCTGCGCCGGAAAAACAAGCATCAAGTATTCAGTTTCCACTGATAATGGGGCACATTGGCAGACTCTTTTTTCCAGGCCGGATTGGGATGTGGTCAAGTCGTTCACACTTCCTAAAGTAAAAGGCGCCGATGTTATAACCCCGCCCTGGACATTCGGAAACCCGGCGCTGACCTATCGGTCGAAACGGATTGATTTTTCCGGGCTTGGCATTTTGGGTGGGCAGCTTCTCTGGAAAGCGGAATTGAACAGTAACAACGAAACCTGCGTTCCCGAAATTATTGATGTGGTCTTATCTGGTACTGTGGCCGCACATGAGAATTTTTCAAGAGCATCTCCCAGTGTTCAGACAAATATGCTTTACTCGGGTTTTTATGAAACACCCGGGATAGATCTTCCGCGCTGGTCAGATAAAACAGTGCTTCACGGACATTTGGTTGCTACCCGGCTGTATGATCCGGCAAATCCTGAGAATGAACATAGTACTACAGAAGAAATTTGGGATGCCGGCAAGAAACTTTATCCTCAGTCACTCGAAGAACTCAATAAGCGCAAGATTTATTATCCTAACATTACCATGCATGTTGTGACAGATGAGGAAATCGGGAGAGGCGGTGCAAGCAAACGCAACTTTACCGGAACCCTTGCTCATTCTCCCATTTCACCAGCCACGATCAAGATTTCCGATCAGACGGAAACCTTTACTGACAGCCATACCGATGTGCTGACGGGAAATTTTGGAGGATACGGCACAATCAATCGGTTTTCCGGGGAATTTGATCTGACATTTACTAAACCGACACCTCCGGGGGATAACGAACTGATAAAGGCCAGTTATGCTTATTACACATTGGACCCATCAAATTCAGTGAAGGAATTTACGACGACCAATGTTGACAATTCAATGCTGGGATTGGACAACACCAAAATTAATGCGACTATTTTCAAGTACGATTTTAATGGCGATACTAATTTTTCTGAACTAGACGGTGCCTTTCTGGTCAACTGGGTGCGGGGGTGGGATGCAGCGATCGGCAAACCAAAAGAATGGCCCTTGGGTGCCATTGACCACTCAGTGCCAGCAGTTCAAACCTCGCCGGGAATGCCTGCATGGTTTGACGGCACCGCATTTTCACCATATCAAGTAAATCCTCCAGCGAATTATAAGAATCTTAAAATAATCCGCGATAAATTCTATAAGGCACCAACGATCGAAGAACCTAACCCAATCGATTTTGTCACAAAGGAGGGGATATGGAATCGTCGCACAGTGGTTTATGTAGGCTCGCGAGATGGAATGATTCATGCCTTTGATGCCGGAAATTTTCGCTGGGGGTATAAAGACTCCTTAAAAGGATTCGTATGGTCAGACAATCCCAAAACTCCTTACGACTCCAAAACTAATATAGGGATATATGAATATAGAGGTTATTTCGAGTGGTCAGGCGATACTTCCGCTACCGCCGACTATGGCACCGGTGAAGAGTTGTGGGCGTTTATTCCAGCTAATCTGATCGCTCGGTTAAAAAACAATAAGCTGTCCGGGGAAGATCAGGCGTATGTTGATGCATCTCCTTCCATAAGCGATGTTTACATTAATGGCGAATGGAAAACCGTTTTGATCAGCGCCGAAGGAAATGGCGGGGACACGGTGTTCTGCCTGGATGTTACAGATCCTCTTATTCCAAAATTTTTGTGGGAGTTTGCTGATCCGGATTTGTTCCGAAGTCGATCTTCGCCTGCGATTTCCATAATTGGTCAGATCGCTCCAGGCAAGTGGGCAGCATTTTTTGTGTCGGGCAAAACTAACGACGTTACGATGTATCCTTCTGTCTATGTAATTGATATCGAAAATGGTAGTGTTATCCAGAGAATTTTTCTTGGTACTGACAATGCCTTAGCTAAAGGGGGTATCCCCAGCGGTCAGCCTGCTGTTGTGGATTCGGATGGCGACGGTTTTGTTGACCGAATGTACATCGGCACGGACAAAGGCTTTTTATACAAAGTTAACATTCCGGATGATCCTGGTGATACAAGCAAATATACCCAGTGCGTGATCAATACTGATGCTAGCCTATCCGGCTTGGGTCGTCATCCCATTTATGCATCGCCAGCGGTTGTGGTTCAAACCGCCTACAACACGGCTGGTAAAATTGAACCCAAAGTTAAAATATTTTTTGGAACCAGTGACAGTCCTTACATCACTGACTATCCCAGTGGCACTGTGTATCATTTCTTTGCGTATGTGGATAATGGTGCAAAAGGGGATTACAACAGCAGCAATGTCAAACTGGACTGGTTTTTTCCGATGCCTGCGGGTGAAAGAATATTTGCATCTGCGTTTGCGGCTGCAGGAAGGATTTATTTCGGCACTTCAACTTCTGAAACCGAAGACCCCTGCGAAGGCTTTGGAGCTGCGAATCCGCCCACCGGCAACTTGTATGTAATGAAAGTCGAACAAACGGAAACGCCTAAGGCGGAATTCACCATAAGTGGAAAACCTATTTTTACGTCACCCGGGGGGGGCGATGAGCATCTTTATTTCAGAACTTCTGATGGCGTGCAGGCGACTCAGGGTCGTTATAATAATCCGCTTCCTGGCGGCCCCCTATCCTCGTTTGCAAGCTGGCGGGAGATTTTTGATAAAAGGAGTCGCTGGTGTCCACTCCAACACCAACACTGTAACTCACAAGCAGTGTACTGTCATCAATTAAATGAAAATTTTTTGCTTATGTACACTGCATACTTGTGGCTTTCTTTCATGAAGGATTCGTAAATCATCATGTTCATTATGATGATCGTTTATTTGATCAAATAATTACCATTGGAGTTCGCATGACCCGCCTGCAAAAAATCAGGCAAATGACCCTGTTGCTATATCAACCCCGACCTGCATCTGGCATTTGTTGTTGTTTTTAGGGCTAAAAGTCCATCTGTACTGTTGCGCTTCATCTGAAACTTAATGCAAAAAGCCACCTGGATTTTGTTTTATTAAAATTATTGAATTATGAGGGCTGTTGGAAATGAAGCATTTTGTTTTTTTTGTGATTATTGGAACACTCCTTTCGGCAGATCCGGTTTGGGCGGAGATGTACCGGTACAAGGATGCCGGCGGGGTAGTCCGCTTTACTGACAATCTTTCCAATGTTCCGGAAAAGCAGCGGGCGGGGATGTCTGTTTATGAAAATGAACCCGCTCCTGCCACGCCTTCGGCAACTGAACAGCCTTCTGTCCAAAATAACACGAGCGGTCAGAACCTGAAGATTCCGGGAAAACCTCAGAGCGACGATTTGGCTGCGGACTTACAGCAGTCAGATGATATTTCGAATGATCTAACACGGATTGACAGGCTTCTGAAAATTAGAATCGCTATGGATGAAGAAAATGCCCAGTTTATGAAAGAGTCGCTGGTACTTTCTGAAACAAAGAAAACCCTTTCCGGTAATGCCGCTATCAATGCCTATAATGAAAAAGTCAATTTCCTGAATACGCGAGTTGATGACTTTGAAAAGCGGCGAGCCGTATTTCAAAAAGAAGCGGATGTCTTCGATGCCGTTCTTAAAAAACGGCTGACTCCGCCGCTTCTATCCCTCCAACCATCATTCCCATAAACCCAACCTGATACCGGTCAAAAGTAAACCTCCCCCATATTGATTCTCCAATAAGATCAATGTGGGAAAGTTTGGATACTCCAACAACCATAACAATTTCACATAGTGTGAATCCATGACATTCGCCTTGATGTAAAGCATAATCTTCCAATTATTCCACATCCTCCACACAAGTATCCACACCAAAGGCTGTTTTCAGGTGGGTCATTATTCTGTTGAATTCGTTAAATGCAACGTTGTCACACGCATCTTGCATTTCTGAATACTCTTCATCAGGCAGATCAAAATCCACAAAATCATCCACCACGAAATCCAGATCATCAAAACCTATATCTGTTCCCCTATTCTGTATTATGGCATTTTTTACTGCCTGGCGGATTTCTTGGATTAAGCTTTGCTCGGTGGCCGGATCAAGTTTGTAATGAATGGGTTCCATAATCATGTCGTCATCTCGCTTCCTGTGTTAAGGCGTTTGGTGTCAGATACCTTTGGGTGTAAATCAAACCTGTTGGTAAGCAGGACATTCTAATCACTTTATGATTGGTGAAAAATTAAACATCTATGTGCGGCCGGGCAAGGTCGCGTGTTTTAGCGGGTGCGAATCCCGCCTCGGAAGGTATGTAAAGCCAGCCACCGGGTAGCAAGTCCTTGGACCCAATGAGGCAACTTCTTGGGTTAAGCGTGGGCTGATGAAAATAATGATCACACAGCCTCCACAACTTGATCCCATTTTTGTTCTGTTTTCTTCTCATCGCTAAAAGCTTTTTTCCTCTTAGCCTGAACAGATTCTCCGAGCATTTCTCTGCACCATTTAAGAACATCTTTTGTGCGTACTGTCTCTATGGCATTCTGGACAATGTTCCGTGTGTTTTTGGCCACCATTGCTGCAATACTTAGAATAAGCCCCGTAAAACCGTTGGTAGACTGACTTTTTTCCAATATTTCAGTTTCCCAAAAATTGATTCAATAACTTCGCTGCTGCCTGGTAGCCTTTCATTCGGCTTGGCTTTTAATGATTCCGCTTCAACAAAAGATAGAAGCTCCGAGTATATCCGCTTGCTTTGCTCTGTTTGTACGAGAGGCTTCAGTATTTGGCGTAGCTCAAGATCACAACCCCTAAATATCCCTTTATTTCTCACAAAGTTCTCTGTTTTTTCCGTAATACTGAGAATTTCTTCCCATTCACCGAGTTGCTTGCGATATCCTATAAGCCAGCCCAGCTTCTTTTCAACCACTTCCGGATCAATCCCAGCCTCTGGTCCTCTGTCAAGATGGCGGAGTGTTTTTGAACCCCATCTGACGAGAACATCTATGTTCATGTATCGTGATTTTGACCGTTGGTTCGGGGGACAGAGAAATGCCAGACTTGTTTGCCGCACTTTGCTTGCTGTTTGAGAACTCAATTGGCTAAATTTCAGCCATTCTTCATTATCTTTAAACTCCCGCTTGAGAATTGCAGCCGTTTTATGCTTTATGTCATAGATGCTGCAGGTTTCGGGATGATTTTGACAGAACTTATTCACCCCCGTAATAAGGTCGCTTCCTTGATAGCCACATTCTCTGGGCACTCCTGTTTTTGCCGTGGCTTCTTCGAGTTAGCCGGCACAAGAGCGTTGCCAAACAACATCTCCGTCGGGCTTTTTCACCGGCAGAAGCACAATTGGCTCCATATCTTCATGTCTGATACATTGCCCAGGTGCTGGCAAACAACTAAGAAAGAGAACAATTTCCTTATCCCGTAAAATTGATACACAGAGAGTGGGGAAAGAAGCATAAGAGATTCAAGTTACTGTTTATATTGGAATAAAATGGGCAACTGGGGGAGGGGTACACGTTGGGTGCCTGTATGTGTTTGTTTGAGTGGAAAGGACCCATTTATTTGAGGTTTTTTTGGGATAAAACAGCAGTTTTTTAAAGATTTTATGAGGTCAGAATTGACATTGTGACGCGCCAATGGATCGGCGGGCTTTCAAAATCTCA
This sequence comes from uncultured Desulfobacteraceae bacterium, assembly GCA_903839535.1. Lineage (GTDB taxonomy): Bacteria > Desulfobacterota > Desulfobacteria > Desulfobacterales > Desulfatirhabdiaceae > RAAP-1. Next base: position 10,783 of record CAIMCT010000502.1, read on the forward strand.
AGATCAAAACTCTGTCGGATCATTTTCTATTGTACTGCTTATACTGTTGGTTGCGATAGACGATCATGAGAAGCCAGCATTGTTTAAAACCCGGAAGTGCATAGATCCGAATTTGTTTCGTGTGATGGCTGCAATGATGTTTTCAGTCACAGAAGGAAAGTGTAATGCTTCTAATGTCCGTTTAACAGATTTTAGGATTTTCCGTCTTCCCCGTGCGCATGGGTGACGTTTCAGGCCAGACATGCCGAGTTAGTTGTTGCAAGCTTGCAACATCTAATGTTCAGCTTGTGGCAAGCTTGGCACAAGCTGAAACAATGTAATGAAGTAATTCATCGGCTTGTGGAAGATATGCCACAAGCCGGGGATTTCACTGAATCGCTTGTGGCAAGCTTGCCCTAAGCGATTTCCCGTCTTCAACTTGCGCATGGACGATACATCCGGAATCCCGTTAAACGGGATAACGAAATCCGTCCTCCACGTTCGTATGGGTGATACCCGCCAGCGGTTTGAAGGGTGTAACTTGAAGTTACACCCTTCCGTTTTCCCACGTCTGCGCCTGGGTGATGTTTCAGGCCGGACATGCCGTAGCTCTTTTTGCGGCGATGTCACGGGATTTAACCTGGTGGCGGTTCAGGAAAATTTTCCACAACTGGCAACTTCCCACCATCGTGAAGTCTGCCCCATCACCGAAGAGACATTGCAAGATAAGCTTCTCGACTTGGCAACAGAACGCAACATTGAAGCGGATAGCTGGCGATCATGCCCTTTGCAGAAAAGCAAAGGGCACGCCGCTGGTCTATTGGTTTAAGCTTGACAGTTCTTGCCAGGATAAAAAGTCATTTTAATATCCGGTTCAGCTTGCAGTTGACATGCGTTGTTGCGCCTATTATCAGCATACCATAGCTGGTATGGCAGTCCCTGACGGGACTGCCATCCTTGCGCGCAGTTGGTGTAGCTTGGACGAAACAGCACAAGCACAAGCTACAGCAAGGCACTAATCCGACCGCCCAAAATCGGTCGGACGGATGATGTCTTTATTTGAGACAAGCACAAGCCACAGTTCAGCCTGCAATGAATGAGTATTCATGGTCTATCTTTGTGCCCTCGCTCCACTCGGTCGCTACGCTCCCCCGTGGAGCTTCGAGATCAGGCACGATTATTTCAGTGCTGCAACTGCAACATATACAACTCAGCGCTGGTATGGCCGTCCCTGACGGGACGGCCATCCGAGTCCGCAAACATGCAGGTTGGACGAAACAGCACAAGCACAAACCAAAGCAAGGTATCACCAGACCTCCCAACTGCGGTCGGACTGATGATGTCAGTATTTGAGACAAGCACAGGCCAGGACACACGCACAAACAAAAGCAAGGTATCACCAGACCTCCCAACTGCGGTTGGACTGATGATGACAGTATTTGAGACAAGCACAGGCACAAGCACAAACTACGGAAAGGTATCA
>CAIMCT010000503.1 GCA_903839535.1 uncultured Desulfobacteraceae bacterium
AAGCGAAGTGGGCCGCACTGGGGTGCGGCGATCCCAGGAGGATAAGCGAAACAAAAATGGGATCAGCTTTTAACTAAAATATATGGCGATTTTCATCAGCCCAGTAAAAGCCTGTCTCCCTTACAATGATTTTTCGACACACAGTAAAAGTCTAACGCTTCATACAACAGGAGTATCATCATGCCTACCCAGACGTTGGTGGAAATACTGAACAAATGGCTTCCAATAACGCATATATACTGCGAACTGGCATAATTTTACGTTTTTTATCCCCCACCCCAACCCTCCCCCGCTGGGAGAGGGAGTTTATGAAAAGCGCAGATTATGCCAGTTCTCAGTATACAGGATAATTTTGTTATTGCTTCATAATCCCTTAAAACCGGCTATGACTTTGTCGTATGAAGCGTTGGGCTGAAAAAAACCCAACGTAAGGAGAAAGACACCATGACTGAAAAAGAGTCCCCTTCAGACTTGGCGAAAAAATTGCGCCATCGAGCGGTGGAAAGGAACAGGGAGACAGCAGCCCAGATGCCTGAAAAGCGGGAAACACTGTCCGCCGATGAAACGCAGTTGCTGCTCCATGACCTGCAGGTACACCAGATCGAGCTGCAAATGCAGACTGAGGAGCTGCAACAGACCCAAGAGAAACTGGAAGCCTTGCTGGCGAAGTACTTTGATCTGTACAACCTGGCGCCCGTAGGCTATGTCACCTTAAACGAAACGGGACTGATTCAGGAGGCCAATCTTACAGCCGCAAACATGGTAGGTGTGGCAAGAGGCACGCTGATCAATCGGCCGTTCAGCCGCCTTATTCTTCCCAAGGACAAGGACTTGTACTACCAGCATTTCAAACAGTGGAGCTTATTATCAGCCATTGATAAGGGTGTGCGGCGGATATGCGATCTGCGGTTGGTGAAAAATGACGGTACGCCATTTTGGGCGCGGTTGGAGACGATCGTCGCACAGGACACTGACAGTTCGCCCACATACCGCATCGTCATTAGCGATATCACTGACCACAAGCAGGCGGAGCAAGACCGGATTGCTCGCCAATCGGCCGAAGAAACCAGTCTGGCCAAGAGCCAATTTGTCGCCAACATGAGCCACGAAATTCGTACGCCCCTAACTTCTATTCTGGGGTTTGCCCAGGTACTCGAGCGAGACCCATTGCTCACGCCAGGGCAGCTCAAACATGTCCAGACCATCACTCGCAGTGGGGTACACCTGATGCGATTGATCAACGAGATACTGGACATGTCCAAAATTGATGCATCCACCCTCAACGAAGCCCCTTTCTACCTGGTCGATCTTCTTGGCGATTTGGAGATGATGTTCCGCCCCCGCACCGATGCAAAGGGATTGCAGCTTCTTATTGAGCGGAAAGAAAGTCTGCCGCGCCAGGTGATTGGGGACGAGGGCAAGCTACGACAGATTTGCGTCAATCTGATGGGGAACGCGGTCAAGTTTACGGAAACGGGAGGAGTCACCATGCGGGTGAACGCAGAGGCGGTTGCAGGAAAAACCGTGGCGGGCAAAAAAGCTGTGCGCCTGGTAGCCGAGGTGGAAGACACTGGACCGGGAATCCCCGAAGATGATATACTACGGATATTTGGTACCTTTCAGCAGGCTGAAGCCGGTGTGAAGACTGGTGGTACAGGGTTGGGGTTGACCATCAGTCGCAGTTTTGTTGAAAAGATGGGTGGCAAGCTCACTGCCATTAGCCAGATGGGCAAGGGCAGTTGTTTCCGGTTTGATGTGCTTCTGGAGCTGGTGGAAGACGTTGCCGAGCGGAAAATACCGGCATCGCGGCGCATTGTAGGTCTGGAACCTGGCGTCGAGCCATATCGAATCCTGGTGGTGGATGACACACCGATCAACCGCACCCTTCTGTTGAAACTGCTAAAACCCATAGGCTTTGATGTTAAAGAGGCGAGCGACGGTGTCGAGGCATTGAAGATTTTCGAGCACTGGGCGCCCCATGCAGTACTCATGGATATGCGCATGCCTAACATGGATGGCTACGAGGCCACCCGGCGACTAAAGTCCACTGAAGCTGGCCGCGCCACATTCGTCATCGCCATCACTGCAAACGCCTTTGAAGATTCAAGGCAACAGGCGATGGCCGCCGGTATTGATGCCTATTTGAGCGAACCTTTTCGGCCGGAAGAACTCTTTGATCTACTGGAGAAAACTTTGGGCCTGCGCTATGTCTTTGCAGATGAGGCGGATAAAAGCCGGGCCATTGGAAGCAACGCCCCTAAAGCTTGAACCATTTTGGTTCTTTCATGTTTTTTTAACTGTCGCAGGGGTGGCGGCTCTCAACACCAATTCGGAGTAACCATGAAACCGTCGAGTATTCTTGTTGTGGACGATGAACCGGACATCACATCGCTTTTGGATTCACTGCTGACCCAGGAGGGGTATCGGGTGGAAACTGCATCCAATGGGGAAGAAGGCATTCAGCATTTCCGGACAATGGGTCCAGACCTGGTGATTACCGATATCCGGATGCCCGTCAAATCCGGTCTTGAACTTCTGAAAACCGTACGGGAGGAATCAAACGATGTAGAGGTCATTATCCTGACCGGCCACGGCGATCAGTCCACTGCAATCGAAGCCCTGCGCCGTGGTGCATACGATTATTTTCTCAAGCCGCTGGAAGATGTGGATGAACTGATAAATGCGGTGGCGAAGGCCATGGACAAACTGGAGTTGGAACGGACCAACCGGTTACTTGTGAAGCAACTGGAGGAAATATCCATTCGGGATGCTCTGACCGGGCTGTTTAACCGCAGACAACTCGACATCGCCTTTGAGAGTGAAATTCAGCGCGCCGTGCGGTACCAAAGATCTCTTTGTTTTCTCATCATGGACATCGACCATTTCAAATCGGTTAACGATACATTCGGCCACCCATTTGGCGACTTTGTTCTCCAGGAACTGTGTGGCGTTCTGGGCCGGTTGACCCGCGAGTCCGACACCCTTTACCGCTATGGCGGTGAGGAATTCTGCGCGCTGATGCCGGAAACCCAGCGTACAGAAGGAGAAATATTTGCTATTCGGGTGCTGGATGCCGTCAAAAACCATGTTTTTGATAATGGACAACAGTCACTCAAATTGACCATAAGTATCGGCGGAGCTATTTTTCCGGACTACGATCAAGAAAGCCTTATACGATCTGCGGATCAGGCCCTGTATCGGGCCAAACAGGAAGGAAGAAATCGGGTGATTTTCAGTTGAAAATCGGGCTATACTGCGAACTGGCATAATTTTACGTTTTTGATCCCCCACCCCAACCCTCCCCCGCTGGGAGAGGGAGTTTATGAAAAGCGCAGATTATGCCAGTTCGCAGTATATATTAGAGGGTGCATGATTTTACCTGCCCCCCTTTTTCTTTAGGGAAATCAAAGTCATGAAAAAAAGCATTCTGACTATTTTCGCAGTGGTGCTGGTGGTTCTCGCCATCGCGCTATTCTGGCCGGTGTCACCCCAAAAACCAGAGGCCAAAAAAACATCCGCTCGTCCCCTGATCCTGTGCCGGTATTACTGGCCGGGAAATTTCTGGATCGACATCGCCTGGAAAAAAGGATGGTTCGATGAGGCAGGACTCAAGGTGGATTTGATCGACACCAACCCTGACTACCACAGATTTATCGAAGAAATGGTGGCCGGTAAAATGGATGCCAATAATTTTACGCTGTTCGATATGCTCGATTTCATTTCACGCGGGGCCGATCTGGTGGCCGTGATCAAGACAGATGAATCCTGTGGTGCAGATGCTATCGTTGTTCGAAAAGAAATTGAAAAAATCGCCGAACTCCGGGGCAAAACCATCGGCATCAAGACAGGCAGTTATCTGGAATACATTCTGAATGTGGCGCTGGAACGCGGTGGACTTACCATGGAGGATGTAATTCTTAAGGATGTGACGGCGGAAAACGCAGTGGATGCCTTTATCAATAAGAAAGTTGATGCTGTAACCACCTGGGAGCCGTTTGTGGGAGAGGCCATCCTGAAAGGACCAGGGACAAAACTGTTTGACACATCACAGTTTCCGGGCGTATCGCCCAGCGTTCTGGTGTTTCACCGCCGAGTGGTGGCGGAGCGCCCTGAGGATGTAGCAGCCTGCGTTCGGGTCTGGAATCGGGCTGTCCTGTTCATTCAGGAAAATCCCCAGGCGGCATATAACATCATCGCTGGCATTTATCAGGCACCGGTATCCGACGTGGAGCAATTTGTCAAAACAGATCGGATATCGGATCTCAGGGAAAACATCCAGGCGTTTTCGTATGCCGCCGGCATGGATTCTCTTCACGGAGCCAGCCAGCGCATACGCAATTTTTTGCTGCGCAAGGGTATTAACGCAGGGAAACTGAACAGCGCCAATTTTCTGGATGACCGGTTTGTGGTGAGGCTCAAGTATAGTAAGTAACGCCGAAGCGCCCTTACATCCAAATTGTTTACCGTCAACATTTTCGAAGGCCAATGACTATGAAAATCGCCCACAAATTGACGCTGTATATTTTTGTCACGGCGGTTGTGTTTGTTCCACTTCTTACAGCAGGGGCGCATTATATTGCCAGGAACCTTCTGGAGACAGCCATTCTGGAGAATCAGTTGGAACTGAACCGGAGTATGATGACCCTGATTGACCGAACGATCTTTCGGGCCATGCAGGACATTCAGAATCTGGCTGGCGAACGAGATATCGAGACATTTATTACTACGGTACCCGACCATGGCGCAGGGACGCAACCGTGGAGCGATCCGTTGCCTGAAATTCAAGAGAAAGTCATGCTGACCGGGCCGTGGTTGGAGATCATGCTGATCAACCGGGCCGGTCGAATATGCTATTCGACAGATTCAACTGAAATCGATATGCTTCTTTCCGAACGACATGCCGAATCATGTACAGAAATGAATACCGCGCTGCAAGGCGCTACGTCCATCTCCGATGTGTTGATTGCGCCAGAAACCGGCCAGCCCACCCTGGTGTTTGCGACACCGATCATCAATGACCGGACCGGCGAGATTTGTGGCGCGATGGTCGGCCATTATGCCTGGCTGGTGGTACAGCAGATACTTGATGAGCTTCGGCCACCCATCCGAGCCTATCTGATCAGCCGAACCAGTACAGTTATTGCAGCTCAGGCCGATCGCAGGCAAGATGTGCTGGTTCGGAATCTGTCTATGGTTTTTTCGAATAGAATGGAAAACGGCATATCTGGGAATATGGTTCATCTGGAAGACAATGAGCCACCCTATTTGATCACGGCGGTTCCGCAAACCGGGCGTTTTTCGTTTCGGGGTCATGGATGGAGTATGCTGATGGCAGTACCCGGACATGTGGCCCATCGGCCGCTTAATCAGATGGTTTTGTCCCTGCTGGTCATTTCCACCGCCGTCGTGCTGGCCATGGCCGTCGCTGTGTTTATTCTGGGCAGGCGGATGGCCGCACCTATCGTAACGATGAAAGAGGCGGTTCAATCCATTGCAGCCGGTGATTATAAACGGCTGATACCCGCCACATCCCCGGATGAGATTGGACTTCTGAGCGATGCCATTAACCGCATGGCGAAAGATCTGCTTGATTCCACTGTCTCCAGGGACTACCTCAGCCGGATCATTCATGCCATGATCAACTGTGTCATCGTTATCGAGCCTGACGGATGTATCCGGTCTGTGAACCTGGCCGTCCTGGACTTGCTGAAATACCGCGATGAAGAGATGCTCGGCAAACCAATTGGATTTATGTTTGCAGAAGCAGAAGAGGAATTTTATTTGGAGAGGATTGGTGTTCTGGCAACCGAACACCCGACTGACCTCCTTGAGGTGGGACAAAGATGGGTGTCCACTGTTTTCAAGGTAACGCAGGATCAGATCAGGTCCCAGGAAAAACAGTTTCTGACCAGCGAAGGGCAAGCCGTTCCTGTTCTGTTTTCCGGCGCGGTCTTGCGAAATAGACAGGGCGATATCGAGGCAGTGGTATGCGTGGCTCAGGATATCAGCGACCTTAAACGAGCGCAGGAAGAAATCCGGCAGGCCCAGGCCAGTCTGGTCCAGTCCGCAAAGCTGGCTTCGATCGGGGAGCTGGTATCCGGCGTGGCGCATGAGCTGAATCAGCCACTCATGGTTCTTCGTGGAACCACTCAGTTGATGGCCCGAAACATCCGAAAAGGCACACTGAATCTGGAGCAGTTGCCATGCAACCTGGAGAGCATGGATCGCAATACCAAACGCATGATGACCATCATCAATCATCTGGGTTCGTTTTCCCGGCAATCGGATAAGGAATTGGAACCGGTACGGGTCAACGGGGTTATCAAAGACTGTTTTCTGATGATCGGCGAACAGCTCAAGCTTAGGGATATCGCTGTGGAGACAGACCTGGATCCGGACATCCTCTGGGTGATGGGAAATACCAATCAACTGGAGCAGGTGATATTGAACTTAGTCATCAACGCTCGTGATGCGATCGAGAGCCGGCGTCAGGCATTGGGTCAGAATGGAAAGGAGATGGAGCCGGCCCGAATCGGAATCATTTCCCGTTCCGGATACGAAAAAGATGGCGTTGGAACTGTTGAAATATGGATTCAGGACAACGGATCAGGGATTTCCAAGCCGAATATGAACCGCATTTTCGATCCTTTTTTCACCACCAAGCCCGTGGGTCAGGGTACGGGCCTGGGGCTATCCATCAGTTACGGCATCATCAAGAATCACAACGGAGAGATATCTGTGGCGGAAACCGGGCCGGAGGGAACGACGTTCCGGATTGCACTGCCTGAGAGGGGTTGAAAGACAATCTAATGATTTCCGATGAAATCCATGAAAATATTAGAAATAGAGCCAGTTTTGCCTGCGAATACTGCGGGGTGACAGAAACAGACACAGGCGGAATGCTCACGAATCTGACAGCATAAAATCGTCTTTGTGAGATCGGGGGATAAGGAGAAAAAGCGATGGTTGCGCAAGATATGGAAACAGCAAATAAATTTAAAAGCCTGTTGCAGGGAAAGGTAAAGCTGCATCAGGTTATTTTGTTCGGTTCACGAGCTCGGGGTGATGCCGATCCAGATTCCGATATGGATGTTTTGGTTGTTTTGGACGAACCAAGAACACCTGAGAGACGGGATATCGTCTCTGATTGTGCATGGGAGGCAGGGTTTGATGTCGGTGTGGTGGTGGCGTCCGTAATCTTTACACGCGAGGAGTGGGAAAATGGCCCGGAGTATTATTCTCCACTTGCTGAAGCAGTGAGATCGGAAGGTATCCCATTATGAAAAAAGAAGAAGCAGTCGCCACATTGATCAGTTATCGTATTGAACAAGCGGAAAAGGCTATCGAAGATGCTCACTGTCTGCTTTCCGGAAATGGCAGCCCACAAAGCATCATCAATCGCTCTTATTACGCCATGTTTTATGTAACCTTGGCTCTAATGCTTCAAATAGGGAAATCGTTTTCCAAACATTCCGGCGCAATCAGCGCTTTTGACAAAGAATTCGTTCACAAGGGCTTGCTCCCCAAAGAGTTATCATCTGATTTACATAAAATCTTTGAACTCCGCCAAGATCATGATTACAAAATCATCTCGAATCCATCAATTGAAGAAGCGAAAATATCGGTGAGCAAGGCTAAACGTTTTGTCATAGCGGTGAAAGAATATTTAATGGGTGTTTATGCTGAATCTTTGCCACATATTGATTGAACTGTTTGATGATGTGCTTTGGGGAAAATCGTGTTGTCATGGAAGAGTAGGGGCGACCGGCTGGTCGCCCCTACCATTCATCTGACCGGCAGCGTTTTACTTATTGTTTTTTCCCACCATAAACTACTGTGAAGGGATTCTTAATTTCCCCATGTAAACCTGACTTCTTTATAATGGTTTTTCGACACACCCGGTTCACACAACAATAGGAGCATCATGCCAGAGACGATTGTCATTTCTCACATATCCGGTAAAATCATTGGCAATATTCCAGACACTCTGCCGGATATTCCGGAAAATATCCCCCCCGGACTCGGCCATCATGCTCATGAACGAACTACAGATTCATCAGCATGAACTTACTCAAAACACCTAAATGCCGAAATTTGAAACCGCTATACAACGGGGCATAAGCCCCACTGATCCAAAAATATGAGGAACCTATGCCAATAAAGAAAAAAAAATCATCGAACGGAACCACGCCGCCGGTTACACCGACAATGATGTCACCTGTTGTCACATTGACAGATAACGGCGACGAGGAGTCCCGGATGCAGGTACTGCTGCAGGCCATCTAGGCCATTGTGAATGGCGATTTTTCCATCCGGCTGGATTTTAGCCGGGATCAGGTGATGACGGAAATCGCCGAAGCCTATAACGATGTGGCGAATCTGAACGGACGGGTCACGGATGAATTTATCCGGATCAGCGAAGTGGTTGGCCGGGAAGGAAACATGACCGAGCGGGCCAGTGTAGCAAATCTGACTGGCGGGTGGCAGATTCAGATCGAATCCCTCAATTCTCTTATCGTCAATTTGGCGCAGCCGACCATGGAGGCGGGCCGGGTTATCACCGCAGTGGCCAGGGGTGATCTGTCCCGTCAGATGGCGCTTGAAATTGAAGGAGTGCCGGTCAAGGGCGAATTCCAGCGCATCGGAATTATTGTCAATACCATGGTGGATCAGTTGAACGGTTTTGCATCGGAGGTCACCCGTGTGGCCCGAGAGGTGGGTACAGAAGGCATCCTGGGCGGTCAAGCCGATGTCAAGGGCGTGTCCGGCGTCTGGAAAGATCTGACCGACAGCGTCAATGCAATGGCCGGAAGCCTGACCAGTCAGGTCCGAAACATTGCAGAGGTAACCACAGCCGTTGCCGAGGGTGATCTTTCACGAAAGATTACGGTCGAGGCCAAGGGTGAAATCCTTCAGCTCATGAACACCATCAACCGGATGGTGGATCAGCTCAATGCCTTTGGCGCAGAAGTCACCAGGGTTTCCCGCGAGGTTGGCACTGAGGGCGTTCTGGGCGGGCAGGCCGATGTAAAAGGCGTGTCTGGAGTCTGGAAGGATTTGACCGACAGCGTCAACGGCATGGCCAACAACCTCACCAGCCAGGTCCGAAACATCGCCCTGGTAACAACCGCCGTGGCCACCGGCGATCTGTCCCAGAAAATTACGGTCGAGGCCATGGGTGAAATCCTGGAACTGAAGAATACCATCAACCAGATGGTGGATCGGCTAAACGCATTTGCAGCCCAGGTCACTCGTGTAGCTCGGGAAGTTGGTACAGACGGCAAACTGGGCGGTCAGGCCGTTGTCGAGGATGTGTCCGGCGTATGGAAGGACTTGACCGATAGCGTCAATGGCATGGCCAACAACCTCACCACGCAGGTCCGAAATATCGCTCTGGTTACAACCGCCGTGGCCAACGGCGACCTGTCCCAGAAAATCACGGTCGAGGCTATGGGTGAAATCCTTGAATTGAAGGATACCATCAACCAGATGGTGGATCGGCTAAACGCATTTGCAGCCCAGGTCACTCGTGTGGCGCGGGAGGTGGGTACCGACGGAAAATTAGGCGGTCAGGCCGAGGTGGAGGGAGTGTCCGGCGTATGGAAAGATCTAACCGAAAGCGTCAACGGCATGGCTGGCAGCCTTACCAACCAGGTGCGTAACATTGCAGAGGTAACCACGGCGGTGGCGGACGGCGATCTGTCCCGAAAAATTACAGTTGAAGCAAGGGGCGAAATCCTTCAGCTCAAGGAAACCATCAACCAGATGGTTGACCGACTAAACGCCTTTTCCGCAGAGGTAACCCGCGTGGCTCGTGAAGTTGGCACCGAAGGTATTTTAGGTGGTCAAGGCGAAGTCAAGGGCGTTTCCGGCGTATGGAAAGACCTGACAGAAAACGTCAATCGCATGGCTAACAACCTTACCAACCAGGTCCGAAACATAGCAGAGGTAACCACGGCGGTCGCCCAGGGCGATCTCTCGCGCAAGATCACGGTTGAGGCCAAGGGCGAAATTCTTCAGCTCAAGGAAACCATGAACCAGATGATGGATCAGTTGAATGCCTTTTCAGCGGAAGTCACACGTGTGGCGCGGGAAGTTGGTACCGATGGAGTCTTGGGCGGTCAAGCCATGGTCAAGGATGTGTCGGGCGTATGGAAGGATCTGACGGATAACGTAAATGCCATGGCCGGCAGTCTTACCAACCAGGTAAGAAACATTGCAGAAGTAACCACGGCGGTCGCCCAGGGCGATCTCTCGCGCAAGATCACGGTTGAGGCCAAGGGCGAAATTCTTCAGCTCAAGGAAACCATGAACCAGATGATGGATCAGCTAAATGCCTTTGCCGCGGAGGTCACCCGTGTAGCCAGGGAAGTGGGCACAGACGGCAAACTGGGTGGCCAGGCTGTAGTCAAGGACGTGTCCGGTGTCTGGAAGGATCTGACCGAAAACGTCAACCGCATGGCGGCCAATCTTACTGATCAGGTAAGAAACATCGCGCTGGTGACAACATCCGTCGCCAACGGCGACCTTTCACGAAAGATCACCGTTGAGGCCAGCGGCGAGATATTCAAGTTGAAGGACACCATCAACCAGATGGTGGATCAACTTAATGCCTTTGCGGCGGAGGTTACCAGGGTGGCCAGAGAAGTGGGCACGGATGGCAAACTGGGCGGACAGGCGGAGGTCAAGGGCGTTTCCGGGGTCTGGAAGGATTTGACAGAAAACGTCAATGCAATGGCGGGAAGCCTTACCAACCAGGTCCGAAACATTGCTGAGGTAACTACGGCTGTTGCCGAAGGCGATCTCTCGCGCAAGATCACGGTCACAGCCAGCGGCGAAATCCTTCAATTAAAGGAAACTATCAACCGCATGGTGGATCAGTTGAATGCCTTTAGCTCAGAGGTCACACGTGTGGCGCGGGAAGTTGGTACCGACGGTAAACTGGGCGGGCAGGCCGAAGTCAAGGGCGTGTCCGGCGTCTGGAAGGATTTGACCGAAAACGTCAATGCAATGGCCGGAAGCCTGACCGGTCAGGTCCGAAATATTGCGGAGGTGACCACGGCTGTTGCCGGTGGCGATCTTTCGCGCAAGATTACGGTCACGGCCCGTGGAGAGATATTGCAGCTTAAGGAGACCATCAATCAGATGGTGGATCAGCTTAATGCCTTTGCCTCGGAGGTTACACGAGTGGCCAAGGAAGTAGGCGCCGAAGGCAAGCTGGGCGGCCAGGCCGAGGTCACGGGCGTATCCGGAACCTGGAAAAACCTGACAGACAGCGTCAATGCAATGGCCGGAAGCCTGACATCCCAGGTGCGGGACATCACCAAGGTGACTACGGCGGTTGCCAACGGCGATCTATCCCAGAAAATTACGGTCGAGGCCAGGGGTGAAATCCTGGAACTCAAGGACACCATCAACCGCATGGCCGATCAGTTGAACGCCTTCGCCACTGAGGTTACCCGCGTAGCCCGCGAGGTGGGAACCGAAGGCAAACTTGGCGGACAGGCCTATGTCCGGGGCGTTTCCGGGGTCTGGAAGGATTTGACCGAAAACGTCAATCGAATGGCCAGCAATCTTACAGATCAGGTAAGAAACATCGCATTGGTTACAACGGCCGTTGCAACTGGAGATTTGTCTCAGAAGATTACGGTCGAGGCCCAGGGCGAAATTCTGCAGCTCAAGAACACTATCAACAAGATGGTGGATCAATTAAACGCCTTTTCCTCTGAGGTCACCCGCGTAGCCCGCGAGGTGGGCACCGATGGAAAACTTGGCGGTCAAGCCTACATTCTGGGTACTCTGGGCGTATGGAAAGACTTGACCGATAACGTCAACCGCATGGGCAACAACCTGACAGATCAGGTAAGAAACATCGCTGTCGTTACCACGGCGGTCGCCAACGGCGATCTGTCCCGGAAAATCACGGTCGAGGCCAGAGGGGAAATCCTGGAACTCAAGGACACCATCAATCAGATGGTGGATCAGCTTAACGCATTTGCAGCGGAAGTCACACGAGTGGCCCGCGAGGTGGGCACCGATGGCAAGCTGGGCGGTCAGGTCCTGGTCAAAGGCGTTTCCGGGGTCTGGAAGGATCTGACCGACAACACCAATGCCATGGCTGCCAATCTGACGACCCAGGTGCGGGCCATTGCCGAGGTGGCCACGGCTGTGACCAAGGGAGATTTAACCCGGTCCGTAGCGGTCGAAGCCCGTGGAGAGGTGGCGGAGCTGAAGGACAACGTCAATCAAATGATCAGCACCTTGAAGGATACTACGCAGCGCAACGAGGAGCAAGACTGGTTGAAGACCAATCTGGCCAGGTTCACCCGCATGCTCCAGGGCCAGCGCAATCTGGAAACCGTGGCGCAGATGATCATGTCGGATCTTACTCCATTAGTCAGCGCCCATCATGGTGTCTTTTATGTGTCCGAAATCGTGGGAGAGGAAACCTATCTGAAACTCCTGAGCAGCTACGCCTATGTTCAGCGGAAAAATGTGTCCAACCGGTGGCGGATTGCAGAGGGTCTCGTTGGTCAGGCCGCGTTCGAGAAAAAACCCATCATCCTGAACAATGTGCCGATGGATTATATCAAAATTACATCGGGACTGGGGGAGGGAACTCCTCTCAATATCGCGGTCCTGCCGGTTCTCTTTGAAAATAATGTCATGGCGGTGGTGGAACTGGCATCGTTTAGCCGCTTCAGCGACATCTATGTCACCTTTCTGGAACAGCTTATGGAAAGCATGGGCGTTGTTATTAACATGATTCTGGGCAGCATGAGAACAGAGGATTTGTTGAAGCAGTCCCAATCCCTGACCGAAGAGCTTCAGAATCAGCAGAACGAGCTGAAACGGTCGAACGAGGAACTGGGGGGTCAGACATCGGCGTTAAAAGAGTCTCAAAGCATTCTTGAACAACAGCAGAGCGAGCTACAATTAGCCAATCAGGAACTGGAACTGAAAGCAGGACAGTTAGAAGATCAGCGCAAGAATGTGGAGATTAAAAATCGCGAACTGGAGCTGACGCAGGCCAGTCTGGCCGAGCGGGCCGAACAGTTGGCCATCACTTCCAAATACAAATCCGAATTTCTTGCAAACATGAGTCACGAGTTGCGTACGCCTTTAAACAGTATGTTGCTTCTGTCCAAATTAGTATCTGATAACAAGGATGGAAACCTGACCGACAAGCAACTCCAATACATCAAAACGGTTCATGGAAGTGGGAACGACCTCTTGAATTTGATCAATGAAATTCTGGATCTTTCCAAGATTGAGGCCGGAAAGATGGATTTCAACTTCGGCGAGATTGCGCTGGGCGAGGTCAAGGCAGGAATGGAACGGAGCTTTATACAACTTGCCGAGCAAAAGGGCCTGAACTTTTCGGTTAATATTGTGGAAGGCACACCCGGCATAATCCGGACAGACGGTCAGAGGCTAAAACAAATTCTTCGCAATCTCTTGTCGAATGCCTTTAAATTTACGGAGAAAGGCGGCGTTACACTGAATATCAAGCGGGCCAGGTACGACAGGCGCTTTGAAAATGATGTGCTGAAAACCGCGAGAACCATCCTGGCTTTCAGCGTCGCGGATACTGGCGTTGGTATTCCCATGGGCAATCAGAGAGTTATCTGGGAAGCATTTCAGCAGGCGGATGGAACTACCAGCCGCAAGTATGGCGGCACGGGTCTGGGCTTGACTATAAGCCGCGAAATTGCCCGTATGTTGGGCGGTGAGATTCACCTGGAAAGTGAAGAGGGCCGGGGCAGCACATTTACCTTGTATCTGCCACAGATCAACCGGGCTCCAAAGGATGGAGGAGGAGAAATTAGAGATATCGAAGGTGAGCCCTTTGATGATTCGGGCGATGATTCGGGCCATGATTTTGCTCCAATGGCGGCATATGATTCGCTGATTTGCCGGGAAAAACCCACACCTAAAGAAATGGAAAATACGGCCCTGTACGCCGAGGAGAACACGCAGGATGACCGCTATACGATCTCACCTGGAGACCGGACACTTCTGATAATGGAAGACGACCCGAAATTCGCAAGTGTTCTGATGGACATGGCGCGTGACCGCAGCTTCAAAGTCTTGTGGGCGGACAAGGGAGACACTGGCCTGGCCATGGCCAACGAGTTCAAACCCGATGGCATAATTTTGGACATCTTGCTGCCGGTAATGGACGGATGGACCATTCTTGAGCGACTGAAGTCCATTTCGAATTTGCGGCACATCCCGGTCCATATTGTTTCAGCGGTCGATGAAAAGCAGAAAGGGCTTCAACTTGGCGCCGTTTCCTATCTTACCAAGCCCGTGTCTGCTGAGGAGCTGGAGCGATCTTTCGATCAGTTGGACGGGTTCCTCCGCCTGGGCATCAGGAATCTGCTGGTGGTAGAGGACAATGAAGCTGAACGGGAGGAAATCATCCGGACCATCGGCAACTGCGATGTGACCATCACTGCCGTTGGCACTGGTGGCGAGGCCCTGGATTTGCTTTCGAGGCAGCGCTTCGACTGTATGATTTTGGACATGAAACTGCCTGATATTAGCGGATTTGTGGTGCTTCACCAGATGACAGAAGAGATGAACATTCGGGATATGCCTGTCATAGTCTATACTGCTGTGGATCTGACATCGGAGGAGACTCATACCTTGCAGCAGTATGCTCACACCATCATCCTGAAGGGGGAGCAGTCTCAGGCTCGTCTTCTGGATGAAACAGCGCTGTTTCTGCACCGTATGGAATCCAGGCTGCCCAAAGAAAAACAGATTATCCTGAATCAACTGCATGAGCAGGAAACCGTGTTCAGGGACAAGCATATTCTGATTGTTGATGACGACATGCGCAATATTTTCGCCCTGACAAGCGTACTTGAAAGCCATGAGCTGAAGGTTTCTTATGCGGAAAATGGCAAAGACAGCATCGTTATGCTAAAATCAACTCCGGATATTGATCTGGTGCTGATGGACATCATGATGCCGGAAATGGACGGCTACGAAACTATCCGGCAGATTCGAAAAGACGAAAAATATCAAGCTCTTCCCATTATAGCGCTCACGGCCAAGGCCATGAAGGGCGATCGTGAAAAATGTATTGTGGCCGGTGCGTCCGACTATATCAGCAAGCCGGTAAATAGCGAACAGTTGCTGTCCTTGATGCGAGTCTGGTTGTATAAACACTAATCGTCAAGCTGCCCCGGTGACGAGCGATGTGATGCGCCGTGACATATATGAACAAAAATGAAATCGAAGCAATTGAGGTAAGGCTTCTTCTGGAAGCCGTGTATCAGCGGTACGGGTATGATTTTCGGAATTATGCCCCGTCCACCATGAGGCGGCGTATCCTCAAATGCATGGAAGACGAGTCTCTACCAACCATAACGGCGCTGCTGGATCGGGTAATCCGGGATCCAGCAGTCATGAATAAGTTAATGATGGATTTTTCCATCACAACATCCACCATGTTCCGGTATCCCGCTTGCTTTAAAATTTTTCGGGAAAAAATCATTCCAGTGCTTCGAACCTATCCGTTTTTGAGAATCTGGCTGGCTGGATGCGGCTGCGGGGAAGAAGTGCTGTCCATGTCCATTCTTCTACGCGAGGAAGGCTTGTACGAACGGTCCCGCATTTATGTCACGGACATGAACGAGGCTGTTTTGGAAAAAGCAAAAAGCGGGATTTTTCCTGTCGGCAAGATGAGAGACTATACGCTGAACTATACCGAAAGCGGTGGAAAAAGCGTTTTCTCCGACTATTATACCGCCAAATATGATCACGCGCGATTTTCGCCGGAACTGATGAAGAACATTGTCTTTGCCCAGCACAACCTGGTAACAGACGGCTCCTTCAATGAATTTCATGTGATTTTCTGCCGCAATGTCATGATCTATTTCAACAGGGAACTACAGAACCGGGTCCATGTCATTTTGTATCAAAGCCTGATTCACCTGGGTATTCTATGTCTGGGCGAAAAAGAAAATCTTCATTTCACGCCACATGAAAACGACTATACTGAAGTGAATGATCAGAAGAGCCTGTATCGAAAGACCCGTCTATAAAAACCGTTGACCGTTGACCGTTCACCGTCAACGGTCAATGGCTTTTAAGACTTCCGCCCCTTATCGCCACAGTCATAGCTGAAAGCCCTACCGGTTTTTGGAGAACCTCGCAAATGCCGGCTGCTTTCAGCATTTCCGGAGCCATCGGGTCGCCAAGTCCGGTACACAAAATGACGGGCATGCCGGGCCGGATATTCTGAATTTCCTTAGCCAGAACCATTCCGGTCATTCGGGGCATGGTGTAATCAGTGATGATAATATCGAATGCATCCGGCTGTTGGCTGAATGCATCCAGTGCTTCGGAGCTGTGAATGTACCCGGAAACCCGATAGCCGAGAGGTGTAAGAAGGTCAGTCCACATACGCACCAACCCCTCTTCGTCATCGACCAGGAGAATCCGTGTTCTTCCCTTCAGGACAGGCTGTTCGACCTTCACGCCTGTTTTCTTCACGTCCTTAATCCGGGGGAAATACACGGTGAATGTAGAGCCTTTACCCAGTTCGCTCTGCACCGTAATAGCCCCATGATGATTGGTCACGATGCCATGCACCACGGCAAGGCCAAGACCTGTACCCTCTCCGACATCCTTTGTGGTGAAATAGGGTTCAAATATCCGGTCACGAATTGCCGGATCAATGCCAGCGCCCGTATCCTTTATCGTCAATTGCAGATAGGAGCCAGTTGTCAGATACAGAATGCGGGAAATATCATCGTCATCCAGTTCTACGTCCACAAGTCCCACTTCCAGTATGCCTCCGGTTTCCCGCATGGCGAATCCTGCGTTGGTGCAAAGGTTCACGATCACTTGATGTATCTGGGTAGGATTGGCCAGAATCATTCCGGGAAGCGCCTGCGGAGATATCCGGATATTCTGCCGCATCTCAATGGTCGTTGGCAGGGATGAGCGCATCATTTTAAGGACTTCTTTCAGCAGCATATCCAGTTGCAGCGGGTGCTTGTCTATACTGCCTTTCCGACTGAATATCAGTATCTGTCTCACCAGATCGCTTGCCCGATGTCCGGCGTATGTAACTTCTTGCAGATATCCATAAATTGGGTTTCCGGGTTCGATTGAATCCATGGCCAACTGTGTATAACCCAGAACTGCGCTAAGAATGTTGTTGAAATCGTGTGATATGCCTCCGGCAAGAGCGCCCATCGCCTCCAATTTCTGGGAATGAATGAGTTGCAATTGCAGGTTTTTCTCATGGCTTATATCGGTCATAAAGAGCAGAGCTGCAGGCATATCCTGGTGTTGAATTCCGACCACCCGCATCATGATGTCAAATATCTCTCCGTCACGTTTCCGCCCCCTGGTTTCATAAGCGCTCGGTTCGGGTTTTCCTGCCATCCGGTTATTATAGCGTTGAAGAATCATATCTCTTTCTTCCGGCGCAATCAGCATTATCGCCTGCAACCCAATGAATTCATCTTCATTATAACCAAACAGACTGATCGCGGCGGGATTGACAAAGACTATTTTCGAGTCCTGAACAATGGCGATTCCAATGGGCGCATTTTCAAAAATGGTGCGGAGCCGTTCCTGAGTGAGAAACAGCGTGGTTTCCGCCGTCTTCTGTTCCGATACATCAAGCATGATTCCCTGAAGATAAAACTGCTGCCCAGCCTTATCCAGAGCAATTACCGCATTATCCCGTATCCAGTGAATACATCCATTGCGGTCGAACATTCGGTATTCATGAGAAAACTGCTTACCAGACAGTTTACCTGCCGCAATCATCTCAAGAACCCGGTCCCGGTCTTCATGATGGAGCTGTCTGAGCCATAAGCCGGGGCTGCCCAGCCATTCCGATGGGGTAAAGCCCAGAATCGGTTCAATCTGGGGGCTGATAAACTGGGTAGTCCCGGCTGCATCCAGGCATGAGGTGTAAATGATAGCTGGAACCTGCTCCACCAGGGACTGATATCTGGCCTCGCTTTCCAGCAGTGCAATATTTTTATGGGCCAGATTGAAGCTATAGCAAGCGCTTTCCAGCACAAGAGGAAGTTTGTTCAGATAGGCGGTGTGTTTGGTCACATAATCCGTTACCCCCATCCGAAGGGCCGCAACGGCGACATCCTCATCGCCCTTCCCGGTAAGGATGACAGTCGGAATATCAATGCGGCGGATATGATAGATTTCCTTGACCAGATCCAGGCCGCTGATGTCAGGTAGGCGGTAATCAATCAGCAAAATGTCATAATGTGATGCTGGGTTGGTATTGGAAAGCCGTTTTAGAAACTCGGCGCCGGAATGGACGGTATCTATCAGAATGTGGGGTGCGGTTTTGGCGAAATGTCTTTTGGTTATAAGGATATCGCTGCTTTCATCCTCCACATACAGAACACGCAGAGGGCTACTGATCCGGATATGACGACGGAAGTGGTTCAAAGCATTTTCCAGAACTTCAGGAAGCCGTTTCCAGTAGATACCGCGTTTGGCGACATAATCATCGGCCCCGGTTTTCATCACGGTAACGGCGGTGTCCTCATCCCCCTGACCGGTGATCAACACCACTGCAAGGGGAAGAGACCTGCCCCGGATGTGGGACAGAACGGCGAGGCCATCGCCATCAGGAAGGCGCATATCGGTCAGAACCAGATCGTAATTCTGATGTGTAGTTAGTCGGTTCATCGCTTCCTGCTGGGTGTGAACCACATCCAGACTGTGCTGCGGCGCATTTTTTTTCATCTCGGCGCTGACCAGTTCAATTTCATCCAGATTGTCTTCGATGTACAGTATCCTCATGGATCATTTCCTATTGGGATTGTTGAACAGATCATTATCTTATCTGCACAGACTGTCTCTATCTTAAATAAAGATTGATTTCAAATCATTTTTGTGTTTTTGTCCTGTACGTCATTGCAGTTTTGGATAACCAGACCGGCGCCGGAACGGTCTGAATATCTCATTATCAAAAAAGGAAATGGCGTAAACCACCAGGACATTCACTCCCGGATATGGGAAACGATACACTGGGAATTTTTTAACAGTAAACGGAGTTTATGAACCAATCCACTCACAACAAACCAAACATCCTTCTGGTGGATGATCGGCCCGAAAACCTTCTGATTTTGGAAGAAGTACTGGGTGCAACTGATCAGAATCTGGTCATGGCTAAATCGGGAGAAGAAGCCCTGAAACAGATTTTGGAGAAAGATTTTGCCGCCATCCTGCTGGATGTCCAGATGCCGGGAATTGACGGATTTGAAACCGCTGCACTCATCCGGCAGCGCAGACAGACCACAAATACGCCCATTATTTTCATTACTGCCGAGTCTCAAACCAATGAGACGATGCTCAAAGGCTACGGCCTGGGCGCAGTGGACTTTTTATTCAAGCCAATTGTTCCGGATATCCTGAGGACCAAGGTCAAAGCCTTTGCCAATCTGTTTACCATGAGACAGGAAATCGAAACAAACGCCCGGCGGATCAATGCCATAAATCAGCAATTGGAGCAGGAAATTCTGGAGCGCTCCCGTGCCCAGGCCGAAGTTATGAAACTGAACCGGTTCCTTGAGGAAAAAATCCGGGAACTGGACTTGAGCAACAAGGAGTTGGAAGCGTTTTCCTACTCAGTGTCTCATGATCTTAGAGCGCCACTGCGCAGCATAGACGGCTTTAGCCTCATGCTTCTGGAAGAATATACGGAAAAGCTGGATGAAACCGAAAAAGGTTATCTGCACCGGATCCGTGCGGCATCCCAGCGGCTGGAGCAGATCATAGACGATCTGCTTCGTTTGTCCAGAATCATGCGAAACGATATGCGGCTTGAACCGATTGATCTTAGCGGATTGGTTCGAAGCATTTCCGGCGCATTTCAGGATGCATCTCCTAATCGAAAGGTCGAGCTAATCACCGAGCCGAATGTAATGGTTATGGCGGATATGAACCTGATCCGGCTGGCCATGGAGAACCTGGTTAACAACGCCTGGAAATATACATCCCAAAAGACCGATGCCCGAATTGAATTTGGCGTAGATAGTCGTGGAACCGAACTGACAAACCCAAAAACCTTATGTTTTATCAGGGACAATGGAGCGGGTTTTGATATGTCGTTGTCAGACAAACTGTTCACGCCGTTTCAGCGCCTTCATCCCGAGTCTCAATTTCCCGGAACCGGTATCGGCTTGGCCATTGTTCAGCGCGTCATTCACCGGCACGGGGGCAATATCCGGGCGGAGGCTGAAGTAGGCAAGGGCGCGACATTTTACTTTACCCTGTCTGGAACGTAAGGTGACCAGCGGTGAATAAAAACTCAGTCATTGACAGCTCAAAGTATAAGTAAGGAATAACTCCATGAAATATTACAGGCTTTTGACCATTGCCGGCTCAGATAGCGGCGGAGGCGCAGGAATTCAGGCGGACTTGAAGACATTCGCTGCCCTCGAATGCTACGGCATGTCCGTGATCTGCGCCCTGACCGCTCAAAATACTCAGGCAGTGACCGGTATTTATCCGGTTTCACCGGAATTCATTTCGCTACAGATTGACGCCGTTATGGAAGACATCGGCGTTGACGCCGTAAAAATAGGCATGCTGCATTCCCCGGAAGTAATTATCACAGTTACCGAACGGCTCAAATACTACCGAACCCCAAATATTGTGGTCGATCCTGTGATGGTCTCAACCGGCGGAGACAAGCTTCTTCAGGATGACGCGGTGGATGCATTAAAAACCATTCTTTTTCCCATCGCTTCAGTGATTACACCCAATTTGCCGGAAGCAGCCATACTGCTGAATCAACCGGTTGAGACTCTGCTCGGGGCCGACAGTTCTCAGCTTGAAACCGCCTGCAAAAATCTATCTGTGTTCGGCGCGCAAGCGGTTGTTCTGAAGGGCGGACATGCGATATCCCGGTCTGAATCAGAAAATAGTATCATGGATTTATTGTACACGACAAAAAATGATCGTATAAGCAGGTTTGAATCAAAAAGAATTGATACCCGCAATACCCACGGAACCGGTTGCACCCTATCCTCTGCAATCGCCGCACAGTTGGCGAAAGGTAATTCGCTTGAGGATGCCGTCATGCAAGCGAAAACCTATATCACCGAAGCGCTGGAGGCAGGCTCGGCCTATCAAATCGGAAACGGGCACGGGCCAGTCCATCATTTTCATAAATACTGGAAATAACCATACATTCAAGTCTATGTCTATATCATCCTGATAGCAGCAGATTGAAGAACATGCACTTATACGAATACCGCAGGCGATACATGAAAACGTTCGGACAGGGCGCGGACATGTCTCACAGAAAGTTCTCTTTCGCCGCTGATTATTTCCGAAACCGTTTTTTCGGAACCTACTTCCGGCAGATCGGACGGTGTGAGTCCGTGTCCGTCCATAAGAAAGCAATGCATTCCGATGCCGTCACAGTCAGGTGCAGGATAATTTTTTTCCTCGTAAGAGTGTATCACCGTGCCGAGTATGTCAAGAAAGTCATACAGAGGGTGCCGCTCATCGGTACCGATTTCGTCAATAAGACTGTTCAGAAGTTCAACCGCCTCGTCATATTCGTCCTCATTGCTGACGGAAAAAAGGTGGCTGATCGGACTCCAGTGTTCCAGGATGCTTTCTGCTACGCTGTTCATTTTTTCCATTTCCCCCTGTCATATTCAGAATGGGTAAGGACATGGCGGATATATACCCTGCCTCAGCATCCTTCATTTTCTTGTTGACACTTTCTGAGTGTATCCTTTATTTCCAGGCCACCAGTTTTATATATTTTGGCGGCATTGATCGTCGTTCCATCCAGATGATTATGACTGATTTCCCCCTTTAGAAAAGGGGGATTAAGGGGGATTTGAAAACGGGGATAAGCTACCAACAACCACTAAATCCCCCCCCTGGCCCCCCTTTTCAAAGG
>CAIMCT010000504.1 GCA_903839535.1 uncultured Desulfobacteraceae bacterium
AATGTATTCAGAGGCATTTGTTCGTTATGATCCGCAATTATTCAGATCAATATTCTATCAGTCGATTAAAGTTATCAGCTTCATTTGCATCCCAGATATTCAACACCTTGGTCAGATTCTGCTTGTAGATGGATCCCTCTTTCCAGCTATCGCTACTATGCATTGGGCTCACTATCAAAGCACGGCTAATCAGGTCCAGTTTTACCTGTATATGATGGTTCACACCCTACTATTGGCTTTCAAACAGGAATGTGAGCAAATCAGTGATGAGCATAAAGAAGCTGCTGCTGACCTACCGTGCACTAAAAACAGCATAAATAGAGGGTTACACAAAGATGCCAGCACCAAAACTGGCAGAATATATGTCAGAGGGTTAGTCACTATGCTTGGAGATAAATTAGGAAAGTATTGGAAAATTGGTATTCATTGGTTAACTGTTCTAAGAAGGTGGTTGTTAAAACCTTTCGATGCAAATACTGCTTGGGAACTTTCCCAATTTAAATAAGGGCAATTATCATGCCGAACGGTATTGCACCTTACCCCTGATTTGTCTAATGATCCGTCAGAGACAGCATATTCTTGTTGATAGCAATGTTATAGCCCGGATGAAGCCATTCGTGCTGTCCGCTTCGAAAGGGAACATATACCAGAACAAACCTAAGCGCCTTGATGTAAATCTGCGGCAGTTTTCCAAATCCGGTTTCAACTGGTTTCATCATGCCGGCCAGGCTGGTTTTCAGGGTATCAACAGCTTCGGCAACCGATAGCGTAGTTGGATAAAACGGTCCCGGAGGATTCCCTAATTTTGGTTCCTCTTGAGGCTGCGTCAGGTTCATTCGGATGGAAAGCGACAAAAATGCTTTTGGGCTAAGCTTGAACGCAAGAGACCAGAAACGAAACTCCACCTGATCCCATCCCTTCTGTATCACCCGTGGCAGATTAGCCAGATGAACCAGGTCTGCATAGGAAGACAGCGGAATCCCGGAAACATCGGCTTTGATTCGCCAGAACGGCAGGAAAATATCCGCGCTGTCATTTAACAAAAAACCGACAGGAACCGGCTTCAGACTGCCGCCAACAGGTTGCCAGGCCGAGTTGCAGTTGGTACATGTCAGTACGATGGCGTTGCGCTCTCCGGACAAATCCCAACCGCAGGAAGGGCAAAGGGCGGAGAGGAACTGAATCCTCCAGTCTGGCGGATCGAACTTAGGCAGTGTGTTCATAAAAGAATCCGGAAGCGGACCTGAAACCGAACGGTTCAAAATGGCGTCAACCACCTTTGCTTCGATATAAAAAGGGGAATAGATCAAACTGAGGACTTCGCCAACGTGAGAATGGTGATACTCTCTCTGGCTGGCCGTTGCTGTTTTAGAACGGAACTCCTGGGCTATGAGGATATCCTTGAGCGATAAAGTTGGCGCAAGAAACCGTCCCGGAGTATGTGGCGGAATAAACGCCAGTCTCATGGCCTGCGCCCTTAAACCCATCGAAGCTGGAAAATACGGAGACTCAACGGCCTGATGGGTTACATCGACAAACTGATGCCGGATATCGTTTTCAATGCAGGAAAACCGTGTTCCCCTGTAACGCCAATAAGGAAAAAACACAACTTCCCTTCCGGGAGCGGCGACATGCGGAAGCACATATCGAAAAAACCCCTTGGGAAGCAAACAGGATTTAACCCGGCAGTACATGCAGGTAAAGAGCCTGTCGGTTTCCTCCAGCAAAGCTGGCGCGCCGCACTGAGGGCATTGATAGTCGATTAAAAGGTTGATGGATTGCCCCTTCTATTTTTTCCCGGTCGTTGAATGGCCGCATTCAGGGCAGAACCTGTCTTTGGCAGTGAGCGTTTTTCCGCACTGAATGCAGGGAATATGGGTTTGCAGCGGGTGGCCGCATTGAGGACAAAATCTGGCATCCGTGGGCGCGGCGTTCTGACAATTTGGACAAGCAGCCCCTGCCTCTGCGGGAGCACTTTGTTGCGGCGAGTGCATTGCTCCTGCGATGTAAGGTGCCATCATCCCTGGCATCATGAATCCGAGTCCGGTCTCCATGCCTGCGCCGGTTGCGCTTTTGTTTTCTGCTGCTTTTTCAATGGCCATGGCGGTCTTCATCTGCATCAGTTTGTTCATATCCTGTATGACCCCCATTCGGCTTCTGTCGTCAATGGCCTGCTGGACTTCCTGCGGAGGGGTGATGGCGTTGATGAAAAGCTGTTCAAGCGAGAGGCCGAAACGGGAAAAATCATTTTTAAGGCGCACGGCCAGAGCTTCAGACATCTCGTCATATCTGGCGGGAAGATTCAAAAGGGTATCCAGAGTCTCACCGAGATAATCGTTAAGACGGGATACAATCACCTGATTAAGATAGTCTTCGATTTCTTCCGTGCCAAGAATTCCCTGGGTACCGACCAGGGAATTGATGAAAAGACCGGGATTTATGACTTGCAGGTTAAAAATCCCAAATGCCCGCAGCCTAATGAGTCCGAGTTCGGAATCCTTGAAAGCCACAGGGTCCCGTGTTCCCCATTTGAGATTGGTGAACGTTTTCAGATTGACAAAATACACCTCGGCCCGAAGGGGGCTGGTCATTGCCCATGGTGTACTCAGGATTTTGGTCAATATCGGAATATTCAGGGTTTTTAAGGAATGGCGGCCCGGTCCAAAAGCAGCAACTGCCTTGCCCTGATAGAAAAAAACAGCAGACTGGCTTTCCCGAACCGTCAACTGCGCGCCGAACTTGATTTCACCCGAACCGGATTCAGGAATGCGGTGGACCAGCTCCCTGCCGGTTTCATCGAACCATTCAATGACTTCCAGAAAAACAGCATTATTCATACCCATATTGACCCTCCCAATTACCCATATTGATACTCCCAAATTGAATCTGATGCCTCCCAAATTGAATCTGACGCCTCCCAAATTGAATCTGACGCCTCCCAAATTGAATCTGACGCCTCCCAAATTGAATCTGACGCCTCCCAAATTGAATCTGACGCCTCCCAAATTGAATCTGACGCCTTCGTAGAAAGTTCAAGATCAAGGCGAGCAAATCCTGAGGAGTGAGGCGTACTTTTGGGTACGCCGCAATGACGAAGGATGCAGCTCAACGCAGATATTGGACTTTCTACGGAGGCGTCAAGGCATCACTGAAATAGGTCGGTGCTGATGTATCGTTCGCCGGTACTGGCAAGGATGACAACGATTCTTTTGCCTTCCGAATCTTTACGTTTGGCCACTTCCATGGCTGCCCAGACAGCAGCGCCCGATGAGATGCCGCACAGAATTCCCTCCAACCGCGCAAGGTTTCGGGCTGTTTCGAATGCCTGGTCGTTGGTTACCGGAATTATCTCATCTATCAGCGAGCGATCCAGCGCTCCGGGAATGAATCCTGCACCAATTCCCTGAATTTTATGCGGCCCCGGCTTGCCTCCGGCCAGTACCGGAGAGTCTGCTGGTTCAACAGCAATGGATCTGAAAATAGGATTTCGGACTTTGATGAACTGAGAAATGCCGGTAAGTGTTCCGCCAGTTCCAACACCTGCTACAAGAATATCCGCTTGCCCGTCCGTATCGTTCCATATCTCAGGGCCTGTTGTTTCACGATGTGCTCTTGGGTTGGCCGGATTTTCAAACTGATTTGGCATATAAGCATGACTGTCGCCCGCAACAATGTTCAGAGCGGTTTCAATTGCGCCTTTCATGCCTTTTGAACCCGGAGTCAGGATCAACTCCGCACCGAGATGTTTCAGGAGCTTTCTGCGCTCAATGCTCATGGTCTCCGGCATGGTCAGGGAAAGGCGGTATCCCTTTGCCGCGCAGATAAAGGCCAGAGCAATGCCGGTATTGCCACTGGTCGGCTCTACAATATGTGTATCCGGCAGAATCAGCCCCGCAATTTCAGCAGATTCGATCATGCTGGCGGCGATTCGGTCTTTGACGCTGCCAAGCGGATTGAAAAATTCAAGTTTGGCGACAATTTCCGCCGTCATGCTCTCGCATATCCGGTTGAGGCGGACAAGAGGAGTTAAACCAATGGTTCGATCCACACTATGAAATATTTTCATGAGTTGCTCCGATTCAGAATGTTTGGGAGTATTGATATTAAACTGAATATATGTTGTAGTATTTTTACGATTAACTTGAAAAAAAGTCAATTTATACTGAGCGCAGCAATTAAACTTCTGATGATCATAAACGCTCATGGCATGGTCTATACCGCCCCCATGAATGAAAATTGTTTCTCACGCAAAGGCGCAAAGAACATTTTTTTCGTGTATTTCTGGTTTAAAAGTATTTTCACGGTAAAGTCATGACAATTCTTTCCACTATACTGCCAATTTTTTTTGTTATTCTGCTGGGCTGGGCGTTTCATCGCATGGGGTTCATTCCTCAGGCGTTTTTAGGCCCTGGTAACCGGCTGGTCTTTTATCTGGCGATACCGGCAATGATCTTCCGATCAATCGCCAAGGCCACCATCACCACCCAGTTTGACATCCGTGTGGTTCTGGTTACGCTAATGGCCGTTCTGATAGTGTTCGGCCTTACCTGGTTTGCAGCCGGTTTTATCCGGGCGGCGCGGACGGGACAGCGGGGAACATTTGTTCAAAGTGCATTTCATGGCAACATAGGATACATTGCGCTAGCCATAGCCTTTTATGCGCTGGGAGACGAGGGGCTGGTCCGGGCCAGCATCATCGCGGGATTCGTAATGATTCTTCAGAATCTTCTGGCCATAAGCATCCTGCAATACTACTCGGATAATGCGGCAATCAAAGGAAAATCGAGCCTTGTCCTTGTGAAAATACTGGGTAATCCCGTTATTCTTTCTTCCATAGCCGGAATTCTGGCATCTCTTTTGGGGATTCCCATTCCAAAGGTAATAGATCAAACGCTGGAAATAATCGGCGGGCTGGCGCTTCCCATGGCTTTGCTGATCATCGGAGCATCCTTGACTTTTGACCTGGTTTGGTCTCGAATCGCGTCGGTTATGTCTGCAAGTATCATAAAACTGATCGTCCTGCCAGGGCTGGGGTTTTTGGGCTTCCGGTTTCTGGGACTATCCGCCCAGGATTATCTGCCGGGTCTGATTCTTTTGGCCACTCCGACAGCAACCATTGCTGTGGTTATGGCTCATGAAATTGACGGCGATATGGACTTTGCCGTGGCTACTGTTTCGGTCAGCACCCTGCTTTCGGCTATTACAGTCTCTGCGTGGCTCAAACTCTCGGCGATGCTTTAAGGCGTGACGTACCCATAATGGTGACCATGGACGGCTATGGACGGGGACCTTCGGCAAAATGCTGAATCATACAAGCCAAAGGCCCGTCTTCAAAGGAATCAGGGAAAGCAGAACGGTTGGCGCATCTACATAATTCATTTGAAATTACATGAGTCAGACCTGTTTCGTCGGATGCCCGGACATCCAGTCACGAAGGGCGGAGTCAATGCGTGATTGCCATCCGGCTCCTGTTGCCTTGAAGTATTCGACTACATCAGGCGAAAGTCGAATTGCCAACGACTTTTTTGTAGGGGTTTTTTGTGGTCCACGGAGTCCTGGACGATGGACTGTGATTCGTGCCAAGTCTTCATCGGTTTTCAGAAAGTTGTCAGTGTCTTCCATTGCCATTCGTTCAACTTCTTCTTCGGTTAAGTTGCGGACGCGTTCCCAGTCAGTCATGTCGCCGCCTGCTGCACGCATGGCTTTGATTTCCTCAGAAGTCATTCTAACGATTTTGCCCATAAGTAGTGTCTCCTTTCCTTGCGACTGGCTTTACGCAGCGAGATAAAGCGAATAGCATTGCCTCGAACGGTATAGGTGAGAGTCAGAGCCATGAACTCGCCCTCAATCATGGCAACATCGCACCATCGGCGTTCATGCGGACGATGACTTTCAAATGTAACCTTGTCGAGTGACTCGTACACAAGATCGCCGTATGAAAGATCATATCCGTGCTTTTCGATGTTTGCCAGACGCTTGGCTTCATCCCATTCGTAAATCATCTTTATTGTATATACGATTTGATTTAATTCAACAATGGAAAAGTTTAACGAGCGCAGCAACACATTAACAATAACAGCAGCCTAAATGAATCAAAGAGGTTATGGTGTTGCTTTTATTCGTTAAGTGGTTATAATAACCACTATGAACAGCAAACAAATCATCAAGCAACTCGAAGCCGATGGCTGGTTTCTGGCGCGGGTCAAAGGCTCGCATCACCAGTTCAAGCATTTAGCCAAGCCGGGCTTGGTAACGGTCAAGCACCCTGACAGCGACATTCCCGCCGGTACGCTGAACAGCATCAAGAAACAGGCGGGTTGGAAATAGGAGAAGATCATGCGTTTTCCCGTGGTATTGCATTCTGATGATGGCATCCGCTTCGGCGTGACGGTGCCCGATCTTCCCGGCTGCTTCTCGTCGGGCGACACCTTCGACGCGGCGCTGGATTCCGTGCTGGAGGCTATTGACCTGCATCTGGAAGGGATGGTCGAGGATGGAGGTGATGTGCCAGTTCCCAAGGCCATTGCCGAGCATCGGGAGAATCCCGACTTTGTCGATGGTGTGTGGGCGGCGGTTGAGGTGGATGTGTTCCGCTTCGATGGGCGCGCCGAGAAGATCAACATCACCCTGCCGCGCCGCTTGCTGGCGAAGATCGACACCTACGCCAAAGCTCATGGCGAGTCGCGCTCTGGCTTTCTGGCCGAGGCCGCACGATCGGCTATGCGGTAGGTTGCTTGCGCTCATCTTCATTTACAGGCGATAGCGTAAGTGCCTGGTGGTGGTTTTATGCTGACATCAAT
Source organism: uncultured Desulfobacteraceae bacterium (assembly GCA_903839535.1). Lineage (GTDB taxonomy): Bacteria > Desulfobacterota > Desulfobacteria > Desulfobacterales > Desulfatirhabdiaceae > RAAP-1. The sequence continues at coordinate 6,801 of CAIMCT010000504.1, forward strand.
TTGAACTCACCTTACTCCCGCCAGATTTTCCTGACGACTCAAAATCCATTGTCTTTGGATGGCCTTCCGCTTCAAAATGATCGGGTTCGGTTATTTACCGTTTCCAGGACAGAAAAAGGGCGAGCCGTCATCAATCGCATCGAGCTTGACAGATTCAAAAAAATGGCGGAACAAGGATGGACCCTTTCACGATTGTGGGCCATGGGACATCTGGGAGGGGTAGCCAATGTCTAATCCACTTCGTATTGCATTCGTCGTGGAGGGTCCTACAGATTTAGTCATACTGAAAACAGTTGTCGGCAGACTTCTGGAAGGACGTGATTTTGTGGTGCAGAGTCTTCAACCGGAAGTTTCAGATCAATCGAATGCCTTTATTTCGAATATCCAGAAAAAAAGACGGTGGATTTATGTTGATATCGTCAAAAGAAAAGGGGTGAATTTCCAGACACAAATCAATCGCTCGGCGGTATACTGCGAACCGGCAT